>NZ_JACSUE010000020.1:0-108340 GCF_014384845.1 Caballeronia sp. EK
AGCGCGCAAACTTCCATGATGGCTCGTGCTGATGGCAGGCACATCTGAAGCCGAATGTACGGACGCAGTCAAGACCTTCGAAAATGCACACCGATCTTGCTCATAGGCGGGAGTCCATGTACGGATATAAGTCTGCAGCCTGACCTCTACACCGTCACACCCAACATCACCTGGCAAGCCGGGAGGCGTCCATATAAGCTCTTGTGCCCTGCCAACGTCGGGACCGGCGTGCAGAGCACGATGAAGTGCCTGGCCGACAGAAAGCACATCTTCCTAGCGATCACCACACCACGTAGAAAAAATCAAAAACCTCAGGATAGTTGATCGGAAGTCCAGGCTTGTTGGCGAAAGCCGTCGGCCCTCAGACCTCGTCACGCAACTAGAAACGCCCTCAATAGGAGCTCGTCTTGCACCTTCGCCATCAGCTCGCACGCTGAACGCGTGCTGTAAATCGCCTAGGTTAGGACGGATTGCAGCAACTTAACGGTCGCGAAGCCGGGAACCCGCGCGTAATCTCAGCCTCGTGTATCTCGGCAAACAGCCGTCCCATGTTCGGCAGTCAGTCTATCCCTCCTCCATCACGCCATATCGAAGACAGCGGATGCGGCTGCGGATCATGGTAGTCGTGCTCGCACATGAAAACCAACTCTCGGTAAGTTTATCTGCGCCGCGCATGATCGGAAGGTGGCGGGTAAGGGCATTTTCATCAACGGTTCCGGGGCCTTCCGCGAGACGTCGCCGTCTGAACTTCAGTAGCCGAATAGAAGATAGGGCAAACCCGATCGAGCGGTTTTGGAAGGAGGGGGCGCCCTCAAGAGCCCGCTCCGCGCGGCGAACGTGATTATCCAGCGGTGCGTGAGAGTCTTTCCAGTAGCGGCAGGTTTATCGCGGCGGACGTGAAGCGTATCGTCATCTCACGTTGATAACGCCCTAACTACTACTCGGAGATACGTGATGCAGCCTGCCTACGGACATCGAACCCCACCAGTTGCTACAGAGCTAACAAGCGTCGAGGCAGGCAGCCCAATGGGCGAGTTGCTGCGACGCTACTGGCAGCCCGTGTGCACCTCGGATGAATTGAAAGATCTTCCGCGCAAGGAAAAGCTTCTTTGCGAAGAGATAGTTGTATTCCGTGACGGGTCAGGCAAGGTTGGCGCGTTGAAGCCGCATTGCTCGCATCGGGGCACGTCGCTGGAATGGGGGCGTGTCGAGGAGCGCGGCCTGCGTTGCTGCTTTCACGGCTGGCTCTACGCCACCGATGGCCGCTGCCTGGAAATGCCGTGCGAGACCGATGAGTTTCGTGAACGAATGAACGTATGGCAGCCTGCTTATCCTGCGCTTGAATTCGGCGGACTGGTATTCGTGTACATGGGCCCTCCCGGGACCGAGCCGGAATTCCCGATCTACGACATCATCGACTCGCAGGTCGTGGGCGAGGTGGAACTGCGCGGCATGCGGCTTTGGGACGACCAGGGAATTGGGTACGTCACGGACTGCAACTGGCTGCAGCACTACGAGAACGTCGTCGATCCTTGGCATTTGATCATGTTGCACCAGGTTATCAGCGGCAACCAAGGGCACAACATGCTCGAGGGAATGACGGCAAGCGTCTTGGCGCGCGATATGGCCAAGATCGATTTCGAAAAGAGGCCGACCGGGGTGCGTTTCAACATGGTGCGCGAGTTGCCCAATGGCGACTATTGCATTCGCCATGCCGAATGCATCGTGCCGAACGCATATCTGGTCCCGGCGGTCAGCCACGATGGCGGACGCAAAACGAGGGCGACGGAACTGTCGTGGGCGGTGCCGATCGACAACGAGCACGTGCGTGGCATTAGCATCGTGGCGTGGCCGTTGGAGAACGGCGAGCCGAAGGTGGGCTGGCGTCCCGGTACGGATATCAGCAACGAGGCTCGTCCGGGGCGGTGGTCTCACGAAGCTACGAGGAGCGTCAGCGCAAGCCAGACGATCGTGAAGCACAGGAAGGTCAGCGCACGACAGCGGTACACGCGTTGGAAAACCTTGGCATGTCCGACACGGGCGTCGTGCTGTTGCGGCGGATGCTGCGAGAGCAACTGAAGCGCCTCGAACGAGGGCTCGACCCGATGAATGTCGTGCGCGACAAGAAAGCGGCGCGGGGCATTCCGACGGGAACCTGGAACGCAGTCCTCAGCGCGTCGGAAGCCGCCGCCCTCGGAGATAACGTGGGGCGCCTCGCCTGATTGTCCTGCACCGCATCTGAGACGCGACGCCGCAGTGCTATGCGCCGCGATCCTTCGCTGAAGGCGACGGCTCGGAGCAACAGACCCCGCCATCCACATTCATGTCGCGCGGTGGCGATTCTGATCGTTACTTCAAGAAAATGGAGCGAACACGAGATGCTCGAATTCACCGCCAGCGAGCACGCTGTGAATGCCCGACTCCCTCGTCGATGGGTGGCGTCGTGGAAAGCAGGCTGTCCCGTCGTGTACCGGATGGAGAAGAAGGCATGACAAAGAACTTGAATGTCGTCATCGTCGGCGCGGGTCAGGCCGGTTTTCAGGCAGCGGCCTCGTTGCGGCAAGCAGGGTTCGACGGCAGCGTCGTGCTGATCGGCGACGAGCCCAGGATTCCTTATGATCGTCCGCCCCTGTCGAAAACTTTTCTCACTGGCGAGATCGAGCTGGAGAAACTCTGGCTGCGACCGGAAGCGTTCTATCGAGATCAGCGAATCGAACTGGAAATCGGTGAGAGCGTGACGTCGATCGACCGGCAGACGCGACACGTCGAATGTGCGTCGGGCCGCAAGGTCTCGTACGACCAGTTGGTGTTGGCGACCGGTGCCCGATTCCGACCTTTGCCGGTCCCGGGCGCTGGACTCGAAGGTGTGTTGCCGCTGCGCACGCTCGCCGACGCCGAGGCGTTGCGTACGCGACTCGCCGGTGCGCGCGAAGCTGTGGTCATCGGTGCCGGCTTCATTGGACTCGAATTTGCGGCCGTCACTCGGAACGCCGGGGTTCGCGTACATATCGTCGAGATGATGCAGAACCCGATGGAGCGCGTCGTGTCCAGGGAGACGTCCCGTTACTTCACCCAGGTGCACCGCAGATGGGGTTCCGACGTTCTGCTTGGCACCCGTGTTACCCGTATTCTCGGCGAAAGGCGAGTTACCGGGGTCGAGACGAGCGATGGCCGCAAACTTTCGGCCGACCTCGTGTTGATCGGTATCGGCGTTCGGCCCAATACCGAGATCGCCGCGGCAGCGGGGCTGACAGTCGACAACGGGATCCTTGTCGATCAGAACTTGGCGACCGCCGACCCGGCCATTTTCGCGATCGGAGATTGCGCCAATTTCCCAAGCCGCTTCGCGGCCGGCCGCTGCCGTCTCGAATCGATACAGAACGCCGTTGACCAGGGCGCAGCAGCAGCAGCAGCGATCATCGGCAAGCCAGAGCCCTACGATAAGGTTCCGTGGTTCTGGTCCGAGCAGGCTGATCTGAGATTGCAGATCGCGGGCAACGCCGTTGGCCATGATCGTGCGGTGTTGCGCGGTGACCCTGACAGCCACAGTTTTTCGGTGTTCTTCTTTCGTGGTGGCGTCCTGACCGGCGTCGAGTCTATCAACCGGCCGACCGACCACGTGGTCGCGCGCCGACTGCTGGCCGTTGATCCGCGTCTGTCGCCGGAACAGGCGGCCGATCTCAATTTTGATCTTCGGGCGCACACCGCCGACGTTTTTCGACGCGAGGTAGCGTAAGCACGTCGGCTAACGGCATTTGCTGTACGAATGTTTTTATGATCAGTCTGCCGTCGGAGGGCGGCCAAATAACCGGGAGGGAGAACAACATGGCAGGAGAAACGGCGAATTTTGGCTTGCGGAACTGGCCGGAGGCACCGGCGACTAGATCATTCCAACCGACACCGCGACAGCAGAAGATGATCGATCTGGCACGAACCGGCTTGTCTGAACCGTTCAGCGGAGTGATCTGTACCAGTTCAACTGGCCAAGAGCCCCCCGCGCTAGTTGTGGCCGGCGCCTCGCTTGCTTCACTGGTCGAGGCCGCGCAGACCTTTCTCGCGAGCCTCGATGTCAGGCAGCGGCAAGCCGTTTGCCTGCCTATAGACGGCGAGGCGTGGCGGGAATGGTCCAACATTCACGCCTGGCTGATCCCCCGTCACGGAGTCTGCCTCGCCGATCTCAGCCGCGGCCAGCGCGACGCCGCGCTGGCACTATTGCGCGAGACGATGAGCAGGGCGGGTTATCGGACCGCGCGCGATGTCATGCGACTCAACGAGCACGCCTTCGAGATCACAGGCAAGCCCGAGGAATACGACGAGTGGTACTACTGGGTCAGCATCTTTGGGAACCCGTCGTCTAACGAGCCTTGGGGGTGGCAGATCGATGGTCACCACCTGAATATCAACTGCTGCGTGCTTGGCGACCAACTCGTCACGACGCCGATCTTCATGGGTTCGGAGCCGGTCCTGGCGCGGTTCGGCAAATATAGCGGCCTGCGCGTGTTTGCCGACGAAGAGGAGCAAGGCCATGCGCTAATGAGTGCACTGTCGGCGGAGGCGCGGCAACGGGCGACAATCGGCAATGAGCTTCCGTGGGAGGTGTTCGCGGGGCCGTTCAACGATAACCGGCATTTCGAGCCGAGTGGCATCCATTACTCGGACCTTCCGCAGGAAGGTCGCGAGCGTCTCGAGACGCTGCTGGCGACCTATGTTGGCCCAGATTGTGTCAAAACGCACAGCCACATGAATCGACGAAACGCCGTATCGGTGCAACTCACAATCTTTCGTTGCGCATGCCGAATTTTAAGTCGCGGGCGAAGTTATCGCCGAGTGTTCAACTCCTGCGGGCATCACGCCCGTATCGCCTTCATAACAACGTCTGAACCAAGTATGTTAGTCACTCGCTTGATGTTGTATGCAAGCACGTGCAAGCTCATTTCCGTGCTCACCCGCTCAATGGTTCGAGTCAGGAAATGAGTGGCTCCCATCCATGCCTTGATCGTGCCAAACGGGTGCTCGACGGTTTGTCGCCGGATCCGCATCATTTCAGGTGCATGATCGAGACGCGTCTGCATATCCTCAAGAACAGCTTCGTGTTCCCAACGGGCCACGCGACGTTGTGGACTGGGCGTGCAGTTCTCCTTCAACGGACATTGCTGGCAATTCGAACTCCAGTATTTACTGATCTTCAAGCCGCGTTCAATGGTAGAGAATCGCCAAATAAGTCTCTCCCCTGCCGGGCACCGGTATTCGTTCGTCTTTGCGTTGTAAATGAAGTCATCCTTCCCGAAGCGGCCATCAGCAGTGGCCATCGAGGTCACCGTCTTCGGAACAAACACCGTTATTCCAGCCTCGTGGCATGCGAGTATCTCTTCACTCTTGTAATAGCCGCGATCCGCAACAGCAGTGATCTTTTCGACGCCCATTTCAGCACGAGCAAGCTTGGCCGTCGATGTCAACTGATCGCGATCAATACCATCGTTAGTGACGACGTGCGCGACGATTAGATGGTGCTTCGTGTCGACGGCCGTTTGTACGTTGTAGCCGACGACCCCCGTGCCGCGCGTCTTCATCGAACGCGCATCCGGATCGGTGAGCGATATCTGTCCGTCGGGTGCCGCCTTGAGCTGGACCTCGATCTCCTTGAGACGTTGCATCTGCTCCTTCAAGGCTGCAATCTTGTCCTGCAGTCGCTCCGTCCTGGCCTTCGCGATTGCAGGCTCCTGACGATCGGCTGTGTCCATCGCCTGAAGATACCGAGCAATACTTGACTCGATGTCGCGCATGCGCCGTTCGAGCTTGGCGTTCGTGAAGTTGCGGTCGCGATGGTTCACCGCCTTGAACTTGCTGCCGTCGATCGCGACGATTGCTTCAGCAAAAAGGTCCAGACGTTGGCATAGCATCACAAACTGACCGCAGACGTTGCGGATAGCTTTGCCGTTGTCTTTACGGAACCGAGCTA
Organism: Caballeronia sp. EK; assembly: GCF_014384845.1. Taxonomy (NCBI): domain Bacteria; kingdom Pseudomonadati; phylum Pseudomonadota; class Betaproteobacteria; order Burkholderiales; family Burkholderiaceae; genus Caballeronia; species Caballeronia sp. EK. Next base: position 5,960 of record NZ_JACSUE010000020.1, read on the forward strand.
TGGTTTTAAAGTCCGGAGCCAGTCGACCAGTGAGCCACATCAGCTCGATATTTCGCTGCGCTTCGCGTTCAAGACGACGACTGGACTGGATGCGATTGAGATACCCGTAGATATAGATCTTAAGCATCACCTCAGGATGATAAGCCGGCCTTCCAGTCAACGCAGGCTGTACTCCCTCGAACCCCAGATCATTAAGATCAAGTTCTTCTACAAAGACATCGATCACGCGGACCGGATTTGTGTCCGTCACGTAATCATCAAGTGCTTCGGGAAGGAGAAAGCTCTGGTTACGATCGTCGCCTCGAACGAACCGCTTCATTTTGCTTGTCCTCCGCCGTCGGATAGCAAAATTTTAGCGCTCCAAAAATGCGTTTTGACACAATCTGGGCCATTAAGCGTCATTCAATGTCAGCCTCCGAGCGACGTCCGAATGTCTCTTTGACCGCTGAAATCTGTCTCTTGGAACGCACTTCGAAACCTATGTTGGGAGCGTTCATCGACTGCGTGTCCATTCAGTGCCGCTCGGTCTGCGCAGAAACTCGCCGAGAAAGTCGACGAAGGTCCTGAGCTTGACCGAAAGCTGATTGCGCTCCAGATAGATCGCGTGGATATTGGCATCCGGCAATGCCCAGTCCGCGAGCAACGGCACGAGTTCGCCGCGCGCGAGATGGCCCTCGATCTCCCACTGCGATCGCACCACGATCCCGCGACCTTCGAGCGCCCAGTGAAGTACGATACTGCCGTCGTTGCTGGACAAAGCGCCATCGACCTTGACAGTTTCCGTGCGCTTGCCGCGCGCGAAATGCCATGTGCCGTAGGCCGACTCGTTTTCGCGCAAAACGATGCACGCATGCCGCGTCAGATCGTGCGGCACCGAAGGCTTGCCGTGCCGCGCCACATAGTCGGGCGACGCGCACACGAGGCGCCTGTTCTCCAGCAGTAGCCGCGCGTTGATGCGCGCATCCGGCACCTCGCCGAAGCGGATGCCGACATCGAATCCCTCGTCCTGAAGACTCACCGGCCGGTCCGTCAGATGCAGCAGGATTTTCATCGCGGGATAGCGTGCGACGAATTCCGAAACCGCTGGCGCGATGCGCGCACGCCCGAATCCGAACGACGCGTTCACGCGTAGCAGGCCGGTCGGCTCGCCACGGCTTTGCGTGACGAGATGCTCCAGTTCCGACAACTCGTCGAGAATGCGCGAGCCGTTCGACAGATATAGCTCGCCCTCCGGCGTGAGACTCAGACGCCGCGTCGTGCGGTTCATCAGGCGCACGCCGAGGCGCCGTTCAAGTTGCGCTAGCCGCTTGCTGACCGCGGGTGGCGTCACGCCGATCTCGCGCGCAGCCGCCGCCAGATTCCGGTGCCGCGCCACGAGCGCGAATAGGTTCAGGTCAGAAAATCCATCCATCTCCATGCTCCATATGCTTTCGCTGGATTCGTTCCCTCGAGTTACTTCCGGAATGCTTTTCAGGAAACCCAATCGCGGGATTCATCAATTAGACTCGAATCACGATCAGGAGACAACCATGTTCGAAGGCTTCAGGAACGTGTCGACGACCGTCGACGGCATACGCATTAACGCGATTCAGGGCGGGCGCGGCCCTGCGCTTTTGCTATTGCATGGGCATCCGCAGACGCACGCGATCTGGCACAAGGTGGCGCCGGCGCTCGCGGAACATTTCACGGTGATCGCCGCGGACCTGCGCGGCTACGGCGACAGCGGCAAGCCGGCGGGCGCCGCCGATCACGCGAACTACGCGAAGCGCCGCATGGCGCTCGATCAGATCGAACTGATGCGCGGCCTCGGCCATGAGAGCTTCGCGGTGATGGGCCACGATCGGGGCGGGCGTGTCGCGGCGCGCATGGCGCTCGATCACCCGGATGCGGTGACGCGCCTCGTGACGCTCGATGTCGCACCGACGCTCGCGATGTACGAGCAGACCTCGTTCGCCTTCGCGCGCGCCTACTGGCACTGGTTCATGCTGGTACGCCCGGCGCCCTTTCCGGAGACGCTGATCCGCGCGGACCCCGATCTCTATCTCAAGCAGACCATCGGCGCGCGCAGTGCCGGTCTCGCGCCGTTCACGCCGGCGGCCTACGCGGAATATCTGCGTTGTCTCTCCGATCCCGATACGGCGCACGGCATCTGCGAGGACTATCGCGCGAGCGTGACCATCGACCTCGAACACGACCGCGCGACGCTCGCTTCAGAGCAACGCATCGGCTGTCCTTTCATGGCGTTGTGGGGCGCGCAGGGCGTGATCGAACAGTGCTTCGATCCGGTTGCCGAATGGCGGGCGTATGCGCCAAACGTGCAGGGCGAGGCGTTGCCTTGCGGCCACTACATTCCCGAAGAAGCGCCGGAGCGGCTGCTCGAGCGCGTGCTGCCTTTTCTCAGCGAGTAAGTCATGTCAGACCAGACCCTTTACCGGAAGCTCGTCATTCGCACACCATAGCGCGTATCGACGAACACAACGTGCTGCTGGACGCCGATCTGCATCTAATGAACGAGTACACCAGCCCGCGAGCGTTCAGCGCGCTCGATGCCCGCGGCCGCGCGGTGCGCCGTCCGCGCCAGCAACTCGCGGTCGTGAGCCACATCATCCCGACGCATGCGCAGACCCCGCGCGTGATTCGCGATGCGGCCTCGCTGTTGCAGGCGCAGAACCCGGCGCACAACTGCGAACGGGCCGGCATACGGCTTTTCGCCGCTCGGGCTTTCGTTGCCGTGTGTGACGCAGGAAGCTTTTCCGGGGCGGCGCGTGAGCTGAGGCGTGCACAGTCGGCGATCAGTCACGCGATCGCCGCGCTCGAAAGTGCCTTCGATGTAGCGCTGTTCGAGCGCAATACTCGCAAAGCGACACTTACGGCAGCGTGCGCACCTGATCGAATGCTTGCGCACCCTGCAGGCGGACGCTTCGACGGCTGCGATCAATTTGCGCATGACGACGATGCAGGGCGGCGAGCATTTGATTCCCGATGGCACCTATGCATTGGCTGTGACGATCGGGGATGTGCCCGAACTCGACCCACGTGCGATCGAGAGGCTGCATCTATGCAAAGCGCGGATGGTGTCCGTCTGTGCGCCATCGCATCCGCTGGCCGCGATCGCGGGGCCGATTCCGCGAGAGGAGTTTGGTCGACACATCCAGCTTGTCCTAACCGACAATCAGCCCGACGCAGAGAAGACGCAGCACGGGGTCGCAAGCGAACGCCAGTGGCTAGTGAATGACCTCGACGCGAAGCACGATCTGCTGAGGGGAGGCTTGTGCCTAGGGGCACATGCCGCATCATCTGGTCGCGGACGACCTCGTGCACGGAATGCTCGTTGAACTGCATCGGCGCGCCTGGCACATGCGTCCGCTCAGGTTCATGATCTCGCAGCGGCGCGCATACTCGTGTTCCGCATGCGAGACGCAACTAATCGCGCTACTCGGCAATCGTCAGACCTCGCCAAAGGATGCAAGCTAGCGCTCCATTTCACGCAAAGGCAAGAAGGCTTGAACGTGTTCCCGCTGTATCTGCACGCAGCAGCCGAATGAGTGTTTATGACCGGCATCGGAAGCAAATTCGCTTGAGCACCGGAGTCGGTCTTGGACGGGGTCCAAAGCGACTAGGCGGGAGCAAAGGACAGGGAGGCAGGATGCTCGACTTGAAGCTATTGAAGACGTTCGTGGTCGTGGGTGATCTGCTGCATTTTGGCCGTGCGGCCGAGGCGCTTCACTCCACGCAGCCCGGTGTGACGCAACACATTGCCCGGCTCGAAGAGCAACTAGGCGTCCAGTTACTTCGGCGCAGTAAGCGCGCCGTGTCGCTCACCGAAGCGGGGACGACACTGCTTCGGCAGGCATCGCAAATGCTCGCGCTAGCGGATCGAATGCATGCCGATGCGCACGCGATGGCCGATGGTTTGGGCGGTCACCTGCTGATTGGACTTTCATCTGCGATCATTCATAGCACCGTGCCTGCATGTATCAGAGCCTTTCGTCAGGCACATCCGCTGATTCGAATATCCCCGACCGTCGAGCGTGCGGATCGTTTGTATGCGTTGCTCGATGCGTCGCTCGTCGACGTTCTTGTCACCACACTACCCAAGCGCGACGATCAACTCCACAACGTAAAACTTCGATCGCGCATCGAGATGGGAGTAGCATTGCCGAGCGACCATCCGCTCGCGAAAGAGCCGATGCTGTCGATCGGCGATCTCGCCGATCAACCCTTCTACACGGTGCCGCGCGACCGTCATCCTGAAGTGTACGACAGTCTTATTGCCATCATCAGGCGGCGCGGCCGGCCGGCTCGCATCGTGGGTCATGAGATTTCTTTCACTAATCTGCTCGCGCGAGTAGCGCTTGGCGACGGCGTAGCGCTCGTGCCTAGCGCTTACGCGGGCATCGCGACACCCGGCGTGAATGTCGTGCCGATCAGCGACGCGTCGTTGTCGACGCTCCAAACGTATCTGGTTTATCGGCGTGACCGTAGCGAGGTCGCCGTCGAGAAGTTTATTCGAGCGATGCGAGAGCGAGACGGTGCGTCCGGTCCTCATCAAACGCGCGTCATTAATAAGCGTACGTTATCAAAGGCGACGAAATAATAATTGGCGCGCTAGTGCAGGAACATCCATCATCTTAAAGATTTCGCTAAAACGCCGATGTCTTCGTCATGAAGCAGGCGCGAACATCACCATGTTGCGCACATAGACTCACCGACGTTGAATTGATTCTCGCCGCTATAGAACAGGAGTTCAGATGAACATCGATATCGTGCCAGGCGCGAACACGCTTGCGGACTGGTACGCCGTTTACGCTCAAGGCGCAACCGCGTTACTGGGTGATGCGGCCCGCATCAACATCATGCGCTCGGCGGCGATTATTGACGAAATGATTGCGAAGGGCGACGCGGTGTATGGGGTGAATACCGGCTTCGGCAAGTTGTCGAACCGACGGATTGATGCAGCCGACCTGCATACGTTGCAGGAGAACCTCGTGCTTTCGCATACGGTCGGCGTGGGCGATCCACTGCCGGAGGGTGTCGTGCGCCTCGTTATCGCGCTCAAGCTGGCGGCGCTGTCGTTGGGCGCATCCGGTGTACGCGGCGAAGTCGTCGCGCTGCTCGAACAGATGCTGATGCGAGGTGTGTTGCCGATGATACCTGGGCAGGGTTCGGTCGGTGCTTCCGGAGATCTTGCGCCACTCGCCCATCTCTCGGCGGTGATGATCGGCCGAGGCCGCGCGACGTTCAACGGCGAACTGCTGAGCGGCGCGGACGCATTGTCGCGCGCTGGACTGAATCCTGTCCGATTCGGTCCGAAGGAAGGACTCGCGATGCTGAATGGCACGCAAGTATCCACGGCCTTGTGCCTTGCTGGACTGTTCGAAATCTGGCGCGTTGTGCAATCGTCACTGGCCGTTGCAGCGCTGACCTTCGAAGGCGCGCTTGGGTCGACCGCGCCTCTCGATCCCCGCATTCACGCGCTCAAGCCGCATCGCGGGCAGGTCGAGGTCGCCGCTGCTTTGCGCGATTTGCTTAAGGAAAGTGAGTTCCGCGAGTTGCAACGCACCAAGGGGCGCTTGCAGGATCCCTACAGCTTGCGCTGCATTCCTCAGGTGATGGGCGCATGCCATGAAGTGTTTCGCTTCGCCTGCGCGATGCTTGAAACCGAGGCACGCAGCGCGTCGGACAACCCACTGATCCTTGTCGATAACGGTGACGTCATATCGGGCGGCAACTTCCATGCAGAACCTGTCGCGTTCGTCGCCGATGCGCTTGCAAACGTCGCGGCGGAAACCGGCGGCATGGCCGAGCGGCGTATCGCATTCCTGCTTGATGGATCGATGAGTGGTTTGCCGCCATTTCTGACGGGCACCAGCGGACTGACGTCTGGATTCATGAGCCTGCAGATCACGGCGGCTGCGCTCGTAGCGGAAAACCGTCAACGGTCGCATCCCGCGTCGGTCGAGAGCGTTCCGACGGTGGGCAATCAGGAAGATCATGTGTCGATGGCTACGCACGGTGCGCGCCGTCTTCTGGATATGGCGCGCAACGCAGATGCGATCGTCGCAATCGAGCTTCTCGCCGCAACGGAAGCGATGGATTGTCACGGTGCGTTGCGCTCTTGCGCGACGCTCGAATTGCTGCGTTCCGCCGTGCGCGAGCGCGTGCCTTCGATGGCCACGGACTGGGAGTTCTCTGGCGCGCTGGGCCATGCACAGTCGCTTGTGAACAGCGGCGAACTCGCGAGGCTCGCTGGATTGGATGTCGTACCACGTTTCGGTACATGAACGTGTCCAAGAGATGGTGCGTCGCTTTTGCGATTTGTGTCACTGCGACCGAGGCGGTGCATGCTGACAACGGGAATGGACAGTAACGGTAGTCATCGCAATGCCGGTTTTCAGCGACGATCTGACGAGCCGCGTTTTGGCCTCGCAGCAATTCCAGTTCTTCTCTCATGTGCATGGTTCATGCTAACCGCCGACTATCTTTCCAAACTAAATCTCGTTCCAGAGAGCAAACGCGTCGCTCGATTACCCGAACGGGTCGGCAATTCGATTGCTGATCTCGACGTGGTTGTGTTCAACGTGCCCGATGATGCATCGGATACCGACGCATGCATGACTCGTTACAATATTCCGGTTGAAGACAATGCCAACACCATCATCGTGCGCTTCAAGAAGAATGGCGCTGCGCACCTGGCCGCGATAGTTGCGCTCGCGGACAAACGAATCGACGTCAATGGCGCCGCCCGGAGGGCGCTAGAGGCAAGCCGCGTATCGTTCGCTTCTCGCGAGGACGCCGTTAGCGCATCTGGAATGGAGTACGGTGGTATCACGGCGTTCGGTCTGCCCATCGGCTGGCGAATACTGGTGGATACGGCTGTGCTGGAGCGGAAGGTGATCGTCATGGGCGCTGGAATACGAGAGGCGAAGCTTCTCTTGCCACCTTCAGCGTTGTTGAGTCTCTCAGGCGTTAGCGTGGTCTCACTAGCCAAGCCGAATTCGTAAGATGGATGGCGACGGTGAGCGTGGTTCGTCGGCTGCATGCCTTCAAGGTCGGCTCGGGGGCAAGTGTCGTTACTAATGTGCATCTTGTCGAACGTCCATGTTCAGCAAACGCGGGAATGACTTGTGGGGACGAAGAGAATCGTATGTGATGCTGGTATTGATGTCCTGTTCGGTTTTGCGAGAACCATCGGGTGGAAGGCGGATAACGCATCGCCCACCCGCATTAAGCGGCTGTCCGGTGATCGCTTGTCGCGACTCCTGCAGCATTTCGTCGCGAGGTCGAATCGAAGTAACAAGCCAACGGCCGCACTCGACGAGTTTTGGTCGACTGGTCGCCTTTTCCGTCGAATGGAGCACAGGAATGTACGCACGGTCTCTGAGCATAAATGTGCATGACAGCCAGATAGAAGATCTCATGCAACGCCTGCGGAACACTCGCTTTCCCGCGTGTCTCGACGCGCAGCAGTGGGATGATGGCGCGAGCTTGGCATTCGTACGGCGATTGACGGACTATTGGCAAAGTCGGTTCGACTGGCGTGCGCAGGAGGCGCGGCTCAATGAGTTGCCGAATTTTCAGGCGACCATCGACGGATGCGAGATTCATTTCGTTCATCAGAAAGGCAAAGGTCCAGAGCCGATGCCGCTCGTGCTGACTCACGGTTGGCCGGGCTCGTTCGTTGAGATGGAGCGCGTTCTCCCGCTTCTGACAGACCCCGCATCATATGGCGGCGATTCGGCCGACGCGTTTCATGTCGTCGTTCCGTCATTACCTGGCTTCGGCTTTTCTGCAGCTTTGCGGACTCCCGGAAGCGGCTCCCATGGCGTCGCCGGGATGTGGCTCGAACTCATGACTGAACTCGGCTACGACCGCTTCGGGGCTCAGGGAGGAGACATTGGCGCCGGAGTTTCGATGTGGCTTGCGCGCCGTTTCCCCGCACGGATGATCGGCGCGCATGTCAACTACATCCCTGCGAGCTTTCGGCCGACCGTGAGCGACAGCGTGCATGCGCTGACCGAAGAGGAGCGAGCCTATCTCGACGCCGTCGCAACTTGGTCGAGCGCAGAAGGTGCGTATGCGTCGGTCCAAAGCACCAAGCCCCAAACCCTGTCATACGCGATGACCGATTCTCCTGTTGGCCTTGCAGCCTGGATTGCAGAGAAGTTCCGGACCTGGAGCGATTGCAACGGCGACATCGAAAGCGTCTTCACGATGGATCAACTACTGACCGATATTTCGATCTACTGGTTCGGCCACACGCTCGACGCGTCTTTTCGAATTTACAAGGAAAATCGCCTCCGCCCGCTGGCTTTCGGCCCGTCGGAACGAGTGGCGACTCCGTTGGGCGTGGCGGTATTTCCCCGCGAGTTGCCGATGCCTCCTCGTTCCTGGATCGAACGGGTTTTCGAAGTACAGCGATGGAGTTCGATGCCACGTGGCGGACATTTCGCGGCACTGGAACAACCGGAACTGCTCGTGGAGGAGATTCGGGCTTTCTTCCGTCCGCTTCGTCACGCCGGTGGATACGGAGCTGGAAGCGGGAATTGAATAATAAGCAGGAAAGCGTTTTGATCGAGACTTTCATCGACTCGCATCGTTTCCCGGCGGTCAGGAACAGGACCAAGTCGACTGCGCAGAACGATAAGTATGCCCTTACACGTGCTCTATGGTGATTAGACCTTCGACTATCTCAAGAATGCGGATGTTTTAGACATCTGGCGGGCTTACTTAGAAAAGGTGTCGGGCGGCTTCGTCCAGCGTAGCGGTCATTTCATACCGGAGGAGCAGCCCGAGCAACTCAAACAGCTATGGGAGTTTTTGCCACGCCTGGATTGAAACGGACTCGACTTGCGAGATACACGCCACGCGGCACTTCGAACCACCGTTAAACCTGAACTGTGCACCCGGAAGGGACGGACGCGCCCGCGATCTGCGTCAATCCACTGGATCGCATGCCAACTAAACCCTGAGCTTGACGCCAGGTCAGCATATCAAGCGCGGAACGACCAAACGTCCGATTGAAGTGCCTGACGAAGGTGGCACGCGATAAGCGGCAAAGATTGGCACGACTGAGCAACGTCGATGCTGCCTGCGTCTGCGTCTGCGTCTGCGTCTGCGACTCAGCTCAGGCGATAGACCCTTGAAACCGTGCCTCGAAACAGCGCCTGTCGGTCTTCCGTGCTTGCCTGTCTCGTCATTCGCTTGAAAGCATTCCAGCCGTTGCTGAATGGATAGGATCCTTTGTCGACCGGGAAATTGCTTTCGAACATGCAACGATCCGCGCCGAACGTTTCGATGCAGGTCAGCATCCACGGCTTCCAGGCTTCGACCAGTTCAATCGAAGAGGGTGGTCGCTCACCTCTTTCGAAGTCGAAGCCATTGATCCGCATTCCGAGTCCGCCCACCTTCACGTAAACGTTCGGTAACTGCGCGAGCTTGCGCATCGAACGTGACCATGTGTCGAACACTTCCTTGCGCTGATCCGCGTAGCTGGCGATTCTCACCACCCCCCCGCAGTGATTGACGATGATCGGCGTGTCGGGATTTGCCTTGGCCAAATCGAATAACTCGGGAAGCTGGGGGAAGAACAACCATGCATCGTAGGAGAGTCCCAATGATCTCAGTTGAGCAACCCCTGCCCGATAGTCGGTGTCGAGCAAGAGTCCAGGAGGAACGGCCGACAGTGGGTTCACAAGCGAGGCGTCGGCATCCCAGGTTACGAGGTGTCGAACACCGCGCAAGCGGCCATCGCCTGCCTCCAGTTCCGCCTCGAGTACGTCTCGTACCGCGGCGCCACGCCGGAGATCTGCGTATCCCACAATGCCCTTCGCTATCTGCGGCTTTTCTTTCTGCATCGGCGCGGTGACTTGCGCGACATACTCGACTTCGCCAACCGGCCGCAGTGGTTCCGGGCCCGTGGTGCGGTACCGTGTCAATGCCTGCATGAAGACAGACGCAGTGATGTTGTGTCCAGACCGCGCATCCTCCAGATACTCGTCGAGCAAATACGTCCAGCCCGGGCGTTCATAAAAATGATGATGCGCGTCGATGATCGGCATGTCCGGTTCGAGCGCCGCTTCCGTTCCGGATGCGAGCCACTCGGCCCGAACAGGCAGGTAATTGCCGCTAGTACTCATACTCCGTGTTTCCTCTTTGGCAAAAGCGTTGCGCACGCCGAGCGCAGGCATCAGGACGGATGCGGCGGCCGCGCCAAGCAAGTGGCGCCGGCGAATCGAATGAGGAGATGGCATCTTCACTTCCCCTTGTTGAATGCGTACAGGGAAAGCGTCAGCAACGTCGTGATCACGAGTACGACGGCAAGACCGACCATGCCCGCGGTGAAGGTGCCGAAACTGTCCTTCAGATAGCCGACGAGATACGGACCGGCGAAGCCGCCCAGCGCGCCGATAGAGTTGATCAGCGCCAGCCCGCCGGCAGCCGCCTGACCGGACAGGAACCGTGCGGGCAGCGTGTAGAAGATCGTGCGACCCGCGATGGTTCCGATCAACGCCAACGTAATGCCCGTCAACGCAGGCACCAGCTGCTCGAAATAGGTCGAGATGCCAAGCGCAACCGCACCGATGAAGAGACCCGCCGCAAGGTTAGCGATATGGCCGCCGCGCCGATCGACGCGTTTTGCCCACCACAAAAGCGCGATGGTCGCGAAGAAGTAGGGCACAGCCGATACCCAGCCCGTTTGCGTCACGCTCATGCCATGCGCTTTGAGCATCTGCGGCAGCCAGATGCCGATGCCGTAGGAGCCCATCGTGAAACCGAAGGAAATCATCGCGAGGATGTACATCCGCACATCCTTGAGCGCGGCGCCGAAATCCTTATTCTTCTGGCTCGCATTGCCTTCGCGATCGAAGGCGCTTTGCAGGGCCTGGCGTTCTTCTGGTGAGAGCCACTTTGCATCGGCGGGTCTGTCCGCAAGCATTTTCAGTACGAAGAAGCCGAGAATGCACGCCGGCAGGCCCTCGAAGATGAACATCCATTTCCATCCGGCGAGTCCGAGCAAGCCGTCCAGCTTGAGAAGCCACGCGGACAATGGCCCGCCCACCAACGAAGAAAGCGGCGTCGAGACGGTGAACCAGGCCAGCACCCGCGTGCGATAACTGGCCGGGAACCACACCGCGAGAAAGAAGATGACGCCAGGAAAGAAGCCCGCTTCGCCGATGCCCAGCAGAAGCCGAATCACGTAGAAGCTCTTGGGTCCGACCGCGAGCGCCGTCGCGGCAGCGAAGAAGCCCCACGTGATCATGATGCGCGCAAGCCATCGTCGAGCGCCGAAGCGATACATCGCGAGATTGCTCGGCACTTCGCAAAGACAATAGCCCGCGAACATGATGCCCGCGCCCCAGCCAAACTGTGTCGCGGTCAGGCCGAGGTCGCGGTTCATCGTGAGGGCCGCGAAGCCGACACTGGTGCGATCGAGATAATTGAAGAAGTAAGCGAGCGCAAGAAGCGGGATGAAACGCCACGCCGCCTTTTTGACGGCTTGCTGTTCGAGCGTGATGTCGACGGCGGTTTCGGCCGCGATATTCGAAGATAGGGATGTCATGATTCGTCTCCGGAAGAAGCACCGAACGCGCGCCTTCATGCCGGCATGCGCGAAGCGGTGGTCCTTTTTGTGCTGTTTTGCTCAGGCGCTCGCCAGTTCGTTGGCGGAGGGACTGGACGTATCGCGAGAATGGGTCGCCTGATACTTCACGACGCCGGCATCCGCCAATTGCATGAGGTCTTCCGGCGAGTAACCCAGCTCCATAAGCAGCGCCTGCGTGTCCTGACCCAGCGAAGGTGGACCTGCGCGAAGTTGCAGGCGCTCGCCGCCGAGGGTCAACGGCAGCAATGCCGTTTTCGTCGATACCGGCTGACCCGCGCCGCTTGCGTCGGATGGCAGGGTGACGTCGGCGAGCCCGTTTGTTGCGAGCAGATGCGGATCGTCGAATAGATCCTGCGGCTTCGTAATCGGTGCGTACGGCAATCCGCAGCGTTCGAAGATGGCGCTGATCTCGGCTGCGGTGAACGCCTCCATATGCGCGCGAAGCCGCGGCATCAGCCAGTCGCGGGCCTGTACGCGCTGGTTGTTGGTGGCGATGCGCTCATCGGCCTTCAAGTCGTCGAGGCTGAAGGCATCGCAGAAGAGCGCCCATTGCGTATCAGAGACGACCGCCAGGAAGATCTGTTCGCCGTCCTTGACCGAGAAGACGTCATAGACCGCCCAGGCCGAAATGCGGCTCGGCATCGGCGCGGCGGCCTTTCCGGTGACGGCATACTGCATCATGTGCTGCGCGACGAGGAACACGTTGTTCTCGAAGAGGGCACTCTGCACCTCTTGCCCGCAGCCGGTGCGCTCGCGTTGCGCCAGCGCCGCCATTGCGCCGATCGCGCCAAACATGCCGCCCATGATGTCGTTGACGCTGGTGCCTGCCCGCAAGGGTCGCCCGTCGGGACCGGTCATGTACGCGAGACCGCCCATCATCTGCACGACTTCATCGAGCGCGGTGCGATGATCGTAGGGACCGGGCAAGAAGCCTTTGTGCGAAACGTAGATCAGACGAGGATTGAGTCTGGACAGGGCCGCATAGCCGAGCCCCAGCTTGTCCACCGTGCCGCTCTTGAAGTTCTCGCTGAAGATATCGGCGCCTGCGAGAAGCTTGTGCACGATCTCCACACCGCGCGGGTCTTTCAGATCGACGGCGATGCTTTTCTTGTTCCGGTTGAACGTGCTGAAGAAACCCGCTCCGGAGCCCCGCAGATTGCGGGTGCTGTCACCGGTGATCGGCTCGACCTTGATGACTTCCGCGCCGAGGTCCGCCAGCACCATGCCGCACGTCGGCCCCATCACCATGTGCGTCATTTCCACTACGCGCACGCCGCTGTACGGCAAGGATTGATTCGATTCCGCTTCGCTCATTGCGCCGCTCCCAACAAACAGCCTTCCGGTTGGGGCGCACTGGGTGCGCGCCCATCTGCATACAGGAAGCCCTTCGGCAAACCTGCGTCTTGTACGTGTCCGTAGAGTGCTTCGCCCGGAAGCGCCTGCGCGAGAATCGCCCGCGCCGCAATGAGGCTGTCGATGTCAACGCCCGTGTCGTAACCCATAGCCTCTAGCAGAAACGCGAGATCCTCGGTGACGATGTTTCCCGTTGCCCCGGGCGCGTAGGGACAGCCGCCGAGGCCCGCCTGGCTCGAATCGATCGTGGTGACGCCTGCATCGAGTGCCGCGACGACGTTCGCCAGACCCTGACCGCGCGTGTTGTGAAAGTGAGCGCCGCCCGCCTTCTCGCCGACTTCAGATTGCAACCGGCGGAACAGGCGACGAACCTGCGCGGGGTTGGCGTAACCGCTCGTATCGGATAGGCCGATCTCGTCGACTCCGCACTCAGCCATCGCAAGGCACATGCGCATGGTCTGGTCGTCGGTCACGGTGCCCGCGATCGTGCAGCCGAATGCGACCGATACACCCGCTTCAATTTCGATCCCGGGAAAGCGCTCATCGCGCAGCGCGACGATGTTGCGCACCTCCTCGATCAACTGCGCGGTGGATTTGCGGACATTGGCCAACGCATGTTCATCGGTTACCGATACAGGCAACGTGACTTTATGCACGCCGGCTTCGAACGCGCTCTGCGAGCCGCGCAAGTTCGGCGCCAATACGGCGACACGAAGGTCCGGAATGGACAAAGCGTGAGCGACGACCTCGCGGATATCGGCCATTTGCGGCAACAGCTTCGGGGGAACAAACGAGCCCACTTCGATCTCCCTGAGCCCCGCTGCGGCCAGGGCGGAGATCCATCTGAGTTTCGCCGGCGTCGACATGACGCTTTTGATGCTCTGCAAGCCGTCGCGTGGCCCGACTTCGCTAATCAGTATTCGATGACGTGTAGCGCTCATTTCGCTCCTTAGTTCTGTCAGATAGACCTAGGTTTCATTGGAGAGAACTATAAACGCGTACCGGAAGCCCTTGAAAGAGGGGTTAACCCAACGTTTTAGAACTGGAGTTCTGTCAGATAGAACTGTATAGTCGTGGAACTATGATGAGGAGGCTTAGATGACAGACGGGGCGCCGCAAGAAGGTCGGCCGATTGATGCTGGTGAAGCATCCAGTGGCGTTGCCGTCCTGGACCGGGCGTTCGCCATACTCAATGCGTTCGGACCGACCGACGACCGGCTGACGCTCACCGAGCTTTCACGCCGGACCGAGCTTTATAAGAGCACGGTTTTAAGACTGCTCGGCGCTTTGGAGCACGGCGGATTTATCCGAAAACTGAGCGACGGGCAGTATGCAATCGGTCATCAGCCATTACGGCTCGCGACGCTCTATCAACGGTCGTTTCAGGTGGGGCCTGTCGTGGAACCCTTGCTGCAACAGTTGAGCCGGGATCTTGGCGAGACGGCAAGTTTCTACGTGCGCCAGGGCGATCATCGCCTTGTGCTGTATCGCGTCGAACCTAGCCGCAGCGTGCGGGTGTCGATTCGCGTCGGAGAGGAGTTCGCGATCGACAAAGGCGCTTCCGGCAAGGTATTGCTCGCATTCACGGACACGGAGGATAGGCGCTGGCAAGAGGTCCGGGAACGGCTATGGGCCGTCTCGTTCGGCGAGAGGGATCCGGAAACAGCATCGGCTTCGGCGCCCGTGTTCGATTCAACCGGGGAGTTACAAGGCGCGTTGACCCTTTCTGGACCCAAAGGCCGTTTCGATGCCCCGGCGGTCATCGATGCTGCCTTGGCGGCATTGCTCGATAGCGCTCGGCGCGCAACGATTGCGTTGGGCGGCAAAGGATCGAGATATGACGCGAGCATAGCGAGTTTCGCGAAAACGCCTGCGGCTACCGACGCAAGCAAGAACGTCGACCGGACGGGGCGTTGAAATTCTTGTGGTCAAAGGAAGCGGTAACGGTCGGTCTATGAAGGAGGTCGGTGCGAGAATTGCTGCCGGCCGAGGCATGGCATGCGCCGACGCTTCGACGGCCGCCTTCAGTGATTGCTCGAGTTCTTCCGACGCCGAGGGTGAAGTGCTATGACTAACGGGATGGCGGACCTCTTCAGGCGTCTTTCGACAGGCGTCTATGTGATCGGCGTGGCCGACGGCACATTAAGGAACGCGTGATTTTCCTGACGGAGCTTCGCGACGACGCCGCGTGGGATTAACCCACCGGCGCAAACACTGTGCATCCAGGAGGGATGTTCTCGACTCATGCGGACAACGCTGCAACAACGTGAAGGCGTCAGGAGTGGGGCGCACGGTCGACTATGATGTGATTCTCAAAACCGCCATCACAACAGTCGACGTCGTTGTCCTCGCGCCACTCGAAACTCTTCCGTAACAGTAACTCAGGGCATTCCGATCGATCTCGCAAATGGGCGCCGGCTACCGCGGGTCAAAGGTCCGCGACGCCACCGCCTCCAAGCGGGAACCGGCTTCCGCATGCCTGCGATACGCGCGAACTCGCTTCGACCAGGCGCGCGATGGCCGTGTCTTTGATCGCCGATACTTCAACGCTCGCGCCAATCAAGGTCAGGCAGGCAACTGCTTCTTCCTGCACGTCGAGAATTGGCGCGCTTATGGCGGCGAGGCCCGGAATGAGCACGGATTCCGCTTCGTCATATCCTCGCCGACGAACCGTTGCCAGACGCTCAAGCAGATCTGACGGCGGCTTTTCGTGATTCTTTGATACAGCCAGTTCGATCAGATGATCTCGTATCTGAGACGGCATGAAGGCGAGCATCGCACGCCCCGTTGCCGAGTTGGTCAATTGGAATGTCGATCCGACAGACAGCGTCGTAATGAAGGGAACAAAACTGCGCTCCCAACGGACGATGGTTGGACCACGATCACCAAGGACATTGAGCAGGGTAGGCAGACCTGTCTCGGCGACCAGTTGCGGCATGGCTTCGCCGGCAAGCCGCAAAGGATCGAGACGTCCGAGCGCGGACGCGCCGATGCGAATCGCAGCAGGACCAAGGTCGTAAAGTCCGGTGACTTCGTCCTGAACCGCCAAACCGCTCGCAGTCAGACTGGCGAGATAACGATGCGCAAGACTGTTCGGCATGCCTGCCGCGCGCGCCAGCTCGCGTAGCGGCGCAGCCTTCCCAGCGGCGACGAGCGCAAGAAGCATTTCCGTCGCCTTGTCCGCCGACTGGATACGCCGCCGCCCGCTGCCGCCGTCGGCGGATCCGGCAGACAATTTTTGCCTGGATGGCGTCGAGGGCTGCGCAACTCGTCTTTTCGTTGGGGGCAATGCGGTTATTTCCTTGATTCAGATCGTCGATTGATTCGCAGAGCGAGCCCGCGGCCTATGGAAAAACGAAGAGACCCAGGGCGCGGACCGGCTTCGGCAAGCGGCAGCGTAACGTGGGTAATCACACTCGGGCGCGGTTAACTCTACCATTTGCATCACGCTGTCTGGTGCGGTCGATGCCGCCCCCCTTCAGGGTACGCCCGCGTGCGCATTCGCCCTTCACCTGACAGAAGGCCGCCCCCGCGCCGCCCGCTCTCCGCGGAATGGCAGTTTTCCGCGTTTCTTTTTGCTCCGACTCAAACCCTTCGATCACGGTGAAACGACCGGCTGACGCGTCTCTCGAACGTTATCCTATAGACAACGGGTTATCCCTATTTGCAACGCCAAACGGCCGAGCTTACCGTTCGGGCAATGGGACTTCCCGCCCTTCACATCTACCGAAAGTGCGCGTTTCGTGCGGGAAGCATCGATTTTGCAATCTGCAGCCTGAGAGAAATCGTGCTTGAAAAAAGAGAGTTTTATATCGATGGACGCTGGGACAAACCACGAACGGCACGGACGCTTTCCGTGATCGATCCATCGACCGGACAGCCCTTCGCAATCATTTCGGCCGGCGATGAATCCGACATCGATCGTGCGGTCGATGCTGCGCGCCGTGCCTTCGCCGACTGGTCGCGCACTGCGCCGGGAGAGCGCCTCGCGCTCGTGGAGAAGCTCCTTGCGATCTACAAGCGTCGCGCGCCCGAGATGGCGAAGATGATCAGCCTGGAAATGGGTGCGCCCATCGACCTTGCCGCGAACGATCACGTCGGCGCCGGTGCTTTCCATATCGAAAACTTCATCACCGCATTTCGCGACTTTCGGTTCGAACGCCCGCTCGGAGCGCACGCGCCCAATGACCGAATCCTGATGGAACCGATCGGCGTAGCGGGCCTCATCACGCCGTGGAACTGGCCGATGAACCAGGTCGCGCTGAAGGTCGTGCCCGCATTGCTCGCGGGCTGCACCGCGGTGCTCAAGCCATCAGAGATCGCGCCGTTGTCGTCGCTGCTCTTCGCGGAATACGTCGATGAAGCGGGCTTCCCGAACGGTGTCTTCAATCTCGTCAATGGCGATGGCGCGCAAGCGGGCGCACGGCTCTCATCCCATCCGCATGTGGACATGATCAGTTTCACCGGTTCCACGCGCGCGGGCATCGCCATTTCGATCGCGGCGGCGCAGACCCTCAAGCGTGTATCGCTGGAACTCGGCGGCAAAGGCGCGAATCTCGTCTTCGCGGATGCGGATGCAGGCGCGGTGAAGCGCGGCGTGCTCCATTGCTTCAAGAACACGGGACAAAGCTGCAACGCGCCGACGCGCATGCTGGTCGAGCGGTCGATCTACGAGCGCGTGGTCGAGGAAGCGCGCGAGATCGTGGAAAGCGTGGCCGTCGACGTGGCGCATCGGCCGGGCAGGCACATGGGGCCGCTTGCATCCGAGGCGCAGTTCATGAAAGTCCAGGAGATGATCGAGAAGGGTATCGACGAAGGCGCGCGACTCGTGGCAGGTGGCCCTGGACGACCAAGCGGACATGAGGCCGGTTACTTCGTTCGTCCGACGGTCTTCGCCGACGTGAATAACCAGATGGCCATTGCCCGCGAGGAGATCTTCGGGCCTGTGCTCTCGATCATCCCGTTCGATAGCGAGGATGAAGCTATCGCCATTGCCAATGACACGCCCTACGGCCTCGCCAATTACGTGCAATCCACGGATGGCGAGAAGCGCAATCGCGTCGCCGCGCGGCTTCGGTCCGGCATGGTCGAAATGAACGGCAAGCCGCGTGGAGCCGGATCGCCTTTCGGCGGGATCAAGGCATCGGGTCGCGCGCGTGAAGGTGGCGTGTGGGGTATCGAAGAGTTTCTCGAGGTCAAGGCGATCTCCGGCTGGGCACACGCCTGAAGACGGCCCGCATCCATCAGCAAGACTCAAGCAGGAGACAAGAGATGTCCAAAGCATTATCCGGTGTACGCGTCCTGGATCTGTCGCGCGTGCTTGCCGGACCCTGGGCGAGTCAGACGCTCGCGGATCTGGGAGCAGAAGTCATCAAGATCGAAAGGCCCGGAAGCGGCGACGACACGCGCGGCTGGGGGCCGCCCTATTTGAAGGACATCGACGGTCAACCCACGGGCGAAGCCGCCTACTATCTCGCGGCCAATCGCGGCAAGAAGTCCGTAACGCTGAACATAGCGCGTGCGGAGGGTCAGGCGATCGTCCGCCAGCTCGCTGGGCAGTCCGACGTATTCATCGAGAACTACAAGGTGGGCGATATGGCCCGCTATGGTCTGTCATACGAGGACCTTCGGGAACTCAACCCGCGCCTCGTCTATTGCTCGGTGACGGGCTTCGGACAGACCGGACCGCTCGCCGAGATGGCGGGCTACGACTTCATCGTGCAAGGCATGGGCGGTCTCATGAGCATCACCGGCGAGCGCGACGATTGTCCAGGTGGCGGGCCGCAGAAGGTCGGCGTCGCGTTCGCGGACATCATGACCGGCATGTATTCGACGGTCGCGATACTCGCGGCCATCGCCCAGCGCGCGAACACGGGAGAAGGGCAATACATCGACATGGCGTTACTCGACGTTCAGGTCGCGACGATGGCGAACATGAATTTGAACTACCTCGTTTCCGGGACGACACCGCGCCGGCAAGGCAATGCGCACGCGAACATTGTGCCGTATCAGGTGTTCGACGCGAAGGACGGGCAAATGGTGATCGCCGTCGGCAACGACAGTCAGTTCGCGAAGTTCTGCGAGACCGGTGACTGCCTTCATCTTGTGGCCGATCCGAGGTTCGCGACCAACGCCGGACGTGTGGCTCATCGCGATGTGCTCATCCCCCTGCTCGAAGCGATCATGCTCACGCGCACGGTGGACGAGTGGACTGTGCAGCTCAATCGGAAGAGCGTGCCAGCCGGGCCGATCAACACCATCGCGCAGGCGTTCGAGCATCCGCAGGTGAAGCATCGGCAGATGCGGGTGGACATTCCGCATCCGTTGTCGGGAAGCGTGCCGAGCGTGGCTAGTCCGATCCGCATGTCCGCGTCGCCCATGACCTACGACACGCCGCCGCCGACGCTCGGTCAGCACACCGACGAAGTGCTCGCATCGCTCTGCGGCATGCGTGCGGGCGATATTGAGGCGCTGCGCGTCCGCGCGATCGTATGAAAGAACGGCACTGCTGCAATCGCGAACCGGGCAGGCGTTCTTTGCTAGCCGGGTCGCATATCGTTGAATTGGAGAAAGCACAGCATGAATGGCGCTGAGAGTCTTGTTACCACGTTGCTGGAGTCGGGCATCGACACCTGCTTCGCCAATCCCGGAACCAGTGAGATGCACTTCGTTGCGGCACTGGATCAGATCCCGGGCATGCGTTGCGTGCTCGGTCTCCAGGAAAACATCGTGACCGGTATGGCCGATGGTTATTACCGTATCGCCGGCAAGCCCGCGAGCACGCTGCTGCATTGCGGGCCGGGGCTCGCCAACGGTTGGGCGAATCTGCACAACGCGCGTCGGGCCAATAGCGGCATCGTCAATATCGTGGGCGACCAGGCGACCTACCATCAGCCGTTCGATGCACCGCTCACCGCCGATACCGCTGGCCTCGCCAGTGCCGTTTCGCGCTGGGTGCGCACGAGCCGGCACGCGGCCGATGTCGGCAGGGATGCGGCGGCGGCGGTGGCGGCGGCGCGAACCGCGCCTGGACAGATTGCCACGCTCATTCTGCCATCCGATACGTCATGGGACGCGGGCGGCGTCGCCGCCCGCGCGATGCCCGTTCCCGCCGCGCCCGCCATCGACCCGCTTGCGGTCGAGACGGCCGCGCGCATCCTGCGGGGCAACCCGAACGTGCTGATTCTGCTCGGCGGACACTGCGCGATGCCGCAAGCGCAGGCATTGGCATGGCGCATCGCGAGCGCGACGGGCGCGACGCTCAAGTACGAGTATGTGAACGGACGCGTCGCACGCGGCCGTGGGCGCCTGCCAATCGAGCGCCTGCCGTACAACACCGATCAGGCCATCAAGCTGCTTGAGCCGTTCCAGCACATCATTCTGGTCAATGCGAAAGCACCCGTCGCGTTCTTTGCGTACCCCGGCAAGCCTTCCATTCAATATTCGAGCAGCGCGCAGATTCACACCTTGTCGCGTGTCGATCAGGATCCTGTTTCCGCTTTGCTGACGCTCGCGGAAGCACTGAATGCACCTCCCGCCGCCATGCCCGATGCCGGCCCGCGACCCGAAGCGGTCCGGGGCGCACCGACGCAGGAAGGCCTCGCGCAGACGCTGGCCGCGCTGATGCCCGAGAACGCCATCGTGTCCGACGAGAGTATTTCGTTCGGGCGCGGCTTTTACCCGCTCACTCATGGGGCCGCGCCGCACGACTGGCTCCAACTGACGGGCGGCGCCATCGGCGACGGCCTGCCTGTGGCGACCGGCGCCGCGGTGGCGAGCGGTGGATCGAGGCGCGTTATCAGCCTGCAGGCCGACGGCTCGGCGATGTATTCGTTGCAGTCCTTGTGGACGCAAGCCCGCGAGAAACTGCCCTGCACGACGATCCTTCTCAGCAACCGGAAATACAACATCCTGATCGGTGAATACCAGAATGTCGGCGCCATCCCGGGCCCGACCGCGATGGGCATGCTCGATCTCTCCAACCCCGATCTCGACTGGGTAAAGCTGGCCAATGGCATGGGCGTAGAGGCGGCACGCGCAACGACATTGGAAGCTTGCGCGGACCTGATGAAGCAGAGCTTCATGCGGGACGGCCCCTTCCTGATCGAACTGATCATCTGAAATCAGGGAGACTTAACATCGTGAGCGATATCACGCATCTCGGCTTTCTGGGCCTCGGAAACATGGGTGCCGCGATTGCCCTGCGGCTCATTCATCCAGGCTCGACGCTACATGTGTTCGACCCGAATCCGGAAGCGGTCAGGCCGCTCGTCGAAGCCGGCGCGATCGCGCATCCGAGTCCGCGCTCGGTGGCGGATGCGGCCACAATCGTCCTGGCCTGTCTGCCTAACAGCGACGTGTGCGAGAGCGTGTTGTTCGGACAGGACGGCGTTGTCGCGGGCAAGGCCGTGCGAACGTACATCGAGATGTCCACGCTGGGGCCGACCGTGGTCTCGTCGAATGCGAAGCGGCTCGCTGCCTCGAACATCGCGACCATCGATGCGCCTGTCAGCGGCGGCCCCGCTGCGGCGCGCGCAGGCACCTTGTCCATCATGCTGTCCGGCAATGACGATGTGGTTGCCACCGCGATGTCATGGCTCACGCTCATCGCGAAGAAGATCTGCAGGCTCGGCGAACAACCCGGCCAGGCCCAGGCGATGAAGCTGGTGAACAACATCATGCTCGCAGCCAACATGGCCGTGGCTTCCGAGGCGCTTACCATCGGCGCAAAAGCAGGGCTCGACGCCGACGCCATGATCGAGGTGATCCGGTCGAGCACCGGGCACAGCGCGGCGGCGGACATTCTTGCCCGCTTCGCCATCTGCGGTGCATTCGACTTCGGCGCGCACATGTCGATCGTGGCGAAGGACGTGGAGCTTGCCATTGCTGAAGCAAAAGCGCTCGATGTCCCGGTGCCTGTGCTGAACGAAGCGCGAAGCCTCTGGCATGGCGCCATCGAACAAGGCCGGGGAAGCGACGACTTCACGTCCATCCTCAAAATCGTCGAAGCCCGCGGCGGCGTGACGGTTCGTGGCGTACCACGACGATAAGCCTGCGGCCCCGCCTTCATTACATCCATCAACTATTCGAACCAACGGAGAAAATCTTGAATTCTGCCGACAGCGATAAAGCCGCTTCTCCCGCAATGACCGGCGATACCGCCGAGCCGATTGCGAAACTTGCCTATGCCACTCCGGAGACCGCACCTCTGGTGCCGGGGCGCCGCGAATTCTTCAAATACCGCGACCTCGGTGTCACCGATGCCACGGGCGGCCGCATGCGCGCGCAGCTCACCATTGCCACGGGCGAAATGCAGCAAACAGGCTGGCACTACCATCTGTGCGAGTCCCAATTCATCTTTACGCTGCGAGGCTGGGTCGATCTCCTGATCGAGGATGGACGCAAGATTCGCGTAAGCGCAGGCGAATCGCTGCTCATTCCCGGTGGACTCAAGCACAACGAGATCGCCGTCTCGAAAGACTTTGAGCTTCTCGAAGTGTCCGTGCCGGCGAAGATGGGCACGGTGGCGTGCGACCCGCCCGAGCCTTTCGTCTCCCAACGTTGAACGACATGTCGAACGCAGAGGAACTTCAAATGACCAAAGGCTATATCTTCGCCGAAGTGAATATCCACTCCGTCAACGCTGAGTGGAACGAATACAGCAGCAAGGTTCAGGCAACACTCGATGCATATGGCGGTGTGTTCCTGATTCGCGGCGGAACGCAAAACGTGCTGGAAGGAACAACGGATGGCGGCACGATTGTCGTGCTTGAATTTGAAAGCCTCCAACGCGCGGAAGAATGGTATGCATCGATTGCTTATCAGGACATCCTGCCGCTACGACTACGTAATGCGGATGCCCGAGTCATGTGTCTTGCCGGTACGAACTGAACGCACACGAACGTTGCGCTAGTTCTATCGACGGACGGAACTTATTGCGCACATAACCGGAGGCAGAATGATCGAAGCGAAAGGCCGACTCGCAGGAAAGGTGGCGTTCATCACCGGCGCGGGCGCGGGCATTGGACGAGCCGCGGCCGAACGGTTCGCACTCGAGGGCGCCGCAGTCATCATCGCGGACTTCGATACAGACAGCGGTGAAGCCGTTACCGAAAACATCCTCAGACAAGGCGGCAAGGCGACGTTCGTGCGGACCGATGTCACGAACGAGGATAGCGTGCGCGAAGCCATCAAGTCGGCGGTCGAATTTGGCGGAAGGATCGACGTGCTCTATAACAATGCAGGCGGATCGAGCGCGATCGATGCGCGCGTCACCGATTGTCCGGCCGACGAGTTTTGGCGAGCGGTGAAGCTCGATCTTTTCGGCACATGGATCGCCTGCAAGTATGGAATTGCGGCGATGCTTGAGACCGGTGGAGGGTCGGTCATCAATAGCTGCTCCGTGTTTGCGCTCGTCGGCACGCGAGGAAAGGACGCATACACGGCCGCTAAAGGCGGCATCGCTTCGATTACGCGATCGATGGCCGTCGAGTACGCGCCCCATCGCATCCGCGTCAATGCGCTCGCGCCAGCGGTAACGACGACCCGACGCGTGCTCGGTCTCATCGAAACGCAACCCGAGGTGATGAACAAGACGAGCGAGCGTCAGTTGCTCGGTCTCGTCGAGCCGGAGGAGGTGGCGATGACTGCCCTGTTCCTGGCATCGGACGAATCGAAGAAGACGACAGGGCAGATCTTCGCCATCGACGGTGGCTTTTCGATCTCGTGATGGGCACCAGGCGTGCACGTAGATGCCAATGCGATGTTTGGGACCGGAGCGGCAACGTCGATATCGCTTGAGCGTTTCGACAAGCGGGCGGAATAAGCAGCGAGACTCCAGCACGTATTTCTAAAGCTCGTATTTTTCAACGCAAAACCTCATTATATTAAATTCGTATAACTAATTAATATGTAGGTCGAATTTTCGAGGCAGCCGAAATTTTTACACATAGTTTTAAAATCAAAACCGAAAAATATAGTCAAGACCGGAGACAGGTATGGCCTTGGTAATTGTTCTTTGTTCGCTGGCGTTTCTGATGCTCGCGGCGTATCGCGGCTACAGCGTCATTCTTTTTGCGCCAATCGCCGCGCTCGGCGCCGTCTTCCTCACAGACCCCGCAGCCGTCGCACCGGTGTTCTCGGGCATCTTCATGGAGAAGATGGTTGGCTTCGTGAAGCTCTACTTTCCAGTGTTTTTGCTTGGCGCGTTATTCGGAAAGTTGATCGAGATATCGGGATTCGCAGCCGCCATTGTCGCGGCCGCCATCCGATATATCGGTCGTTCGCGCGCCAACCTCGTGATCATCACCGTGTGCGCGTTGCTGACCTACGGCGGCGTGTCAGTATTCGTCGTCGTGTTCGCGGTTTATCCATTCGCGGCGGAACTCTATCGGCAGAGCAACATTCCGAAGCGGCTCATGCCAGGCGTCATTGCGCTCGGCGCGTTTTGCTTCACCATGGATGCGCTTCCCGGCACGCCGCAGATTCAAAACATCATTCCGTCGACCTTTTTCAAGACCACGGGCTGGGCCGCACCTGCGCTTGGGATGAGCGGTTCTGTATTCATGCTCGTCATCGGATTGATCTATCTCGAGTGGCGGCGAAAGAGCGCGATGGCAAAGGGCGAAGGTTACGGCACGTCGCTCGTCAACGAACCGGAGCGCGTGACGGAGAACATGCTGCCTCACCCGGTGCTGGCGATCATGCCGCTGATCCTGGTCGGCGTCTCGAACTATTGCTTCACGAAGTGGATCCCGCTCTGGTATGGGACTTCGTACACAGTGGCGCCGCAGGTGCTGCCAGGCGTGCACGTCCCGGTGACGACTTCAATCAAGACGGTGACCGCCATCTGGTCGGTCGAGGCTGCGCTGATTCTCGGAATCGCACTCGTTGTCGGCACGGCCTTTCGTCGCGTGTCCGCGGGACTTGCGGACGGCAGCCGGGCGGCGGCGGCTGGCGCTTTGCTCGCTGCGATCAACACCGCATCGGAATACGGCTTTGGCGCGGTGATCGCGGCGCTTCCGGGTTTCGTGGTGGTCAGCGACGCGCTAAAGACGATTCCGAATCCGCTCGTCAATGCCGCCGTGTCGGTGAGCACATTGGCCGGCATCACGGGTTCCGCTTCGGGTGGCATGAGCATCGCGCTCGCCGCCACATCCGACCTTCTGATCAAAAACGCACAGGCTGCGCACATCCCGATGGAGGTGCTGCATCGCGTGGTTGCAATGGCGAGTGGCGGCATGGACACGCTGCCGCATAACGGCGCCGTGATCACGTTGCTGGCCGTGACTGGCCTGACGCATCGGCAGTCCTATCGGGAGATCTTCGCAATCACGCTGATCAAGACGCTCGCGGTGGCTTTTGTGATCGCCGTCTACTACGCGACGGGCCTCGTCTGAAAGGGGCGTGTCGCCGCACTCAGTTTCGCTCGCTTCGCCGAAGCCGTGCGTTGGCGTTTCCATACGATGTTTCGGTTCATGCCGCTCCAGGTTACTCCTTCAGCGGTCGCGGTAATTCAAACAAGAATTTAACGGAGATCTTTAGATGAAGAAGTCGGCTTTCGTGGCACTCGTATTCAGCGCGGTCAGTGGCATAGCCTGCGCACAGAGTAGCGTCTTGCTGTATGGGATAGTGGATGAGGGATTCCAGTTCAACAACAACGCGGGCGGCAAGCGCCAGTACTACCTCGCAAGCGGCGAACTGAACGGCAGCCGCTGGGGGCTGCGCGGCAGCGAGGATCTGGGCGGAGGATTGAAGGCCATCTTCGTCCTGGAAAATGGCTTCGATGTGAACACGGGGCGACTCGGGCAAGGCGGTCTTGAATTCGGCCGTCAGGCATACGTCGGCATGTCGGGCGGTGTCGGCACGGTAACGCTTGGACGTCAGTACGACTCGGTCGTCGACTATGTGGGTCCGCTGGAAGCGGGCGATCAGTGGGCCGGATACCTCGGGGCGCATCCCGCAGACAACGATAACTT
Source organism: Caballeronia sp. EK (assembly GCF_014384845.1). Taxonomy (NCBI): domain Bacteria; kingdom Pseudomonadati; phylum Pseudomonadota; class Betaproteobacteria; order Burkholderiales; family Burkholderiaceae; genus Caballeronia; species Caballeronia sp. EK. The sequence goes on from NZ_JACSUE010000020.1 coordinate 31,895, forward strand.
CAACAATACGAATCGCGTGAACAACGCGATCAAGTTCACCAGCCCGACCCTCGGCGGCTTCAATTTTGGCGGCATGTATAGCCTCGGCGGCGTGGCCGGCGACGCCACGCGCAATCAGATATGGTCGCTCGGTGGAGGGTACGCGAACGGTCCGCTGATTTTGGGCGCGGCGTACTTGAATGTGCGCAACCCCAATGTCTCATTCTACGGATCGGGCGGGACGGTCGCGCCTGCGACAGCGGGCGTTCCAGGCTCCAACCTCGGCAATTCTCCGGTCATCTCGGGATATGCCTCGGCGCACACGTTGCAGGTGATCGGCGCGGGTGCTTCGTACACCTTCGGTGCGGCGACGATCGGCGCGACCTACTCCAACACGAAATTCAAGGGACTCGGTGACACAACCTCGGGCCCCGCGCCTTTGACAGGCATCGCCGGAACCGCCACGTTGAACAACGCCGAAGTCAACTTCAGATATCAACTGACTCCCGCGCTGCTGCTTGGCGCCGCATACGTCTTTACCAAGAGCAGCGGAGTGGACGGGGCGAGCGGTGCAAGGTATCACCAGGGCGCGCTGGGCGTCGATTACTTCCTCTCCAAGCGCACGGACATTTATATGGTGGGCGTCTATCAAAAGGCGAATGGGACCGATTCGACCGGAAACCCGGCGGTGGCGTCGATCAGTCAGATCACACCTTCCAGCACGGATCGACAGGCAGCGCTGCGTTTCGCGATTCGCCACAAGTTCTGAGTGCGATGAGCGGCAGGGATGATGCGGGGTCCGGTCCGCCGACCCGCTAAACGTGGCGCAGCGAGGCATGAGCGCGTCTCGCGGCGGTCAAATCCTGAGTGCCCCGCAATCGTGACGCGGGGTAGCCCGTCGAGTTCTCTTGAGGACGCCGCTCCGAGTCTGTACCTCTCCGGCACCGAGGGCCGGTATCGCGCATTTCTTCGCAGACCAATCCCTGCCGATTTTCCGCTGCAGAGACTACGGTTCCTTTGTGCCCTCTACCAGTCTGTTCACGTGAAGCGCAATCAACTCGATCGCAAAGGCACGCATCCAGCCCGCGAAACGCCCGACGACGATTACCGAATTCATCTCAAACACGGTATGAATCGAGCCCGAGATATCAATAGACATGCGAATATTGGGCGGGCCAAATTCCTCCTGTTGCTTCCACTTTTCCACTACGCGGCAGCACGGACGTGCGCTTGGCTTCGATCAGTCTGAATCGAAGCGCAGGCGCTTCATCAGGGTTCAATGAGGAAATGGCCATGGCAAGAATAGGAGTCGACGTCGGCGGCACGTTCACCGATCTGGTCCTCGAGAAAGCGGACAAGAACGATCGCGCGAGCGTGTTCGTCCACAAGGTACCGAGCACGCCGCACGACCAGTCGGTGGGCGTGCTGCGCGGCGTGCTCGAGATCTGCGAGCTCGCTGGCGTGAAGCCCGCTGATGTCTCGATGATCGTGCACGGCACGACCGTCGCCACCAACATCACGATCGAGCACAACGGCGCCGAAGTCGGCATGCTGACGACGCGCGGTTTTCGCGACATTCTGCACATCGGTCGGCACAAGCGGCCGCACAACTTCTCGTTGCAGTTCGACGTGCCGTGGCAGTCGCATCCGCTCGTGAAGCGCCGCAATCGCATTGCGATTACCGAGCGCGTCATGCCGCCGACCGGCGAGATCGCCGTGGAGCTGAGCGAGGAAGAAGTGCTCGAAGCGGCGCGCGTGTTCAAGGCGCGTGGCATCGACTCGGTGATCGTGTGCTTCCTGTACTCCTTTCTCAACGATACGCACGAGCGCCGCGCCAAGGCGCTGATCCAGTCGGTGCTGCCGGACGCCTACGTGTCGTGTTCGTCGGAAGTGGTGAATGTGATCCGCGAGTACGAGCGCTTTTCGACGACCGCGATGAACGCCTTCGTTGGTCCGAAGACCGCGCTCTATCTGAACAACCTCGAAGGCAAGCTGCGCGACGCGGGCATCCACGCGCATCTGCGCATCATGCAGTCGAACGGCGGCGTGTCGACGGTCGAGATGTGCGCGCAGCGGCCCGTGTCGATCCTCATGTCGGGACTCGCGGGTGGCGTGATGGGCGGACGGTGGGCAGGCGCGATGTCCGATGCGCGCGACGTGATCACGGTCGATATCGGCGGCACGTCGGCGGATTTCAGCACGATTCCCGATGGTCAGGTCAAGATCATGAATCCGCGCGATACCTATGTGGGCGCGTATCCGGTGCTCGCGCCGATGATCGACATGGCGACGATGGGCGCGGGCGGCGGCTCGATCGCGTATATCGACGAGGGTGGCGCGTTTCGCGTGGGACCGCGCTCGGCGGGCGCCGATCCGGGCCCGGCCTGCTACGGGCGCGGCGGCACGGAGCCCACGGTCACCGATGCGCAAGTCGTGCTCGGCCGACTTGACGCCGACCAGTTCCTCGGCGGTGGCGTAAAGATCGATCCGGAGCTCGCGCATCGCGCGATCGAGGAGAAGATCGCGCGGCCGCTCGGCATGAGCGTCAAGGAAGCGGCGCTCGGCATCATCCGCATTCTCAACTCCAACATGTCGCTCGCGATACGCGCGAATTCCGTAGCGAAGGGATTCGATCCGCGCCGTTTCGCGCTGCTGCCGTTCGGCGGCGCGGGTCCGCTCAACGGCGTCGCCCTCGCCGAAGCAGTCAGCGCGCGCGAGGTGATCGTGCCACCCGCGCCGGGCATCACGGCTGCCATCGGCCTGCTCGTCACCGACATGCAGTACGAATTCACGCGTTCGGTGATGACGGTGCTCGATAACGTCACCGAGCAGGACATCGACAAGATCAACGGCGTCATTGAAGAACTGACCGCGCAATGCCGTGCCCGCCTTGAAGCGGACGGCGTTCCGGCGCACCGCCAGCACTACGTGCGCGTGGCGGAATGCCGCTATCACGGCCAGGGCTTCGAGTTGCGCGCCGACATTCCCGACGGTGCGATCGGCCTCGCGAACGTGAAGCGTATCGAAGCGAACTTTCACGCGCAGCACAAGCGCGACTACGGCTGGGCCTTCGACGACGTCGAAGTGGAGATCGTCACGCTGCGCGTCATCGGCGTAGCGAAGACGCCGGCCTTGCAGTGGCCGCCCCTGTCGACGGGTTCGGTGCGGCCCGACGATCGCGCGCTCATGTTCGTGCGCCGCACGACCTTCGACGACGGCGCGACCTACGACACACCGCGTTACGACCGCAGCCGCCTGCTCGCCGGCAATACGCTCGACGGACCCGCAATCGTCGTGCAGCGCGATTCGACGACGCTCGTGCCGCCGGGTTATCGCGCGCGCGTCGTCTCGAACGGCAATATCCATATCAACCGTCTTGCGGCGTAAGAGGAGAGCTACCATGGACAACGGACGCGTCGACCCCATCACCTTGCAGGTGATCAGCGGGGCGCTGCATACGATCGCGGAAGAAATGGGACACGTGCTGTATCGCATGTCGTTTTCGTCGATCATTCGCGAATCGCAGGACATCGGAGCAGGGCTCTTCGATCTGGACTTCAATACGCTGACCGAATCGGAAGGCTCGCCGCTGCATATCGGCTCGATTCCCGCGTATCTGCGAGGCATTTCGCGCTGCCTGCAGGGCGGCACGTGGGAAGAAGGCGATGTGGTCATCCACAATCACCCGTACTACGGATCGAGCCACAGTCCCGATCTCTGCATCGTCGTGCCGATATTCTGGCGCGACGAACTGGTGGCATTCGCGGCCAACACGGCGCATCACGTCGATATCGGCGCGGCGACGCCCGGGCTCATCATCGATATTCCTGATGTGTTCGCGGAAGGCATGCTGTTCGCAGGCGTGAAGCTCTACGAGCGCGGCAGGCGCAACGAGGGGCTCTGGCAATTCATCGGCTACAACAGCCGCACCGCGCGTCAGACGAAGGACGACATCGACGCACAGATCGCCTCGGCCCAGCTCGGCGCGCGGCGCATGCAGGAGCTGCTCGACGAATACGGCCGCGAAACGGTGTTCGGCGCTGCCGATCAGTTGATGGGCTACACCGAAACGATGATGCGCAACCGTATCGCGGAGATTCCCGACGGCGATTACACCGCCGAAGGTTTTCTCGATGACGACGGGCTCAATCGCGACAAGCGTCTGCCGATCAAGGTGTGCGTGAAGGTGCGTGGCGACGGCGTCGAAGTCGATCTGACCGGCTCCGCCGATCAGGTGCCCACGGGCTTCAACGTGCCGTTCGAGGGATCGACGAAGCCGGCCTGCTACTGCGCTTTCCGCGCGCTCCTGACCGACACGGCGCTGATGGACGTGAAGCTGCCGCCGAACGAAGGCTCGTTCCGGCCGATCAGCGTGACCGCGCCCGAGGGCTCCATCTTCAATCCGATTTTCCCGGCTGCGGCGGAAGCGCGCTTCACGCAGTGCAACCGCATGATCGACCTGATCATCAAGGCGCTGTCGCCCGTGCTGCCCGAGCGCACGACGGCCGGCAATTCGGCGACGCTGTCCTTTGCAGCCTACTCGGGCATTCGTCCGACGGGCGATTACTGGGTGTTTCTCGAAGTGAACGAGGGCGCGTACGGCGGGCGCCCCAGGTCGGATGGTCCCGACTGCATCGACAACCTGATGGCCAACACGCGCAACAATCCCATCGAAGATCTCGGCATGCATCTGCCGATGGTATGCGACCGCTACGAGTTGCGCGACGATGTGCTGCCGGGCGCGGGGAAGTATCGTGGTGGCATCGGTGTCGTGAAGACGCAGCGCCTGCTCGAGGGCGGCACGCTCACGCACGAATCGGAGCGTCATGAGGACGTGCCCTGGGGCGCGTTCGGCGGAGGCGAGGGTCAGGTGGGCAAGGTCGAGATTGTGGCGCGCGAAGGCAGCGTGAAACCGATGCCCGCGAAGTTCTCCAACGTCGCGCTCGAAGCAGGCGAAGCGATGGCGTACTACGCGCCGTGCGGTGGCGGGTATGGCGATCCGCTGGACAGACCCGCGCAGCAGGTCCTCGACGACGTGCTCGACGACTTCTGCACGATCGAGCATGCACGCGATGCCTACGGCGTCGTGATTACTGCCGGACTCACTCTCGATCTCGCGGCGACCGAGGCGCTGCGCGTAAAGATTCGCAGCTAACGCATCAGATCGCGAGCCGGACTCTCCGGCTCGCCGCTGCCTTTTCAGTTTCTATTTCCGGAATAAATAGTTAGTTATACGAATCAATGTGCATTCGTTGATACGAACAGTCGCGCGAGCGCAAAGAGAGACACGATGAAACGAGAAGACGCCGTATCGCAGAAATTCTGGGCCCCGCCGCCCGTCGACGTCCGCGACGTGAGCCGCGCAAGCTGGACGGCCTTTTTTGCGTGGATTTTCGCAGTGTATGACTTCATCCTGTTCGGCACATTGTTGCCCGAGATTGGCCTGCATTATCAATGGAGCGAGGCGCAGCAGGCGAAGATCGCAACGCTGGTGGCGATCGGCTCGGCGGTCGTCGCGTTTCTCGTCGGCCCGATCGTCGATCGCTTCGGGCGGCGCACCGGCATGATCACGACGGTCGCGGGCGCCGCGCTCTGCTCCGGACTCACCGCGGCGGCCGGCAACGCGGGGCAGGCCGTACTCGTGCTCGTGCGTTCGCTGGCGGGACTCGGCTACGCCGAGCAGACGGTCAACGCAACGTACCTGAACGAGATGTACGCCGCCCTCGACGATCCGCGCATGGACCGCCGCAAAGGCTTCTTCTTCAGCCTCGTACAGGGCGGCTGGCCGATCGGTGCGCTGGTCGCGGCCGGGCTCACCGCTGTGTTGCTGCCTCTCGTCGGCTGGCAGGGCTGCTTCGTTTTCGCGGCGTTCCCGGCTGTCGCGATTCTGTTCATGACGCGGCGGCTCAAGGAGAGCCCGCAGTTTCTGCTGCACCGGCGCATCGTCGACACGGCGCGCGTCGGAGATACGGCGCAAGCGCGAGAGCTCGCGCGGGCGCATGGCCTCGACTATGAGAAACACGGTGGAGGAATCGGCGCGGCGTTTCGCGGACGGGCGCTGCGCTCGACGCTGGTTCTGGGTCTCAGCTTCATGCTCAACTGGTCGACGATTCAGGTCTTCAGCGTTCTCGGCACGACCGTCATCACCAAGGTTCACGCATTGTCGTTTCAGAGTTCGCTGGTCGTGCTCGTGCTGTCGAACGTGGTCGGCTATCTGGGCTATGTGGCACACGGCTACATCGGCGATCGGCTGGGGCGGCGCAATACCATCGTCGCCGGATGGACGCTCGGCGCCTTCTCGTTTCTCGCGATGCTCTACGCGCCCAGCGATTTCGCCGTGGTCGTCGCACTCTACAGCCTGGGGCTCTTCTTCCTGATCGGGCCGTATGCCGCGGCGCTGTTCTTCATCGGCGAAAGTTATCCGACGTCCATTCGCGCGACCGGTGGCGCAATCGTCACCGCGATGGGGCCCGTCGGCGCGGTCATCGCGAGCGCGGGCGTCACCGCGCTGCTTGCACACGGTGGTTCGTGGAAGGAGGGCGCGCTGTATTTCGGGGCGCTGCCGTGTTTCGCATCCGCGCTGCTGATGATGTTCGCGCGCAAGGGCGGCGAGGTGGCGGACAAATGAGGCGCACGAGGACCATGACAAGAATCGCCGCCACGCTTGTCGTGGCGTGGCAGGCACAGGCGGCGCATGCGCAGTCGTCGGTCCAGTTGTACGGACTGGTCGATGCGTGGATGGGCTCATCGAAACCGCTGGGCAGCGCGCAGGCATGGACGGTCGGCGGTGGCGGCATGTCGACGTCGTACTGGGGGATGCGCGGCACGGACGATCTGGGCGGCGGATGGCACGCGAGCTTCACGCTGGAGGACTTTTTCCGGCCACAGAACGGGCGCGCAGGCAGCTTCGACGGCGAACCGTTCTTCGGACGCAGCGCGGAGATTTCGATCGGCGGCCCTTACGGATCGATCCACCTCGGGCGCGTCGTCTCGCCCTATTTCGTGACGGCGGTGCTGTTCAATCCATTCATCGACTCTTACACGTTCTCGCCGACTGTACTGCACACGTATCTGGGCGTGAACGGGCAGGGACTCATCGGCGGATATGCCTGGAACAACGCGGCGCTGTATCGCACGCCGGTCCTGTCGGGCTTCAGCGCAGATGCGATCTACGCGCTCGGCAATCAACCGGGCAACGCGCACAAATGGGGCGGATCGGCCGGGTATGCAGGCGGCATCTTCTCCGTGAATGTTGCGTTCCAGAGCCAGCCCTTCGACACGACACCCGGCGATCTCAATGCGATCGCGCCAGGCTATTCGCGACAGACTGCCGTGATGGTCGCCGCGCTGTGCGATCTGAACGTGGTGCGCTTCTACGGCCAGTATCAGCGCTTATCCAACGACATAAGCGGCGCGGACACGACGGTCAATGGCGTACAGCTCGGCCTTGCCGTGCCGATCGGTGACGGCAAGGCGCTCGCGTCGTATATGCATTCGAAGTCCTCGGGCGCGTCACAGGCGAGCCGCAGCACGCTCGCAGTCGGCTTCGACTACAACGTGTCGAGACGAACGGACCTCTACGCCGCCGTGCTCGCGGATCGCGCGAGCACGCTGTCCTCGGGCATGACTTACGGCGTGGGAATTCGCAGCCGATTTTGATTCGCGATGGTTGATGCCATCCTGGCCCGGGCCTGTCCCGGGCTTTTTTGTGCGTGCGTGGAGGGCTGGTTATTAGTACCACAATCGCTATTAAACACGGCTAAAACGGAATTGGACGAGCATTAATGACGATCCTATAGTTTTCTTGCCGACACACAAGGCACAAGCGTCCCAGAGTAACTATCGGAGAGTGAAGAGATGAATGCAGGACTGAACGAAATGTTGGCGCAAGCCTTCGCGGAATCAACGAAGCTCTATCAGGAGCGCGGTTTTCAGCGGCGCGTGGGCTTCGGTAAGAAGCCCGCGCTGATCAACGTCGATCTCGCGAATGCCTGGACGCGACCGGGCAATCCGTTCACGTGCGAGCATATCGACGACCAGATCATTCCCGGCGTGCAGCGTCTGCTTGCCGCATGCCGCGCGAACGGTCATCCGGTCGTTCACGTGACGACGTGCTATCAGGTCACCGATCGCAAGAATCCGCATACCGACATGGGCCTCTGGCACAACAAGATTCCCGTCGATGTGGTCGCTCAATCGGACGAGAACCTCTGGGCCATCGATTCGCGTATCGCGCCGATCGAAGGCGAGCAGGTGCTGATCAAGAAGCGCGCGAGCTCGTTTCACGGGACGTACCTCGCGGGCTTTCTGCGCGCAGCGGGCGTCGACACGATTCTCGTGACCGGCGTGACGGCCTCGGCCTGCGTACGCACGACACTGTGCGATGGACTGGCCGAAGGCTTCCGCACGATCGCGGTGCGTGAATGCATCGGCGACCGGGTGCCGGGTGCGGTCGAATGGAACCTGTTCGACATCGATGCGAAGTTCGCGGATGTCGAATCGGTCGATCGCTGCGTGGACTATCTGCAATCGGTGAAGGGCTGAGTGTTGCGCGGGCCGCTGGCGGCCCGCGTTGCTGCACATGCGGTTTCGAACGGGAACGAGATGACCGACGACTCCCGAGGGGTCGTCGCTTCGCCATTTATTGCTCATCTTTGGAGAGCGCAATGAACGAAGGTGCATTACAAGGCGCAGTTTTGACGGAGGATGCCGTGCCGCATTCGTCCGCGATGGCGAACGCCACGTATCGCCGCATTACGTGGCGGCTGATTCCGTTTCTCTTCGTTTGCTACGTGGCGGCGTATCTGGACCGCATCAATATCGGTTTCGCGCAGATCCAGATGCGCGGCGACCTCGGCTTCAGCGACGCGGTGTACGGACTCGGAGCTGGCATCTTCTTCGCCGGATATTTTCTTTTCGAGGTGCCGAGCAATCTCATCCTCGAGCGCATCGGCGCGCGCAAGACGCTGATCCGGATCATGCTGCTCTGGGGGCTCACCTCAGCGGGCATGATGTTCGTGAAATCGCCCACGGCGTTCTATGTGATGCGCTTCATGCTCGGCGTCTTCGAGGCGGGCTTCTTTCCGGGCATGATTTTCTATCTCACGTGCTGGTATCCGGCCGCGCGACGCGGCCGCGTGATGGCGCTCTTTCTCACCGCGGTGGCGATGGCAGGCGTGCTGGGCGGGCCGGTGTCAGGATGGGCACTGAACCGGCTCGATGGTGTGCATGGGCTGCAAGGCTGGCAATGGCTCTTTCTGGTGGAGGGATTGCCGTCGTGCCTGCTTGGCATCGCCGCGTTCTTCTACCTCGACGACAATCCGCGCGAGGCACGCTGGCTCTCCGATGCCGAGAAGGCGGTCGTGCTGCACGAGCTCGACCAGGAGCGTGACGCGTCGTCTCTCTTCGAGAGACACGGCTTTGGCGGCGCGCTGAGAAGCGGCCGGATCTATGCGCTCGCGCTCGTCTGGTTCACGTTCATCTGCGGCGTGTATGCGATCAGCTTCTGGCTGCCGGCCCTGATCAGGGGTGCGGGCGTCACCGACGCCTACTCGATCGGTATGCTCTCCGCGATTCCCTACGGCGTTGCGGCGCTCACGATGGTGCTTGTCAGCCGCCACTCCGATAGAACACGCGAACGGCGCTGGCATACGGCAGGTTGTGCCCTGATCGGCGCAGCCGCGCTGTCGGCCATTGCGGGCACAGGTTCCGATCTGTGGCTCGCGCTCGCGTGCATCAGCGTGGCGACGGCCTGCATCTTCACTTTACAGCCGCTGTTCTGGGCGATCGTCACCGACTTCCTCGCAGGCACGCGCGCGGCAGCGGGCACGATCGCGCTCGTCAACAGCCTGGGTCTGCTTGGTGGCTTTGCGAGCCCGAGTATGCTGGGCTTCGTGAAGACGGTCACGGGAAGCCTGAACAACGGCCTGTTCGTCGTGTCGGCATTGGTCGTCGTTGGCGCGCTGATCACGCTGGGCCCGGCCGGACGACCGGTAAGATAGGGCACTTGCCCGGACCGCGACGACCTCGCGTCCGGCCCGACAGACGCTGAAGGGTCCACGACGCGACATGCGAATCGACGTTCATCACATTCGAGCCTTCCTGGCGGTCGCCGACGCGCTGCAGTTCAATGTCGCGGCGGAGCGGCTCCACATGACGCAGCCGGCGTTGAGCCGCATCATCAAGGCGCTGGAGGAATCGGTGGGCGCGGCGTTGCTCACGCGCACGACGCGGCGCGTCGAGTTGACCGATGCGGGCCGCGTATTCGCGGAGCATTGTCAGCTCGCGCTCACCCATATCGATCAGGCGATCACGCTCGCGCGACGCGCGGAGGCGGGCAACATCGGGCATTTGCGCATCGCCTACATGGACTTCGCGATCAACGGCACGTTGCCCGCCATCATCGAGGCGTTCGGCAAGAAGTTTCCGTCGATCAACATCGATCTCGTGCATATGCCAAGCACGGTGCAGAAAGAAGCGATGCTCGATTCGACCATCGACGTCGGTTTCATGATCGGGCCATTCGCGGCACCCGGCGTCGAAACGCGGGTGTTCGGCCGGGAGCCGATGGTCGCGCTCCTGCCGACCGCGCATCCGCTGGCGCAGAAGAAATCGCTGAAACTCACGGACCTCGCGAACGAGCGCTTCGTGCTCGGCACGCCGCATTCGTGGGAAGCGTTTCGCCATCACTTCTTCTCGATCTGCCATCGGGCGGGCTTTGCTCCTGCGATCGCTCAGGAGGCGTCGACAAGCGACGGCATCATCGGCCTCGTCGCTGCGAATACGGGGGTGAGCATTTATCCCGAGTGCATTCGCAACATTCAGCGCAGCGGATTGTGCATCCGGCCGCTCTCGGACAGGGACACGGCAATCGACATGGTCGTCTGCTGGCGCGGCGACACGCGCAACCCGTCCGTCGACACTTTCATTGGTGAGTTGAAGGCAGCTCGCTCTGGCCTCAGATGAAAAACGCACCCAGCGGCACAAAAAGCGTCAAAGCCGCCGTCCACTTCAAGAGATCCTTGAACGTTCTCTCATCTCCATGCAACTCCGCCAGAACAAGTCCGCCGCCCAGATGAAACGGACTCGCTGTAATCACGACGATGCTCGTCGCCGATAGCGCCAACTGGATCGACGCAAGCAACGCGGACGGTTCGTTCGCCAGCGAGTGCGTCACTACCGGGATGACCAACCCGAGCACGACCACCGACGAAGCCTCGAAATTCGCCATCAACGTGCCGAGGTACGTCATGCCTACGCGGACCAGCGATTGCTGTTCCAGATTTTGCAGCAGCTCGCCGGTCGCCTTCAATACGCCGACGTGTTCGAGCATGCCGATATAAATCAGAATGCCCGAGATCATCACGACCATGCTCCACGGCAGATCGGCGATGACCTTGCGCGGGTCCGCCCGAACCGCCATGTTGAGCAGAACGCCCATGGAAAACGCGCTAAGACCGACATCGTGGTGCGTCAGCACCAGCGCGACAAAACCGAGCAACGCGGCGAGCGCGGCCCATTGCTGCCAGGTCAGCGCGAGTCGCGACGGGACCGCTCCTGAAGCGCTTTCCGAAAGGGTGTTGCGTCTTCTGCCGCGCGCGATCAGTTCCGCTCCGCCAAACGCGAAGAACGCCAGGAGCGCGAAAGTGAAATTGATCGCGAGCTGACAGAAGAAAAAGTGCATGGGAAGCAGCGTCACGCCGCCCTTGGCCGCTTGCGCGGCGACCACCTTGGCCCACGGATTCAACGGCGACAATCCGCCGATACATCCGCCCTGAATGGTCACGATGCCCATCAACGCCGGGCGGATTTTCTCGCGCCGCGCAATCTCCAGCGCAACCGGTAACGTGATGACGAGCGCGGCGATCGGCAACGCGCCCAGTGCGCAGATACAGGCGGTAAGGGCACACGTCGTCCACGGCAGCAGCCATGGCCGCCCGCGAGACATCGCGGCAGCCTGATGCACGATCAGTTCCGCAAGTCCGCTATCGCGCACGAGATTCCACAGGTACATCACGCCGAGAATCAGCATGACGAGATCGGTCGGGAAGGATGCGAATATCCGCTTTTGCGGAACGTTCGCGAGCACCGCCAGCAAGAAGCTCGCGGGAATCGCAACCAGCCCTAGATTGATGCCGCGCCACAGGCTGATCGCAAATACGACCACCAGCAGGACAAGCGCAACGATATGGATGTTGGTCATACCGGTGTCTCCCCTCGATTTGTTTTTCGACGCGAGAACGTTCGGCGCATTGAAGCGCACGCGGACTCATGCCGGCGGGAACGAAAATGCTGCGATGTTCTGGGTCAGACATGTGGCTCAGTCGTTGTATTATCTTGTATCAATACATCGTGATGCATGCTATCGCCGTGCTTTCGCAACTGTCAACTGGTGGAATCGCCGACGCCGTGCGAGCCGCCGCCCGGTGCCGATGACTGATCGACGCGTGTTGACATCGGTAAAGCACGTCGTTACTATCCGCCTATCTTGTCTTAATACAAGATAAGACAATCAAGGCGTAGTTTTCAGCGACGATATCCGTAGGGAGATTGCGAATGCTGCTCGACGATGAAGAGACCGCCATGCTCAATGGAGAGCAAGGCAAGGTCCTGCAAATGGCCATGCGCCATCAGATACAGGTCGGCGAATTCTTCGGTGCGCGTGATTTCGTGCCGGTCACGCAGGCGCACATCATGGCCGATACCGAGAGTCTCGGACAGGCGGGCGTCATGTGGCTGGAGCGGCTTTCCGAATTCGGCGATGGCCGCCACACCGTGCGTATTCCGACCATCACCGATCCGCGTGGCACCGATTTTTCGAAGGCCAGCGATCTCGGCCAGCGCGACTGGATGGTCGAGCTCGAACGCCGCACGATTCACGCGTTCGAGCGCCTGGGCGTCAGCATGACCGACACCTGCATCAATTATCAGACCGTGCTCGCGGCCACGCGCGGCGAACACGTCGCGTTCGGCGATACCGGCGTCGTGATCTATTCGAACTCGGTGAGCGGCGCGCGCACGAATTTCGAAGGCGGCCCGTCTGCGTTGTCCGCTGGCCTCACGGGACGCACGCCGCGTTATGGCTTTCATCTCGATGAGAAACGTCGCGCGACAAAGCGTTTTCGCGTCGATTTCACGCCGCGCACGCTCAACGAATGGGGCGCCCTCGGCGGCGTGATCGGCCGTCTTGCGGGCAATTACTGGGAAGTGCCGGTGATCGAAGGCATCGAGGCCGCGCCGACTTCCGACGACCTCAAGCACTTCGGCGCGGCGATGGCGAGTTACGGATCGATCGCGCTGTTTCATATCATCGGCATTACGCCGGAAGCGTCGCGGCTCGAAGATGTCGGCGGCGATGCGTTGCCGGTGCATCATCGTATCGGACGCGCGGAAATCGAAGCGCTGACTGCGAGTTATGCAGTCGCGAAGCAAGTGGACGTCGTGGTCTTTTCCGCGCCGCAACTGAGTCTTTACGAACTGCGCGCGCTCGCTGATCTCTGCGATGGCCGCACCTTCAAGGTGCCGATGCTCGCGATCACGAGCCCGCAAGTCGCGCCCGATGCCGAGCGGTTCGGTTATACGCGCCGCATCGAAAAAGCGGGCGGCACGGTGCTCGCGGGCATGTGCTTTTATCAGTCGTATGCGCGCGAGATGTCCGAGGCGAAGGGCTGGAAAACGCTCGCCACCAACAGCGCGAAGCTGGTGAATATTCTCGGCGGATACGGCTATACACCGATGCTGGCATCGATGCAGGCATGCATCGACGCAGCCGTGACAGGAGAACTCGCATGAACGAAATCGTGCTTGTCGCGCGTCACGCGCTCGGCAATAAAGTGTCGGCGGAAGCGCTGGTTGCAAGCGACGGCTTCTCCGCCCGCTACGATCTGAACCGTCTGGAAGGCGTCTTTTCGCGGCCGTCGCACAAACTCGTGGGGCAATCGTATATTGGCCGCGTACTCGTGCTCGATACGGCGAAAGGCGGTGTCGCCAGCGCGTGGATGTTGCACGAGATGCAGTCGCGCAACATGGCGCCGGCGGCGATCGTGTTCAACACGGTGAACCCGATTCTCGCGCAAGGCGCGGCCCTCGGCAATATCTCGATGATCGCAGGTTTCGATTGCGACGTGACGGCGGTCGTGCCGCATGGCGCGTTCGTCGAGATCGATCCCGCAACGAAGACGCTGCGCGTGTTGCGCGCGGCAGCGGGCGAACCTGCTTCGGCGACGTTCGCGCAAGGGCAGCAGGGCACGTCGACGGTGCATGTAAAACCTGCGCGTCGTTAAACGAGCCAGCGTCGCACGGTCACGCCGCGTGATCGTGCGATGCCGCGCCGTTCACGTTCTTGATCGACGAGCCGACCGGCAACGGTCCTTGCACGCTCAGCGTGAATTCGTAGTTCTCCGGACGAATATGAAACGACGTGCGCTCCAGCAGCATGCCGTTTCCATCGAACGATTCGCGGTCCATTACGAGCAGTGCGGCACGCGGCGAAAGCCCGAGCGCCCGACCGACCGACGTACCCGCCGAACACGCGCGAATGCGAATCTGCGCCTGGGCTACGGGCATCGCGAGCAGATTTTCGAGCAGCACGTAGATAGGGTTGCGGTTCGCCTGCTCCCAGGTGAGCCCGCTTGCCTGCGGCGGCAGATACGACACGACCAGCGCAATTGGCTCGCCATCGACGAGATAGAGCCGCTTGAGGCGAAAGCAATCACTTTCGCCATCGTCTTTCCCGAATGCCTGCCGCAAAGGTTCCGGCGTGCTCACGGGTCCGAACTCCAGCAGCTTCGTCTTCGGCTCCACGCCTTGTGCAACCAGGGCATCGTAGAAGCCGCGCATCGGCTTCAGATCATGGACGAACTTGTTGCGCGAGACGAAGGTGCCTTTGCCTTGCTTGCTGACGACATACCCGTCCGCAAGCAACAGCGCGATGGCCTGCCGCACGGTCACGCGACTCACATCGAAACGTTGCGTCAGCTCGCTTTCGGCGGGAAGTTTGCTATCGGTCGCGAAGGTGCCCGCGTCGATTTCCGCGCGGAGACGATCCGCGATCTGGATATAAAGCGCGGTGGCGCTGTCGCGATTGAGCAGCGGTTCATTCGTTGTTTTGCCGCGTTTCGGAGCGGCGGCGCGTTTGCTGGAATTGCCTTGCATGGATTGCCTTTGAGCTAGCGTCGTGTGTCCGCGACAAGACACGTGACACACATGTATTCGGATAATAAGACATGCTCATACAAGTTGCAATCGCTAGGGCTTTCCACGGCTGACGCATGACGATGAAATCCGTAAACTCGCGCTACGCCCAGACCGGCCATCAGTCATAAGGCAGCGCGATCATGACTCTGCAACAGTTGGAGACTTTCTTCTGGACCGTGAAGCTCGGCAGCTTTGCTGCCGCCGCCGAGCGCCTGTACGCGACGCAATCCGCCGTGTCCATGCGCGTGCGTGAACTCGAACGCACGCTGGGCGTCGAGTTGTTCGACCGCACGCATCGCACGGCGCGGCTCACGCCGAAGGGCCGCGAACTGATGGATTATGCGAGCCGCATTCTCGATCTCTCGACTGAACTGGAGCATCGGATCGGCGCGCCCGAAGCGGTGTCGGGCACGGTGCGCTTCGGCGTGGCGGAAGTCGTCACGACGACATGGCTGCCACGTCTCATCACCACGATTGCGGAACGCTATCCGAATGTGCGTCTGGAAATCGAAGAAGCGCTGACTGCGGAATTGATGGCGAGTCTGCATCAGGCCGAACTGGAGCTCGTGCTCGCGCCGGGGCATACGCGCACACCGGAGCTATCGACGCTCTCGCTCGGCACCGTTGATTTCCAGTGGATGGCAAGTCCCGCGCTGGGCCTCGACGCGCGCACGTACAAGCCTCACGAACTGGCCGAGTATCCGATCATCGGCATGAAGCAATCGTCGTTTCATTACGCCGCGCTGGAGGACTGGTTCCTCACGGAACATGTGCGATGCCGCTATCTCGCGCGCTGCAAAAGCGTGGCAGTTGCGGCGTCGATGACGATCGCGGGCATGGGCGTGTCGTATCTGCCGGTGCGCTCGTACAGGCAGGAGATCGCGCAGAACAAGCTCGCTATCGTGCACGTGGAAAATCCGTTGGAGCCGGTCGAATTCATCGCGGCATGTCCCGCCGGGCATTCTTATTCGCTCGCTCGCGCGATTGCGGAACTCGCTCGCGAAGTCAGCGATTTCGAGTGCATCAAGACTACGGCTTCGTCGCGATGAATGGTGCGGCGCGCCATGACACATCAAGTTTCCTGATGTTTTTTCGCGCAAATTACTCGTTTGAGTTCATGTGCCGTCACGCCTAACCTTTTCTTCAAGCACAGCGCGCGTTCCCACACGACCCGCACCGACTGTTGCTGGGAGATAAGGAGAGAGACACATGGAAACGGTCCTCATGCGAGAGGAGGCGGTTGCTCGTCCGGACGACGAACGGCAGACGAAACTGTACGTCACGCTGAAGTCCATTACCTCGCTGGCCGACGACATAAACGCATTCGAATTCGTGAGCGCCGATGGCGAGCCTTTGCCCGCGTTCACGGCGGGTTCGCATATCGACGTGCACCTTCCCGACGCAACCATTCGACAATATTCGCTCTGCAATTCGCCTGACGAACGACATCGCTATGTGGTCGCCGTGCTGCGCGATCCGACGGGGCGCGGCGGGTCGGTCGCGATGCACGACACCTTGCGAGCGGGCCATAAGCTGTTTGTTTCAGCGCCGCGCAATCACTTCGCGCTTTCGAAATCGGCGCGCAGACATGTGTTTATCGCGGGTGGAATCGGCATCACGCCGGTCATGGCGATGATCGCGGAAGTGCGAAAGCGCGGCGAGCCGTTCCATCTCTTCTATTGCGCGCGAACCTCGCAACGTGCCGCGTTTCTCGATCGCCTGAAGACGCTCATCGAGCGCGGCGATGTGTCGCTGCACTTCGATAACGGCGATCCGCGCAATGGACTCGATCTCGTATCGACGCTCGAAAGACGGCCCGCCGATACGCATCTCTACTACTGCGGCCCCGGCCGTTTCATGGACGCAATCGAAGCCGCGAGCGCGCATTGGCCCGCGGGCACGCGTCATTGCGAACGCTTTTCCGCAAGCGGCGCGATCAAGGAAAGCGAGGCAGCGACCGAACCCGAGACACCCTTCGATATCGAACTGCGGCGCTCGCAAAAAATCCTCACGGTGCCACCAGGCGAATCCATTGTCGATGTCATGCGCGCAAACGGCGTGGAAGTCGATACGTCGTGTTGCGAAGGGTATTGCGGCACGTGCATGACGCGCTATCTCGCGGGCGAACCGCTGCATCGCGACACCGTGCTCGACGACGAGGACCGCGAGGAATTCGTCATGATCTGCTGCTCGCGTTCGAAGTCGCCGAAACTGGTGCTCGATCTTTGAAACGCCTTTTCAAGCGGTTTCAGTAAGAACACGCGGAGCGACTGGTTCCGCTCGACTCAACGTTCCACACTCATCGAGAAAGAGGATGCGCGTCATGAGCACATTCGAATATGTGAAGGATTGCTGGTATCCGATCGGCTTTTCGTCGGAGTTTGCTATCGGCCAGTTGCAGGGGCATAAGATCGTCAATCGCCCCATTGTGATGTGGCGAGCCGAGAGCGGCGATGTCGTCGCGTTCGACGATCGCTGCTGCCACAAGCGCTTTCCGCTTTCACAAAGCAGGCTGCTCGACAACGGTCAGCTCGAATGCGCGTATCACGGCTTGTGCTACGACGCGGCGGGCCAATGCGTGGCGATTCCGTCCGCACCCGACAAGCCGATTCCACCGCAAGCGCGCCTGAGCGTCGTGCCCGTGCGCGAACAGGACGGCGTGGTCTGGATCTGGCCGGGCAACATCGCGGCCTCGCAGCGCTGTGAGCCGCCGCGCACGCCCGAGGTCACCGATGCGGAGAACCTGTCGATCGGCTCGCCCGAACCGCTTTACGTGCCTGCGAATTACTTGTTGCTGATCGAAAATCTGCTGGACATCACACACTTTTATCCGCTGCACGACGGCAATATCGGCGATAAGGAGAACAGCAGGATTCCGGTGGACCTCGAAGAAGGCGACAGCGAAGGCTACACATTCGTGCGTACGACGCGCCATGTGCATGGCTATCGGCAACCGCCTTATCTGAAGGAATGGTTTCTGTATGACGAAGTGGAGCGCGTTCACACACATTGCATGGTCACGCCCGGACTCACGCGCGTGGTGATGCGCGTCGCGCCCGAGGGAGAACTCGGCACGGACAAGGAACGCGGGTATACGCTTCTGCATCTCCACTTGCCGGTCGATGAACGCAACCTCGTGTGGCGTTGGAACGTGTCGTGCAAGAATTGGCACACCACATTGAGCGATGCGAACATGCCCACCGCGAAGAAGGTCGCGGAGATGTTCCCGGCGGTCGTCGCGCAGGATCAATGGGCGCTGGAGCGGCAGCAACGGATGATGGAATACCCGGACGATGGCTATTCCGAACTCTTTCTCAAGACCGACAAGGCATTGCGCCGCGCCCGTCAGATTCTCGTCGGTCTGCAGCGCAAGGAGCGCGAGCTTCAGATCAGCTTGGCAGGACAGAGTGCGCCCGCGAACGAATCTGCGATGGCGTAAATCCTTGAGGTCACTGCCGCCTTTACCCACCATCCCGCGGAAAGGCCTGCAAACAAGGCCTGTAAACAAGGCTCCATACGAGAGAGCATCGACCCCGGTTCAGGAGACACACGATGGAAACCCATGATTCCCCGCCGCTGGCGGTGAGGCCTCAAGCCGTCCCCGATCATCCGGACGAAGGCAAGACCCTGTTGCAGCGAGCGGTGTCTTCGTGCGTGTATCTGTTCGAACGCGTGATGCCGGATCCGTTCGTCATCGTCATTCTGCTCACGGCGATGGTCGCGTGCCTCGCGCTCGTCTTCGCACCGAAGGGCACGCCCGAAGTGATCCTGACCGGCTGGTACAAAGGCATTTTCGGCATCTTCACCTTCGCGTTCCAGATGGTGCTCGTGCTCGTCACGGGCTATGCGCTCGCGAGCGCGCCGCTCATCAAGTCGGGCTTGCGCAGCGTGAGCAAGCTTGCGGTGGGGCCGGTTTCCGCCGTGCTGCTCGTGTTCGGCGTCGGTGCTGTCGCGACGTTCCTGAACTGGGGCTTCGGCCTGGTCGTCGGCGCATTGTTGTCCAAGCAAGTCGCGCGGCAGGTGCGCGTGGACTTCGCATGGCTCGTGGCCGCCGCGTATAGCTCATGGGTGCTGTGGGCGTTCACCGGCATGTCGAGTTCGATAGCGCTCTCTATCGCGTCGCCGGGCAATCCGCTCAATATCGTCGAGCAACATACGCACTCGGCGGTGCCGCTCGCGCATACGGTGTTCGCAGGATGGAACCTGCTCGCTGGCATCGCTGCAATGGTGCTGATTCCGGTCGTTTTCATCCTCATGCGTCCCGCCGATAAAGACGTGATCGCCGCCGACGCCGCATTGCTCGAAGCGGAAGACAAGAAGGTCGACGATACGGCCGATTCGCGCGCCGGGACTTTCGCGGGCCGGCTCGAACGCTCGCGCACCTGCGCCCTCCTTTTCGTGCTCGCGGGCGTGGGCTACCTGGCAATCCAGTGGACGCGTCACGGCGTGAGCCTGGACATCAACACGGTCATCTTTATCTTTCTGCTCGCAGGATTGTGTCTGCACGGCAGTCCGCGGCGGTATGTCGGCGCGGTGACGGAGGCCGCGAAGGTCACGGGGCCGATGTTGCTGCAGTATCCGTTCTATGGCGGAATCATGGGCATCATGAGCGCGACCGCACTCGATGAAACCGTCGCGCATGCCTACATTCACGTTGCTTCGAGCACGACGTTGCCGTTCCTGAGCTATCTCGCATCGGGCGTGATCACGTTGTTCATTCCGAGCGGCGGCGGTCACTGGGCGGTGCAGGGGCCGTTCACGATCCCCGCCGCCATGCAGCTCGGCGCGTCCTTGCCGGGCACGTCGATGGCGATTGCCGCGGGCGAAATGGCAGGCAGTCTGTTGCAGCCGTTCTGGGCGATTCCGGTCGTCGCCATCGCGGGCGTCGGCGTGCAGCGCGTGCTGGGCTTCACGCTGGTTATCTTGCTGACGGCGGGATCGCTGCTCGGCTTCGTGTATCTGTTCGTCGTGCCGGTGTGGGCGGGCACGTAGTCCGGCTATTTCACTAATCATTCGATGATGCCCGCGCGCTTCACACCCGCGCGGGCATCGGCATTTTTAGCATTCGATGGGATGCCTATCAACTTCGTCGAGATGGCGCGCTCGTATCGGACAGATGAGCCCACGCGTCCTATAATATAGGACTATACATTCAAAATGTGGTTTACACGATGCTCGGTCCGTCGCAGAATGTGGTCGAGCAAGAAGGCTGCGAGCAGAGAGCGCGAATCAAATGGAGACGCACGTCATGCAATCAGGCACATCGGGTAAAGCGCACGAGGCATCGGCACGAACGATCTTGCGCGTCACGAGCGGCAATTTCCTGGAGATGTACGACTTCTCCGTCTACGGTTTCTACGCGCTTTCGATCTCCCAGGCGCTCTTTCCGCGCGGCAACGAATTCGTCTCGCTGATGCTGTCGTTCGCTACATTCGGTGTCGGCTTTCTGATGCGGCCGATCGGTGCGCTCGTGCTCGGCTCCTACATCGACCGGCGCGGACGGCGTGCGGGCCTCCTGCTTACGCTCGCGCTGATGTCAGTCGGCATGTTGATGATCACCTTCGTGCCGGGCTACGACACAATCGGCATTGCCGCGCCGATCATCGTCGTGCTGGGGCGCTTGTTGCAGGGCTTTTCCGCGGGCGCGGAACTCGGCGGCGTGTCGGTGTATCTCGCGGAAATCGCGCCGCCGGGACGACGCGGCTTCTTCGTCAGCTGGCAATCGGCGAGCCAGCAGGCGGCGGTCGTATTCGCAGCGGTGCTAGGCGTGGGCCTGCGCTTCACGCTCACGGCCGAACAGATGAATAGCTGGGGCTGGCGCATTCCGTTCATGATCGGCTGTCTTATCATTCCCGTGCTTTTCATGATTCGCCGCCGTCTGCGAGAAACGAAAGAGTTCGAATCGCGCGCGCGGCATCCGACGAGCAAGGAGATCTTTGCGTCGCTGCGAGACAACGCGCGTCTCATCGGCGGGGCGATCATGCTGGTGACGCTCACCGCCGTCATGTTCAATCTCATCACCGCTTACACGCCGACATACGGCTCGCGCGTGCTTCACCTGCCCGCCATCGATTCCTTCCTCGTGACGATGGCTGTCGGCATCATCAACTTCACGATGCTGCCGATTGTCGGCGCGATTTCGGACAGGGTCGGGCGGCGGGCCGTGCTCACCGTATGTGCGGTGCTCGTGATTCTGACTGCCTATCCGGCGATGCTATGGCTCGTGCAGGCGCCCAGTTTCACGCGCTTGCTCGCTGTGGAGATGTGGTACGCGATGATCTACGGCTCGTATCAGGCAGGCATGGTGGTCGCGCTCACGGAGATCATGCCCGCGAGCATTCGCGGCACGGGCTTCTCGCTCGTATGGAGTCTCGCGCAGGCTATCTTCGGCGGCTTCACGCCGTTCATTTGTACCGCGTTGATTCAGGTCACGCAGAATCGGGCGGTGCCTGCGTTGTGGCTCTCGTTCGCCGCGCTGATCGCGTTGTTCGCGACCTTCCGCATGTTCGCGCGGCCTTCCGGTGAGCCCCGGACCGCGTTGCCTTGAGCCGACACAGCGCATTCACGCATTGCCTGGCCGTTCGAACTCACTCGTCTCCAGCGCGAGTTCGGCCACGGCCGCGACGATGGGATCTGTCGTCGTATGCCGATGTAGCGCGACGAACTGCACCGGACCGATCTGCGGTGCGGTATCGATGACGCGCAGCTTGCCCGCCGCGATTTCCGCGTGATACGACGCGCGCGGCAAGAGGCTCACGCCCAGACAAGATACGGTCAACTCCGCGAGCACGCGCACGTTGTTGCACGAGATGACCGGACGATAATCGGCGTTCGCATCGCGGAACCATCGTTCGATGACCGGATAGTGATGCGATTGCGACGACAAGCCCAGCACAGGCCACGTCGCTAGCTCGGCGGGCGATAGCTTGCGCGCGGGCACGGCAAGCGCGGGCGAGCACATCCAGACGAATTCGTCGTAGCCGAGCGAAATGGCTCGAAGCCCGCTTTGCACGACCGGGCCCGTCACGAGCGCGAGATCGAGATCGCCGTTGCGCAGCTTGTCGACGAGCGTCGCCGTCAGACCCATATCGAGCACGACCGCGAGATTCGGATAGCGCTCGCGCAATGCGCCCATCAACTTCGGCAGCCAGGTAATCGCGACGAGCCCCACGACGCCGAGTCGCACCGTGCCCGTGAGCGCGTCCTTGTCGCCGATACGATGCCTCACGCGCGATGCCAGCGCGACGATCTCGCGTGCCGATACAACGAGGTCTTGCCCCTTCGCGGTGAGCCGCGCGCGATGCTGGCTGCGATCGAACAGATCGACGCCGAGCGAGCGTTCGAGCTCGCGAATGCGCGCGGAAACGGTCGATTGCGTCGCGTTGAGCGTTTGCGCGGCGGCGGCGAAACTGCCCGTATCCACGATGCGCAGAAAGGTCTCCAGTTGTCGAATGTCCATTGCTCTTCATGGCGGTTGGGCGGCATCACTTCATCGCTTATTTCGATGATGCGCGATCGGAAAGTCTCGCTATCCGGCGCGGCGCGCACGCCCTAGACTGGCTTGCATCGCGGCATAAAACACACGACATTGCGCCGCAAAAAAAGGAGCCCCGGAGATGACTGATCAAACGATGATACTGGAAGAAGACGCCGCGCACGATCTCGGCGAGCCGGTACGCATGACGCCTTTCACCGGCAAGATTGCGTGGACGCGTGACAGTCTCGCGCCCGAAGACGGCATCGTGAAGATCAACGATGCGTGCCGCCGCGAACTCGATGAAGTCGTGGCGACGCTGCGTGCGAATCCGCTGCCGACGCCGCTTCTGCGTCCGGACGACTTTTCGCTCGAACGCTGCCGCGCGATGATGCGCGAGGCGGCGCAATTGCTGAGCGACGGGCCGGGCTTCGTGATCGTCGACCGCTTGCCGATGGAACTGTGGAGCAAGGAAGAAGCATCGGCGGTGTATTGGCTGCTCGCGCAGATGGTGTCGCGTCCCGTTGCGCAGAGCTGGGACGGCAAGATGATTTATGACGTGCGCGATCTCGGCAAGCCGCCAGGCAACGGCGTGCGGCCGGACATCACCAACGCGGAACAGAACTTTCATACCGACAATAGCTATAACGTCTGCCCGCCGGATTACGTCGCGCTGTTGTGCCTGCATCCCGCCAAGGAAGGCGGCGTGAGCAGTATCGTCAGTTTCCATACCGTCTACAACCAGATGATCGAGCGTTATCCGCATCTGCTTGAGCGCTTGCATCGGCCGTATCTGTTCGATCGGCAACGCGAGCACGCACCCGGCGATTCGACTATCATCAGTCATCCTCTCTTTTGCAAAGAAGCAGACGGCGTCGTGTGCAGGCTGTCGCATCGTCATGTGATCAACGGCTATCGGATGGCGCAGCGGGAGATGGACGAGGAGACCCTCGAAGCACTGGAAACGCTCGAAGCCGTCATGCGCGAACCGCAATGGGCGCGTGAGTTTTTCTTCGAGCCAGGCCAGATTCAGATCGTCGATAACTTGCGTTGCGGGCATCGACGCACGAACTTCGTCGATTTCGATGAAGAGCATCGCAAGCGGCATCTCGTGCGTCTGTGGCTTCGCGATGCACGCCGGCGGTTCTATAACGGCTGAATATCGTAGAAGCCTTTGGCAAGGCGCGCCGCGAGCGCCTTGCGATCCACCTTGCCGACCGCCGTCTCAGGCAACGATTCGACGAACACCACGTCGTGCGGCACGTAGATGCGTGAAAGGCGCTTGCGTACGGCGTCCTGCACGCGTTCGGCATGTATCGCGGTAAGGTCTCTCGGCACGACGAATGCAACCGGCACTTCACCGAGATCGCGATCCGCGCGGCCCACGACACAGCACGCGGCGACATCTCCTTCCGCCACGATCACGCTCTCGATCAGCAACGGCGAAATGTTCTCGCCGCCGCGGATGATCACGTCCTTGATGCGACCTGTCACATAGAGATAGCCGTCGTCGTCGAAGCGGCCGAGATCGCCGGTGCGCAGCCATCCATCGACGATCGTGCGCGAGGTTTCATAGGCGGCGCCCAGATAGCCTGTCATGAGATTCGGCCCTGCAATGCAGATTTCACCTTCGACATTCGGTGTATCGATCATCGTGTCGTCGGCGGTGCGCAGCCTGACCGTCTGTCCCGGCACGACCTTGCCGACCGAACCCACGCGTCGCGCGTTCGGCGGATTGAGCGTGCTCGTACATGTCGCTTCCGATAAACCATAGGAAATCACGAGCGGACAACCGAGCTTCGCTTCCACTTCGCGATGCAAGGCTTCCGTGATCGGCGCGGAACCGCAGCGCGCCATGCGCAGCGTTGCGAGCGAGCCGGCCTCGAAGTGCTGCGCCAGCATGCGCGAATACATCGTAGGCACGCCAGTGATGATGGTCGGCTTGAAGCGCGTCAGCAAATCGGGCATGTCTTCCGCACGAAAACGCGGGCAAAACACGACGCTTGCGCCCGCGAGCAACGGCGCGAACAACTGATTGTTCACGCCATTCGTGTGATAGATCGGCATGACATGAAGCAGCCTGTCGTCGCTCGATAGCGCGCTTTGTTCGAGCACGCCGAGCGCATTGTTGAGCAGCGCGGCCTGAGTGAGTTGCACGACTTTCGGACGTCCCGTGCTGCCCGAAGTGAAGAGCAGAAGGGCGGAGCAATCGGCGGCGACATCGACAGGCGGCCAGTACGACGGTTCCGTCAGACGCGCGAAGTCGATGATGGTCGTATGCGAAGGAATGGCATGTTCGCTCACGAGCGATGTGTTGTCGTCGTCATGCACGAGAAAACGTGCACCTGTTTCGACGAGACGCGCGCTCACTTCGTCCGGTGCGAGCTTCGGTTCGAACACGCACGGACACAATCCCGCGCGAATCGCTGCGAGCAACAACACGACGGCATCGAGCGAGCGCGACATCGTGATAGCGACGACATCGCCGGGGCGCGCATTGCGGCCCGACAAGTGCGCCGCGACGCTGCCGGTCTCGCGTGCGAGTTCGGCATACGTCAGCGAACGCGTGCCATCGCCGATTGCGGGAAGGTTCTGCACATTGCGCACATGCCAGTACTGTTCGAAGGCTTGCGCGAGACTCGTCGGTCTGACATCGAAATTCAATGCGGTGGTCGTCGTCACTGTGTCGTTCTCGTTACCTGAGTCGAACGGCTGCATCGCGCTCGAATTGCCCGTGCGGGTCGAGTGATTCGAGCGCTTCACGTTCGCGCGACGTCGGCGGCGCGGTGGGCTCGGCGTCGCTTGCATCGAACGTGAAACCGGTGCGTTCGCGGACTTCATCGAGACTCGATTCCGGATGCCACGATTGCAACGCAAGCTTGCCGTCGCGCTTCACGAATACGGCGATGGGCGTGACCACGCCATGCATGCCGCCCCACGATGTCACGAAGTCGAGCTTCGCGACGAGCGTGCGTTTCGAATGCTCGGTGCGCCACGTGCAGGCGCGTCTGGCCGTCGGCAGCATGACCGCGCCGCCGCCGCCGCCCGGCAGTCGCACTTTCGGATGCGCCCATTCGCCGATGCACGAGTTGTTCGCGCAGCCTGCGCCGTCGAGTTGCGCCGCGCCTAGGAACGTGAGATCCATGCGGCCGCGCGTGCAAAGATCGTAGAAATCCTCGTTGGCGAAGATCGATGCCGA
This sequence comes from Caballeronia sp. EK, assembly GCF_014384845.1. NCBI lineage: Bacteria > Pseudomonadati > Pseudomonadota > Betaproteobacteria > Burkholderiales > Burkholderiaceae > Caballeronia > Caballeronia sp. EK. The sequence goes on from NZ_JACSUE010000020.1 coordinate 57,742, forward strand.
GCCTTCCGCAAGCAATGGGTCGGAGCTCGAAATCGGAATGGAAGAGGGCGACGGATCGACGCCGCCGGCCACGTTGATATACACGAAGTCCCAGTCATAGGCGCGCTTTGCGAGCAGACATGCGAGCATCGGCGGCGTGGAGTTCACGCCGCTGAACGTGATCTCGTTCGGCCGGATGAAGCGCGCGAGATTCGTGACGATGTAGGAGAAGCCGCTCCATTGTTCAGCCATGTCGATGAACCTCCGCTTCGGGCGCGGCATCGATATGGCGTGCGAGCGCTTCGGGGCCTTCGTGAAGATACGCATCTACCGCCGGATAGTCGATCGCATACGATGGCCAGCACGAGCCCGGCCATGCGCCGTTCTTCACGATCGCGTAGTTTTGCACCATGAAATAAGGGACGATCGTGAGTTCGGGCTGATCGGCGAAGCGCGTATCGCTGAGTTCTTCGGCAACGACGAGCACGCTTTTGGCGGCGCGGCTCATGATGCGGTCCCAGTGATACGTGCCGGCCACGCGCACGTTGCCATCGCGATCCACGCTCGATGCATGAATCACGGCAAAGTCCGGCGAAATTGCGGGAATCACGTAGGCTTTCTGGCCGCTGCCATAGGGATCGTCGAGACATTTCCAGTCGTTGATCCGCACGAGATCGCTGCCGTGCAAGCCGCCGCACGGCATGAACGGCACGCCGAAGGCAGCCGCGCGCAGTCCCGCGGTGAGGCTCGCGCATGCGTGTTCTTCGAGCTTCAGATGACCCTTCTCGACCGCGCGCCGATACCACGGCGCAAGCCCGAAATTGCCTTCCATCGCGACGATGCCGCAACGCGCGCGCGAGGCCACGCCCGCGCGGCAAAGTATGTCGATGTCATAGCCCGGCGACTGCTTGATGATTTCGATGTCGCGCTTCTCTTGCCGGATCAGTTCGCGCACGAACGCGAACGGCCCGCGATGTAGAAAGCTGCCGCCCAGGCCCAATGACGCGCCATTGGGTACGAGCGCGGCCAGTTCGGCGAGCGAGACCTGCTTGTCCTTGCTTGCGAATCCCGAACTCATGCGAGTTGTCTCCTAAGCCTTCTTCGACGACGCCAGATACGCTTCGATGCGCTTGTGAATGCCCGGCGCAGACGCCGATCGAACGAGCGCGGCGAGGTCGGTATCGGCCTCTTCGGTGTCCAGCGCGCGTCGCAACATGGCGCGGCTCTCGGCGGGCAAGGCGCGCGCGCGTTCCACCGCTTCGGCGACGACTTCCGAGTACTGCTCCGGACCCGCCACGCGTTCGATGAACCCGTTCGCACAAGCACGTTCGACATCGAACGTGGCGGCTGTTTCGAGAATGCGCTGCGCCTCACGCGTGCCGACGATTCGCGCGAATCGCGCCGAACCCAGCACGAGTCCGAACTTCAGCCCCGGCATGCGAAACGTCGAACCGGGCGCGGCCACGCGCAGATTGCACGCCGCAATCAGATCGACACCCGCGCCGAAATTTCTGCCATGCGCGAGCGCCACGGTGAAGCACGACGCGCTCGCAATCTTGTTCAGCAACGTTTCGATGCGGATAAAACGGAGCACCAGATCGCCTTCGCTTTGCGCATGCACGTCGCTCATGTCGAATCCCGCGCTAAAGCATCGGCCTTCGCCTTGCAGCGTGACGAGCGATATTTTTGCGGCATCGGCAGCGTCGAAAGCCTGAATCAGTTCTTCCACGATACTCGCGGATAACGCATTCAGCTTGTCCGGCCGATTGAGCGTGATCGACCAATGCGTCGGCATTTTCTCGACGATGATGCCGCTCATGCCTCGACCTCCGAGCGCTTCAGCAACTCGGCGTTGTGTTCACCGAGACCCGGCGGACGCAGGCGAATGTCAGGCGTTTTGCCGGAGAATTTGACGGGCGATGCGAACGTCTTCGTCTGCACGCCATTGGGCAATTCGAGCGGCTGCACCCATTCCATATGCTCGACTTGCGTGTCCTTCAACACTTGCGAATACGTGTTGATCGGCGCGCACGGCACGCCCGCCGCACGAAAGCGCTCGATCCAGTGTTCGGCGTCGTCAGCGGCGAAGATCGCCTCCAGCGTGTCGCGCAATTCGACCTGATGCTGCGCGCGCAGCGTGGTCGTCGCATAACGCGAGTCCGCCTTGAGATCGTCGCGTTGCACGACCTTGCACACCGACTCCCACAGCGCGTTATTGCCTGCCGCCATGCCGAAATACGTGTCGCGCGCCTTGAACGCCTGATAAGGCGCGTTACGCGGATGCGCCGAGCCGAGCTTCTGCGGATCTCGCCCCGTGCCGAAGTATTCGGACGTCTGCAATGCGGCGATGGCGAGCGTCGCGCCGAGCATCGGCACGTCGATATGCGTTCCTTCGCCCGTTGCCGCAACGCCGCGCAGCGCCGATGTCACCGAGAACGCGGCATACAGGCCAGCGGAGAAATCCGCGAGCGGTACGCCGCACTTGACCGGCGCACCATCGGGTTCGCCCGTGATGCTCATGATGCCGCTCATCGCTTGCACGGTCAGATCGAAACCGCCTTCCTGCGAACGCGGCCCGGTCTGACCATACGCGGAGATCGAGCAATAGACGATGGATGGTTTCATCGCGCGAATGTCTTCGTAACCGAGCCCGAGGCGATGCATCACGCCGGGACGATTGTTCTCGATGACGACATCGGCTGTCTGAATCAACGACTTCGCCTGAAGAATGTCTTCGGGGTTTTTCAGATCGAGCGTGACCGAGCGCTTGTTGCGGTTGAGCGACGCGAAATTCTCGCTATAGCCATCGGAGATGGGCGGCCACGCACGCAACGTATCGCCGCCGTTCGGATGCTCGACCTTGATGACGTCCGCGCCCATGTCCGCGAGCAGCATTCCGCAATACGGCCCCGCCGCGACGTTGCAGAACTCGATGACCCTGATTCCTTGAAGTGGCTGGTCCATGTGTTTTCCCTGGCGATCCCGTTGGCATGCGGCGGCGCTCGTGCGCGTCGATTCGATTGTGGCGCGATCTTCCGGGCGTGTAAACCAAAAAATGATATACGCATCCTATAAAATAGGATGACGTAGGAGAGGACCGTGAACACGCACTGGGTAGATTGCCGGATCGATACGCGGCTCTTGCCGCTACGCGCGGTGTAGAATGAACTTTTAATCCTAAATCTTAGGACAATGGACAAGACGTTGCTGAAGGGCATGATGCTGCTGGAAGCGCTCGCCGATCAGAATGGCAAGCCCGTCACGATCCCGGTGCTGGCCGAGCAGGTCGGGCTCACGAAGAGCAACACGCACCGCACGTTGCAAACGCTCGCGCACGCAGGCTATGCAACGCGCGATGAAACCACGGGCAACTATCGCAGCACGTTCAAACTCTTCGAGCTGGGTGCGAAGCAGATGGCGCAGATCGACGTGCGGCAGTTCGCGGCCGTGCATATGCGTGCGCTGGTCGATCTCACGCAAGAGACGGTGCACCTGTCGATTCTCGATGGCGCCTCGGTCGTGTATGTCGACAAGATCGAGAGCGCGCAGCCCGTGCGTGCGTATTCCGTGCTCGGCGGCCATGCGCCTGCGTATTGCGTTGCGACGGGCAAGATTCTTCTCGCGCATCAGACGCAGGAATTCCTCGCGCGGCATCTGGTCGATCTCACCGCACATACGAAGGCCACCATCACGGATTTGCAGGCGCTCAAGGTCGAGCTCGCGCGCGCGGCGGCCAATGGCTATGCGATCAATCGTGGCGAATGGCGGGACAGTGTGGGCGGTGTCGCCGCGCCGATCTTCGATGCGTTCGGCCTTCCGGCTGCGGCCATCGGAATCTCGGGGCCGTTGGAGCGCCTGAGCGTCAAGCGCATGAAGGAGTTCGCGCCGGCGGTTCAGGATGCGGCGCTGAACATCTCGCGGGCCATGGGATATCGCAAGTGAAGTGAGCGACGCCGGCGCCGAATGTTCGCTGTATTGAGCGGGAGCGGACCTTTTCCTACAACAACTCGGCTGAATCGTTCTGCGTCACGTGGCTGGCTTGTTTGTTGAGCGGCGCCATTGCATCCGCGATGGCGCTGGCCGCTCCACGCAAGTCGGGCAACAGCTTCAGGCAGGCCGCGATATCGAGCCGCGAGGTCGGTCCATGCAATGCGAGCGCGGCGTACACGCGCCCCGAGGTATCGGAAAGCGGCACGGCGATTGCCACCGAGTCATCGAACAGTTCGCTGTCGTGCAGGCCGACGCCCGTCTCGCGTGCGCGCGCCAGTTCTTCCTTCAACGGCTCCCACTCCGTGATCGTGCGCGACGTGAAGCGCTTGTACGGCGGCTTGCCGATCAGCGCCTCGATTTGCTTCTGCGTCATGTTCATCAGAAAGAGCTTGCCGCTCGCCGTGCAGTGCAGCGGCACGCGCGTACCCGGCTCCAGATGCAGACGCAAGGGCATCGGCGTTTCGACGCGATCGAGATAGAGCACCTGATTGCCGTCGAGGATCGTCAGGTTGCAGGTTTCGCCCACTGCGTCCACGAGTTCCTGCAAGACTGTGTGAGGTTGCGAGCGCAAGGTGGAATGGCGCAGCACGTCGAGCGCGAGCGCGGCCGAGCGCGCGCCCACCGTGTACCGCTTGCCGAGCGGTTCGCGATAGACGAGATCGGCCTCGAAGAGCATTGACAGGATGCGGAACACCGTCGGCTTGGGGAGCTTGCAGGCGTGGGTCACATCGTCGAGGGAAACGGGCGTGTTCGCATGCGCCACGTATTCGAGTACGGCAAACGCCCTCAACGCGGTCGATTCCGGCTTCTGTGGGTCAACGTTCAGCATTGCGCGTCGCAAGAATCCTCGAAGCGGCCATTGTACGTGAGCACCCCTTCACGCCGCCTGCGGCAGCTTCAGGATCGCGCGCGCTTCCTCGGGCGTTGCGGGTACGCGATCGAAGCGCTCGCAAGCGTCGACGATCTTGCCGACGAGTTCCGCGTTGCTCGACGCGAGCCGCGTCGCATCGATGCGCGTGTTGTCCTCGAGGCCGGTGCGGCAGTGACCGCCCGCCTCCAGACACCACTGGTTGACCTCCCATTGATGCCGCCCGATTCCGGCCGCGACCCACGTCGCCTGGGGCAGCACTTCGCGAAGCTCGGCACGCAGAAAATCGAACACGTTGCGTCGCGCGGGCAGCGCATTCGGCACGCCGAGCACGAACTGCACGTGCGCGTTCGGTGCGAGCAGGCCCGCCTTCACCAGGTTCGCGGCGTTATACAACATCGCGAGATCGAACACCTCGATTTCAGGCTTGATGCCGTGTTCGAGCATCGTTTTCGCGAGTCCTTCCACGAACTCCGGCGGGTTCTCATAAATGTTCTTCGGAAAGTTGACCGAACCGGTGGCGAGCGACGCCATGTCCGGCCTGAGCGGCAGCATCGCACCGCGGGCCGACTGCTCGCGGCCACGTCCGCCCGTCGAGAACTGCACGATCATGCCGGGGCAATGCTTGCGCACGCCTTCCTGCACGCGGCCGAAAAGCTCGGGATTGGAACTCGGGTTTTCGTCGGCGTCGCGCACATGGATATGTACGAGCGATGCGCCCGCCTCGAACGCCTCGTGCGTCGATTCGATCTGCTGATCCGGCGTGACGGGAACGGCGGGATTGTCGCGTTTCTTCGGCACCGCGCCGGTGATCGCAACGGTGATGATGACGGGAGAGGGCATGCGGAACTCCTCTTGAGCGGAAACGACGGGCTAGTGGATTTCACTGAATGAGATGCGGCATTTCATTATTGCACCCTGCCTTAGTGTGTGCAATCATCTCTCTCAACGGAACGCCACATTTCACTCAACGGAATTCGCACGCAGCGGGTGCGAACGTCGACCGAACGGCGAGGTGCCGCGCACATGGAAAGACAAGGAACCCTGACGTTTAAGGATCTCGTGCAACTCGTCGAGCTGATCAAGGCGTCGGCGAATTTCAACGAGTTCCATCTGCGCATGGGCGATGTCGAACTCGATCTGCGGCGCGGTGACGCGGTCGATGGCAGTGCGCCTGCCGTTCCCGCGGGAAACGGCGCTGCTTCGCGGACGCCTGCGCCTGCTCCTGCTCCCGCGTCCGTCTCACGGCCGCCTGAGCCGGCGGCGTCATCCGCGTCTGCCGCCACTACCGAATGGCCGGCGGATTCCACCGTCGTCAAATCGCCGATGGTCGGCACTTTCTATCGTTCGCCGGAGCCGGGCGCCAAAGCCTTCGTCGAAGTCGGCGACGCCGTCGAGGCGGAGGCCACCGTCTGCATCATCGAAGTCATGAAGCTGATGAACTCCATCGCGGCGGGCGCGGGTGGCGTGGTCACGCATGTATTGGTCGAGGACGGCGATCCGGTGGAGTACGGCCAGCCGCTCATCGTGATCGCGCCGAAAAGCGCGGGGGCCAGCGCATGAACGTGCTCGCCGAACCGAGCGCGCGCGCAAAGCGCTTCAGGCGCGTTCTGATCGCGAACCGCGGCGAGATCGCGGTGCGCATCATCCGCGCATGTCGCGATCTCGGCATTGAAACCGTGCAGGTCTATTCGGATGCCGATCGCGATTCGCTCGCCGTGCGCCTTGCGGACCGCGCGGTCTGCATCGGGCCGCCGCGCTCGAGCGAGAGCTATCTGAACGCGCGTTTCATCGTGTCGGCAGCGCTCGTGCATGGCGTGGACGCGATTCATCCGGGCTATGGCTTTCTCTCCGAGAACGCCGGGTTCGCCGAGTTATGCGAAAAAGAAGGCGTGGTGTTCATCGGGCCGTCGGCGCGCGTGATCTCGCTGATGGGCGATAAGGCGATGGCACGCCGCATGGCCGAGGAAGCCGGCGTGCCGACTACGCCCGGTTCGCGCGGCACGGTAGAGAGTCCGACGCAGGCGCGCGAGATCGCGATGGAGATCGGCTATCCGGTTCTGCTCAAGGCGGCGGCAGGCGGCGGCGGGCGCGGCATGCGCGTCGTGCACGATCCCGCCGATCTCGATACGCAATTCGGCGACGCCTCGCGCGAAGCGAAGGCCGCATTCGGCGACGGCTCGATCTACGTCGAAAAATTCCTGACGCGTGTGCGTCACATCGAAATCCAGATTCTGTCGGACGGCGAAACCGTGCTTCATCTCGGCGAGCGCGACTGCTCCGCGCAGCGGCGCAATCAGAAGCTGCTGGAGGAGAGTCCGTCGCCCGCGCTGACGGAAGACATGCGCGCGCAGATCGGGGACGCGGCGGTGCGCCTGTGCCGGCACGTCGGATATCGGAGCGCGGGCACGATCGAATGCATTCTCGACGATGCTTCAGGCCGCTTCTACTTCATGGAGATGAACACGCGCGTGCAGGTCGAGCATCCGGTGACGGAATGCGTCACCGGCATCGATATCGTGAAGGAACAGATCCGCATCGCGCAGGGCGAGCCGCTGCGCATCGCTCAGGCGGACGTGCGCATTCATGGTCACGCGATCGAATGCCGCATCAACGCCGAAGATGCCGCGCGGAACTTCGCGCCGTGTCCCGGGACCGTGCGCGAGTTCCATGCGCCGGGCGGTCCGGGCGTGCGCGTCGATTCGCATCTGTTTTCCGGGTATCGCATTCCGCCGTATTACGACTCGCTCGTCGCGAAGCTCGTGGTGTGGGGCGCGTCGCGCGAGGAAGCGATCGCGCGGATGCGGCGCGCGCTCGGCGAAATGCGCGTCGAAGGCGTCACGACGACGATCCCTTTTCACCTCTCGCTGCTCGACGATCCGCACTTCGCGCGCGGCGAGATTCATACGCGCTTCGTCGAAGAGCGGCTTCTGGAGACGAGATGACCGATCTGTCCATCATGCAACGCACGAGCGCGCCGCACGATCGCGGGACTCGCACGTTCGGTCTCGTCGATGTGACGCTGCGCGACGCGCATCAATGCCTGTGGTCCACGCGCATGACGACCTCGACGATGACGCCGATTCTCGGCGCGATCGATCGCGTGGGCTATGCCTACGTCAACATTCTCGGCGGCGCGGTCTTCGACGTTTGCGTGCGCTACCTGCAGGAGAATCCGTGGCGGCGCGTCGGCCTTCTGTGCGACAGGCTCACAACGCCCTGCGACGGCCTCACGCGCGGCCAGAGCCTCTACACGTTCGAACTCTTTCCCGACGACATCGTGGCGCTCAATTCGAGCGTGCTCGCCGGTCTCGGCTTGTCCGTGCTGACCGTCTACGACGCGCTCAACGACAACAGGAATATCGTTTCGTCGGTGCGCTCGGCGCACGAAGCCGGCATGAAGGTCAACGCCATGCTGACCTACACGCTGAGCCCCGTCCACACCGACGCGTATTACGTGGAGCGAGCAAAGGAACTGGTCGCGTTGCGCGCGGACTTCATCTCCGTGAAGGATCCGACGGGACTCCTCACGCCCGAGCGCGGGCGCACGCTGTTTCCGGCGCTCGTCGCGGCGGTCGGGGAGATTCCGCTGCAACTGCATTCGCATGCACAGTCGGGCCTCGCGCCGGAAGTCTACGAAGTGGCGATGGCGGCGGGCTTCAGCCTCGGACACACGGCGGTGACGCCGCTCGCGAACGGCGCATCGCTGCCGGCCGCCCAGGAGATCGACGCGCGCGCGAGGCGTCAGGGATTCGCAACAAACGTCGATCTCGCGGCACTCGCGGAAGTATCAGACTACTTCGACTGGGTCTGCGAACGCGATGACAAGCCGCGCGGCCGCGTCGCCGAATACGATCCGGCGCTGTACGAGCATCAGGTGCCGGGCGGCATGATCTCGAACCTGAAATCGCAACTCGCGACGATGAACATGTCGCACCGTCTTCCCGAGATTCTCGAAGAGGCGGCGCAGGTGCGGCGCGATCTCGGCTATCCGATTCTCGTCAGCCCGTTCGCGCAGTACATCATCACGCAGGCGGTGCTCAATGTCGTGCAGGGCGAGCGCTACAAGACCATTCCCGACGAAGTGCGCAAATACGCGATGGGCTACTACGGACGGCTTGCCGCGCAGCCCGCCGACGTGTTTCTCGAGCGCGCGCGCATCCGCGACGACGAGCGCGTCGAGGAAGCGCCCGCTGCGCATCTCGCGCCCGCGGTGCAGCGTCTGCGCGCGCAGCTCGGCGCATCGGCGAGCGACGAAGATATCCTGCTCGCCGCGTTCTATTCGCCCGAACTGCTCGCCCCGCTGAAGAAGAGCGAGCCGGCCTATGAAGACAAGACCTCTCCGCTCGCCGAGATGATTTGCTATCTCGGCGCGCAGCGCGATCTGACGCATGCACGCGTGCGTTTCGGCGGCATGGACATGACGCTGTCGGCGGCGCGGGGATAGCGCGACGGCGCCGGCCGACTCGATCCGCACGACAGACGCGGACTTCGTACAGCAAGGAGACACGCATGGAACGAATCGTGACCGCAAGCATCGCGACATGGCGCCGGGTTCTGATCGCGGCGGCATGTGTGGCGGGACTCTGCGCCGCTCAGACGGCGCAGGCCGCCGATGCCGCTCCGACGTTCAGCGACTGGGGCTGGCCGATGCCCCGCGAGCAGGTGTCGCAGAAGTCCGTGCAATGGCTGAAGGACAAGGGCTGGTGGCCGCTGTCGATCGCGTATCAGGCGCCGTGGTCGGGGCAGAACGCGGTCAACATCGTCATGGACAAGCAGGGCTTCCTCAAGGATCGCGGCCTCGAAACGAAGGTGCAGGCGTTCGCTTCGGGGCCGGAGATCAACGAAGTGCTCGTGTCCGGGCGCTTTCAGGTGGGCAGCGGCGGCAACTTTCCGTTTTCGTCGCTGCTCGACAAGAAGATTCCCGTGAAGGCGATCGCGATCGAAAGCCCGAACCTGCTGCATGCGCTCGTCGTGCCGCCGGATTCGAAGATCAGATCGTTCAAGGATCTGAAGGGAAGCAACCCGCCCGCCGCGCTCGGCATCGTGACGGGCTCGTCGGCGGAGTTCTACGTGCAGATGGCCGCGATGGTCAACGACGTGAAGATCGGCCGTGACGTGATCCTCAAGAACATGACGCCCGGCGACCAGATGGCGATGCCCGAAGGACTCGCGGGTGTGGTGTCGTGGGACCCGACGGTCGCGATGATCACCGAGCAGCGCAAGAACGGCCGCGTCGCGGATTCGATCTTTCCCTACAACATGTACGAAGGCCAGTTCTACGTGCGCGACGAACTAGTTCAGAACGTGCCCGACGTGGTGCAGGCGCTCTGCGATGCGTTCGTCGAAGCGACGCTCTGGATTCGCCTGCATCCCGAGCAGACCGCCGACCTGATGGCGCAGGTGCCGCAACTCAAGAGCTATTCGAAGCCGATCCTGCTCGATCAGGTGAAGCGCTACAACAACGCCTACAAGCCGAGCTACGTGTATCCGAACGCGCAGTTCTGGGGGCAGGTGAACTCGGTCGTGTTCCGCTGGCTGCATGAACACGGACGCATCGTGCGGCCGCTGAGCGCAGACGATTTCGTCGCGGCGGTCGATACGCGCTTCATGCAGAAGACCTTCGACAAGCTCGGCTGGACCGTGCCCAAAGCGCCGCCGTTCGTGCCGGCCGGCTGGACGGGCGATCCGGCGAAGATTCCCTATCCGTCGTATCTCGACGTGCAGAGCATGAAGGCGCCGCAGCCGTTCCCGGAAAAGGGCGATCTCGTTCGGCCCTGGACCTTCGACAAGAAGACCTGGACGCCGTGAGCGTGGATCGAGCACGCATCGGACCGTAACCGTCGAGGACATCATCGATTCATAGCCCATGACGCAGCCATGAAAGGAGACACCGTGGACGTGACGACGATCGAACCTGCGAGTGCCCGGAGCGCCGCGCGCGCGGGGCTCACGAAACGAACGTGGCTCGGCCGCGCGTTGCGCAAGCTGCGCGGGCTCACGCTGCTGTTCGTGCTGATCGCCGCGTGGCAGTATTCGAGCACCCAGCTTCTCGACGACACCACGCGCAATCTTCTGCCCGCGCCGAGCGCGGTGCTCGCGGCGGCGTGGCAACTCATCGAGTCGGGCGATCTGATCCACAACCTCATCGACAGCGTGCGCCGCGAGCTGGTCGCCTTCGTCTGGGCGTGCGCGGCCATTCCGCTCGGCATCGCGATGAGCTGGTGGCCGCTCGTCGAGGAACAGGTCGATCCGATCGTCGAAATCCTGCGGCCCGTGCCGCCGCTCGCATGGATTCCGCTGTCGATTCTCTGGTTTGGCATCGGCAACGCGCAGAACGAATTCATCATCTTTCTCGGCATCTTCTTTCCGATCCTGCTCAACACGATCACCGGCGTGAAGGGCATCGAGCCGAATCTGATTCGCGCCGCGCGCTGTCTCGGCGCGAGCGAGGCGTCGATCCTAACGAGCGTGGTGTTTCGGGCCGCGCTGCCGCAGATCCTGACGGGCGTGCGCATCGGGCTTGGCGTCGGCTGGATGGCGCTCGTCGCGGCGGAACTGGTCGGCGCGATCTCCGGCCTCGGCTTCATGATCAACGACGCGCGCAGCGTCCTGCGCACCGATTCGATCATCGTCGGCATGGCGACGATCGGGCTCGTCGGCCTCGCGATGGACGGCGCGTTGCGACTGCTGGTGCGGCGTCTGTTGCCGTGGTCGCGCGCGGCCGGTCACTAGGGTCCACAAGGAGTACATGCGATGGGATCAGTCTGCGTGAAGGGCGTGAGCAAGGTGTACGCGTCCGGACACCGGCGCGGCGGCGACGTGCTCGCGCTCGACAACGCGAGCTTCGAGGTGAGCGATCGCGAGTTCTGCTCGATCCTAGGCCACAGCGGCTGCGGCAAGACGACGATGCTCAACCTGCTCGCGGGCTTCGAGACGCCGACGGCCGGCGAACTGCTCGTCGATGGCGAGCGCGTCGCGCGACCAACCTGGCGGCGCACTGTCGTGTTCCAGGACTACGCGCTCTTTCCGTGGATGACGGTGCGCGACAACGTCGCGTTCGGGCTGCGCATGAAAAAGGTGCCGGGCGTGGAGCGCGAGCAGATCGTCGCAAGGCAGTTGCGGCTCGTCGGCCTCGACGGCTTTGCCGGGCACTATCCGCATCAGCTTTCGGGCGGCATGCGGCAGCGCGTATCGATTGCACGCGCGCTCGCCGTCGATCCCGAAGTCCTGCTGATGGACGAGCCGTTCGCCGCGCTCGACGCGCAGAACCGCGCCGCGATGCAGCAGGAACTGGGACGTCTGCTCGCCGAAAGCGAGGCAGAGGCGCGCAAGACGATGATCCTCGTGACGCACAGCATCGACGAAGCCATTCTGCTTTCGGACCGGATCATCGTGCTGACGCGCAGGCCCGGGCGCATCAAGGCGGATATCGAAGTGAAGCTGGCGCGCCCGCGCGACGAATCCGACGACGGCTACATACGGCTCAAGCGTCATCTGCGCGATCTGATTCACGATGAAGCGAGCGTTTCATGACGGCCTGCCCACATCGGACGCGGGAACGATGCGTCACACTCGACGTTGTTCGAACTCACTGACGCGGGGAACATGACGATGGAGACCATCGATACACGGCTCGACGGACGCACGGTGCTCGTGACGGGCGCGGCTCGCGGCATCGGTCTGCGCATTGCGCAGCTCTGCGCGGCGCAGGGCGCGACGGTGTGCATCGCCGATCTCGATGCCGATGCCGCGATGCAGAGCGCCGCCGCGCTGGGACAAGGCGCGTCGGGCATCGGGCTCGATGTGAGCGATAGCGACGCCGTCGCGGGCGCGGTCGCGCGTATCGTCGATGAGCACGGCGGCATCGATGTGCTCGTGAACAGCGCGGGCCTTCTCGCTCAAGGCCCGTTCGAGACGACCAGCGCCGCCGCCTTCGACCGGCTCATGGCGGTGAACGTCGGCGGCGTATTTCATTGCGTGCAGGCCGTCGCACAGCACATGAAGCGGCAGGAGCGCGGCGCGGTGGTCAATATCGCGTCGGTGTCGGCGATGCGCGGCGGCGGTTCCGTCGGCAATGTCTGGTACGGCGCAAGCAAGGCGGCGGTGGTCGCCATCACGCAGGGGCTCGCGCGCGAGCTCGGGCCGTTCAACGTGCGCGTCAATGCGGTCGCGCCCGCGCTCGTCGAAACAGACATGGTCCGCGACATCCTCAAGCCCGACGTGAAGACCCGGGTGCTGACGCGTTTTCCGCTCGGCCGGCTCGCCACTGTCGACGATGTAGCGCGCGCGGCGCTCTTCCTCGCATCCGATGCGGCCGCGTTCATCACGGGCGAAACGCTCGCGGTGGACGGCGGCTTCCTCAAGAGCTGACGTCATGCCGACGCCGGGCTTCGTCGTCATCGCCTTCGCCGCCGCCGTCGCCGGCGGCTTCGTGCGCGGGGCGAGCGGCTTCGGCGGGTCGCTCGTCATGATGCCGCTGCTTTCGCTGATGACGAGCCCGAAGTTCATCGTCGCGCCCGTGCTTCTCCTCGAAGCGTTCGCGGTGCTGCCGGTGCTGCGGCATTTCATCGGCCGCGCGCAGTGGCGCGTCGTCATGCCCATTTGTATCGCCGCTTTCGTCGCGTTGCCGTTTGGCGCATGGGCGCTCGTCAACGCGGATCAGTCGCTGATCCGACGCGCCATCGGCGTGCTCGTCCTCGTGTTCTCGCTGGCGTTGCTCGCGGGCGTGCGTCACAAGGCGCAGCCGCGCGTGCCGACGTCGATCGCGCTCGGACTCCTGAGCGGTGCGCTGCTCGGCGGCACCGGCATCGGCGGGCCGCCCGTCATCCTGTATCTGCTGTCGAGTTCCGCGCCGAGCGTCGATACGCGCGCGAACCTGATGATCACCGTGATGGCGATGTCGGTCGCCGCCCTCATCGTGCTGTGGATGCGCGGCGCCTTCATGATCGACGGCCCGATGCCGCTGTGGATTCTCGCGCCCGGCTATCTGTTCGGCATCCTCGCGGGCATGCGTCTTTTCGGTTTGATCGACGAGCGCCGTTTCAGGCGAGCGACGCTCGGTTTTCTGGTGGTCGTTTCAGTGGTGACGCTCGCTGTCTGAGGCCGTGTGCGCGGCCCAATGCGCATATCCAGCGCCATTCGATTCCCCGGCAGAGGGAACGCGGGGCATAAAGGAGGCATGATGCAAGGCGATCAGGGCAACTCTGTGTGGCGCGTGGCGCTTGCGAGCGTCATCGGCACGACGGTCGAGTGGTACGACTTCTTTCTCTACGGCGTAATCGCGGGGATCGTGCTGAACAAGCTCTATTTTCCGACGGGCGACCCGCTGGTCTCCACCATGCTCGCGTACGTGACCTTCCTCGTGGGCTTCGTCGCGCGCCCGCTCGGCGGCGTGATCTTCGGCCACTTCGGCGACAAGATCGGGCGCAAGAGCATGCTCGTCATCACGCTCGTGATCATGGGCGTGGCGACCGCGGCGATCGGGCTCGTGCCCACGTATGCGCAGATCGGCATCTGGGCGCCGGTTCTGCTGCTGCTTCTGCGCGTGCTGCAGGGCATCGGGCTGGGTGGAGAGTGGGGCGGCTCGGTGCTGATGGCCTTCGAGTATGCGCCGCCCGACAAGCGCGGCTTTTATGCGAGCCTGCCGCAGATGGGCGTGTCCATCGGATTGTGCGGCGCGTCCGGCCTCGTCGCGCTGTTGTCGCAGACGCTCACCGAGGCGCAGTTTCTCGCGTGGGGCTGGCGCATTGCCTTCGGCGCATCGGTCATTCTGATCGCAATCGGCCTGTGGATCCGGCTGAAGATCATGGAGACGCCCGAGTTCCAGGCAGTGAAGGATCGCGGCGATGAGGTCAAGCTACCGATCGCCACGCTGATGTCGAAGTTTCGCCGGCAGGTCATGCTGGGGCTCGGCATCCGCTATATCGAAGGCGTGTTCTTCAATCTGTTCGCGGTGTTCGCGATCGCCTATCTGACGCAGGAACTGAAGCTCACGCGCACCGATGCGCTTGTCGGCGTGATGGCCGCCGCGCTCGTCATGTGCTTCTTCATTCCGTTGTTCGGAAGCCTTTCGGACCGCTTCGGCCGCGCGCGCACCTTCTTCTGGGGCTCGCTGATTTGCGGCGCATCGGTATTCCCCGCGTTCTGGCTGATGTCGAGCCCCGTGAACGTGCTCGCAGTGTGGCTCGCGATCGTCATCCCGTTCGGCATCTTCTACGCGATGATCTACGGCCCCGAGGCCGCGCTCTTTTCGGAGCTGTTCGATCCGCACGTGCGTTACACGGGCATCTCGTTCGTGTATCAGTTCTCGGGGATTTTTGCGAGCGGACTGACGCCGATCATCGCGACAGTTCTCCTCAAGTTCAACGG
This sequence comes from Caballeronia sp. EK, assembly GCF_014384845.1. Classification (NCBI taxonomy): domain Bacteria; kingdom Pseudomonadati; phylum Pseudomonadota; class Betaproteobacteria; order Burkholderiales; family Burkholderiaceae; genus Caballeronia; species Caballeronia sp. EK. Next base: position 72,950 of record NZ_JACSUE010000020.1, read on the forward strand.
CGGTCAGCCCTGGCTTGTTTGCGCCTACGTCGTGTTCGCGGCGCTCGTCTCGGCACTCTGCGTGGCCAGCATCAAGCATTCCTCCGACGAGCCGGAGATCGTGGCGAAATGGGCGGCCAAATGAGTCAGGCGATCGCGGATGGCGTGGTCTTGCCGGCGAGGCCGATGCCTTCGGCTTCATGCCGTCTCCGCACCGCGCGCGACCAGAAATTCATCCAATCGACTTCGCTGAAAGGGCCGATTAAAGATGCACCTGTTCAGCTCGATGTCCCGCCCATGTAGAACTCGTCGCGGTTGGTGCCCGTGGTGCGAACGCATATCGGAGAGCGGTAGAGCGGCTCTGCGTACTTCGTGCCTGGTAGCTGGTCACGGATCTTCATGAAGAGCGGCGACAGCCCGTTGTCGAGCCACGCGCCCCAGATCGCATCGTGATGGTCGGGCAAGTAGAGTTTCGGCTTGAAGAGTTGCAGATGCTGGAACGTGTAGCCCAACTGTGTTTCGGCGATCGGGTGCGGGGTCCACGGAAAGATGCCGACGTCCACACCGGGCGCGACGATCTGCGCGAGCTGATTCTCTTCCGGACTTGGGTTGCTCACGCTGTCGAACCATACGATGCGAAAACCGTTGGGGAACGTGAACGTAAAGCCCATCGTGCCCTGTGTGATGATGTTCGGATCGTTCGAGCCGCGGGCCGCGACCGCGTCGTGCTGTTGTTGTTCGGCAGCCGTGAGGGGCGGTGCATCCAGTGCGTAGAGCGCCGCAAGCTGCGTCGTGAGTCCGGCCTCGATCGTGCTGTGAATGATATGCGTCGGACTGATCGTTATATCGCCATAGGTGAACTTTTCCGTGTTGTCGCCTTTGACCGTCACGGTCTGCGATGCGGGCACGCCTAGCACCTGCGCCTCTTGCGTCGTGATGGCCGAGCCGATGACCTGTGCTTTCGTTTGAGCGGCCACTGCGGCCACATCGCTGATGTGGTCCGAGTGCGCGTGCCCGATCAATATGACGTTGGCCCGTGTCACTTGCGATACCGTGAAGCCCACCGATGGAGTACGCGCCGGGCGGTCGTAATAGGTGTCCATAACAATCACGACACCGTGATAGGCGAGTTCGTAGTTGGCAGTGCCGAGCCAGCGCAGAACGGCGGTATCGCCTTGCGGCAAGGGGCCGCCTTGCGAAGCGGGCGTGAGGCTCTGACATGCCGGATCGGAAGCAAGCGGCGCGTCGGCGGCGTTCGCGGGCGACATGCCGGAGTCATCGCTGTGACATGCAGCGACGGTCAATAGGACACCGAAGGTAAGAGCGGTTGCAGCGAGTGTTCGTAGAAGGCCAGCCGTCCGCATAGTGTGTCTCCAGGGAAGGATCACTGACGAGGAATCGGAGCAATGCAAGGCAGCTTTTAGCGGATGTTAGGCGCGGCGTAATGAAGTGTCTATGTGCTTCGCACCATTTGTCGCGGAAGATGGCCGATGCGTTGGCAACACGTCACGTGGGCGTCACCTGTTGGTCGTGGACGGCTCAGGCACCGTTCCTCATGTCAGTATTGCCGGTTGATGTCTCTCGGACAGGTAAATTCGCAGGGTGCCGACGCTCGCGCGCGTTCGTCGCGGTAGTCGAGGCGGATACGTTCTCCACTGCGGCGCAACGGCTCGAAGTCGGCCCACCGGCCGTGTCGAATCGATCGCGCAACTCGAAGAGCATCTCAACGCACGACTGCTGCTGCGCTCGACGCGAGCCTTGACGCTGACCGAGGCCGGACAGCGCTTCTACGAACACGCACGGTTAACAATCGAGGAGGCCGATCGCGCGGAGCATTCCGTGCGCGAATCGTCGGCGGGGTTGACAGGCCGGCTGCGCTTCGGCGCTGCCGTGATCGTCGTCAGTCATCCATGCTATTGCGAGCGGTTCCCGTCCACTAAGCGGATGTAGTGTTCAAGCGCAGCTAGCTTGGATGACCGAACCGCTTCGTTAGCTGCCCTTTGAATCGCTAAGAATCGAACGTCGGAAAAGGGTGTGCGCCGTGAAAAGGTGGCGCTTTCCAGCGGGTGCAAGCCCCGCCCGGCAACCGCTCCAGCCGGAAGCAACCGGAGCAGCTATGGAGGCAACGAAGTGGCTGAAGCCTTCGGGATGCGTGTCACGAATTGGTGACGGCGCGAGTGTGCAGGCCGTAACGCGAGTGAACGCCGAGCAAACCTCGAAAATGTCGATGCGCAGGCCGACCCGAACACCCTATCGGGGAAGGCTGATACGACTGGATGGTTGAGCGAAGCAGTGCCGCCAGTCGCTGCGCCGGGGTAGTGGCGACAGCATGTACACAAGGAAAGCGTACGCAACACGGGAAGTCCCTTGGCGTGGTCAGGGATGACCAACCGGACGCCCGTGAGGGACAGGCCGGGCACCTTGGGATGACGGAGAGGCCCGTACTACCGCTGAAGCCGGTGTAATGCTGGTGGAGGAAAGGGGCCTCAGTTCAAGACAGACGCAATACGTAGTGAGGACGTGGAGATTGGGCAACCTATTAACTCCGATTCGTGTTCAGAAGCTGCAGATGGCGTTACACGCGAAAGCGAAGGCAGAAGCCGGGTATCGCTTCTACGCGCTGTACGACAAGATCTACCGTGAGGATGTGCTGGCGCATGCGTACGCCCAGTGTCGCTCGAACAGGGGCGCGCCGGGTGTCGATCGGCAAGACTTCGCGGAGATCGAAGCATACGGGGTGCAGAAGTGGCTCGGTGAACTGGCGCTTGCACTCAGGCAGGAGAGTTACCGGCCGGACCCTATCAGAAGAGTGTTTATCCCGAAGGCCAATGGCAAGCTGAGGCCACTGGGCATCTCGACCTTGCGTGATCGGGTGTGCATGACGGCAGCGATGCTGGTGCTCGAACCGATCTTCGAAGCGGACCTTCCGCCGGAGCAATACGCTTACCGTCCGGGTCGCAACGCCCAGCAGGCGGTGATCGAGGTGGAGGAACGGCTGCATCGAGGGCAAACGGACGTCGCTGACGCGGACTTGGCGGACTACTTCGGAAGCATTCCACACGCCGAATTGATGCTGTCGCTTACACGACGCATCGTTGATCGGCGCGTACTGCATCTGATCCGGATGTGGCTGGAATGCCCCGTGGAAGAAACCGATATCCGAGGCCGGAAGAAGCGGACGACGGAGGCCAAAGATAGCCGGCGAGGTATCCCACAGGGCTCACCCATCTCACCACTGCTGGCGAATGTGTACATGCGTCGGTTTGTGCTGGCATGGAAGAAGCTCGGACTTCAGCGCAGCCTTGGCAGTCGAATTGTGACCTACGCGGACGATCTCGTAATCCTGTGCAAACGAGGCAAGGCTGACGAGGCGTTGCTGAAACTGCGCGAGATCATGGGCAAACTGAAGCTGACCGTCAATGAGGAGAAGACACGCATTTGCAAGGTGCCGGAAGGAAAATTCGACTTCCTGGGTTACACGTTTGGACGGCTGTACTCTGCGGTGACTGGGCAGGCCCGTATGGGCATGCGTCCGTCAAAGAAGAGTATCGGTCGCATGGTCGAAAAGATTCATGCGCTGACCGCCCTCAAGACGGTATGGCAAGAGACCACGGAGCTGGTAGGCAAGTTGAACCGCACGTTGCGCGGCTGGGCGAACTACTTCAAGGTAGGCACGGACAGACCCGCATATCGGGCGCTCGACAACTACACCGCTGCGCGGTTGCGTCGGTGGTTACGCAACAAGTACAAAGCCAGGCGAAGCAGGCGCGGGGGCTATCCACGCCCGCACCTTTATAAGCACTTCGGTCTTGTGCGCCTGACGGGGCCTTGGGTGTAACGTGCCGTGTACGAAGGCGTGATGTCTTGTCCGAGAGCCGGATGCGGGAGATCTGCATGTCCGGTTCGATGACCGGGGTGTGGAAACGGGGCTACGGCGACGTTAATTGGGCACCGCCAACCGAAAGGGGCGGCAACAGACAAACCGAACCTAACGCTACCGCGCCACATCTCGACTCTACCGGTCTGTGTCACACGCACGACCTACGATGACACGGCCGGTGGACGCGTCCACGAAAGGAGCTTTCAACAACGGTTCGATTGCGTCGGTCGAGGCGCTCGGTTGGCTGACGAGTGCAGATACGAGACTTGCCTCCAGCATGTTCGCGGGTTTCATACGGCCGCGACGCAGTCGATTTCAATGTCGAAACGGCCAGGCCGTGCCGGCACATTGATGAAGATGCGCGCTGGAGGGCGCGGCCCGAAAAACCGTGCGTAGATCTCGTTGACCACTGAGAACATCTCGACCGACGTGCAATACACATTGCATTTCAGTACCTGGTCTAAGGACGATCCGGCCGTCTCGACGCAAAGCTTTAACTGCTCGAGCACGCGTCGCGTCTGTTGTTCGATCGGCGCATCGAGCACTTCCCCCGTATTTCGATCGAAAGGCGGAAAGCCCGATACATAGATCGTGTCCCGATGGCGCGTGACAGCGGACGTCGGTGCTTTCCACCGTTCGAGCCACGTGGATAGCGGTTCTACTCGAATGATTTCGCGAGCCATGGCATGCTCTCTTGAAGAATTGATGGTCGAAATCCTCAGGCATTGCCGAGGAATAGGGCGTTCAGTTGCGCGCCCGGCGCGGCGCCTTCGAATCCGTCGAAGCGTCCGTCGGCGAGAGCCTGCGCGGCGCGCATGAAGCCGCTCCACGCCGCGCGCGCAAGTCCACCGCCGACGCTCACCCGCCGCACGCCGAGCGCGCTCAGGTCGTGAAGCGTAAAGGCTGATGTCCCGCCGATCAGTACATTCACGGGTTTCGGTGCTACGGCGACGACAACCGCTTCAATTTGCTCACGCGTCTGGATGCCGGGCGCGTACAGGCAGTCGGCGCCCGCCGCCGCATATGCCTTGAGGCGCGCCAGCGTATCGTCGAGATCGGGTACCCCGACGAAGAAATTTTCGGCGCGACCGATCAGCATTGTGTCACCGCCGCTTCCGTCGATCGCGCTGCGCGCTGCTTCGAGGCGCGCCACTGCCACGTCAATCGGGAATAGCGGCGCCGAGGAATCGCCAGTGGAATCTTCGATCGACAAGCCGGCCACCCCGGTCGCGATTGCAAGCTCGACACTCTCCGCCACGGCTGCCGGATCGGCACCGAAGCCGTTCTCGAAGTCGGCGTTGACGGGCAGGTCGGTCGCGTCGACCATCTCGCGCAGATGCCCGAGAATGATGTCGCGTTCGATGTGGTTGTCGGCGCGACCGGTCGACCATGCGAAGCCCGAACTCGTCGTCGCGATCGCTTTGAAACCGAGGCTCGCAAGATAGCGGGCGCTGCCCGCGTCCCAGGGGTTTGGCAGCGCGAAGCAGCCGGACGAATGTAGTGCGCGAAATGCAGCGCGTTTTTCTGCAGCGGTGCGGGGCATGATCGGCTCCGGAAGCGTTGTCGAGATCCTGTGCTCAGACAATTTCCACGTCGACGACGGGAAAATCGATCTCGGTGTCGAAGACGTTATTGATGAAGTTCGTCAGCATGAACTGCGCACTGAGCGCGATGATCTCGACGATGTTCGCATCGGTGTAGCCCGCGGCGCGCACCGCGTCGAGATCGCTGTCGGCGACCTTGCCGCGCGTACGCATGAGGGTTCGGGCGAACGCGACCGCTGAGCGACGCGCGGCGATTCGGATTGCCCCTGACGATTGAGCGCGACTTCTTCGTCGAAAAGGCCGGCGAAACGGGTGGCGACGTAGGTGTGCGCGCTCAGGCAGTATTGACATTCGTTGACCTGCGAAACAGCGAGTGCGACACCGTCGCGTGTTTTCACGTCGAGCGTTTTCGCAAGCGAGGCTTGCAGGCCGGCCCATCCGTTCAGGGCGAACGGGCTTTGCGCCATCACGCGGAACAGATTGGGCGTGAGCTTCAACTGCTTCGAAATGGCGTCGACAACGACTTTGGATTCGGCGGGAATGTTTTGCGGAATAGCGATGCGGCTCATGGCGATGCTCCTGTGTCCGATTGGTCGCTGCGGGAATCCTGTGTTCCTGCATTGAGATGCAGTCTAGGAGCGGCCGCTTTGCACAGGGTCCTGCAAAGGTGCGCAAAAGTCCGTATGCGCTGTCAGGCCGTCGGCGCCTTGACTCGGAACTCGGCAGGAAAAGCGCCGTAAACGTCTCGAAACGCTCGCACGAAAGCGCCGCGGCTCGCATAGCCGGCGTTGCGTGCCACTTGATCCAGCGGAAGATTGCCGGCGCGAAGTTGGGCGGCAGCCTGACGCATGCGGATGTCGCGCAGCACTTGCATCGGCGACAGGCCGAGCGCCGCCGAAAAGCGCGCCATGAAGGCCGAGCGGCTGAGGCATGCGGTCTGCGCAAGGGTTTCGACGGTGTGAGGCGCCGAAGGGCGCGCGGTCATGTCTGCGAACGCGCGTGCGATCTGGGAGTCGCCAAGCAACGCGAATCGCTCCATCCACAGCGCGCTCGTTTTCAGCGAGCGACGCACGAGCGCGACGATCACCTGTTTGAGCAGTGCGCCGGACATCGCGCCCGCGCCGATCTCCTGGGAGATCAATTCATCGAATGCGGTCAGGAGGTAAGTGTCGAGGCGATCGGATGCATCGAAATGCTCGACAATAGGCGTGGATAAGTGCTCGAAGAGATCGATCGACGCTCCGAAGGCCGCGTTGAAATAGCCGCAAATCATCACGGTCATCGGCTCCGTCGAGCCGGCGCGGAAGCGGCTGATCGAATCGACGAGGCGCTTGTGCTCGCGCCCGGAAACGACCGTGGGCGCGATGCCCGCACCGTGCACTGGAACTTCGAGCCTCAACGGATGGCGTGGCGGCACGATCAGCAGCGTGTGCGGCGACAGCTTCACGCCGGGCGCTCCGTCGATATGCAGCAGGCCCACGCCGGACAGAATGTAATGGATGCCTGGCGCATCGTTGCCATCGAGCTCGAGAATGAAGCCTTCGCTCACGAGACATTCGGACAATCCGAGAACGCGAAGTTCGAGCAGGGTGATTAACTCATCGAGATCGGTGAGCGAGAGTCTTGCGGAGGAGGATGGCGTCAAGGGTGGCATTCGTTGGCGAGCCAATGAAAGTCGAGTGCGCTCTTGATTCTGTAGCTCATTCTCGCACGTTATCACGACGCGAGCCGTCTCCACATGCGACCACTGAACACCACGCGTGCTTGCATCGATTCAATGCCCACGTGAACTGCGCGGACTGATCGAATGCGGCTTGTTGCGGCGACAACCCGACATTCGACTGCCACAGGGTAATGGCTGCTTCCGCGCGTGCAAAAGACATCTGTCATCTGTTGCGACTGCGGCGTTTCTCCCGACTGGCAAGGGGCGTTACAGACCCGGCCGTTCGTCATCATTTATTGCATGATGAAGCCGCCGTCGACGGAAATGGACTGCCCGGTCACGTAGCTCGACGCTTCGCTGCACAGCCACAAGACGACATCGGCGATTTCCTCCGGACTTCCGTGACGGCCCATCGGGATACTGGCTGTCATGGCCTCAAGGGCTGCCCCCTGGCCACCGGCGACCATCTGGTCTGCCATGGGAGTCCAGATCAGACCGCGGCAGACCGCATTGACCCGGATTCCCCGTGCTGCATATTCCAGCGCCGCGCTCTTCGTAAGCCCGATCACTCCATGCTTCGCCGCGTGATAGGTGCCTCGCTCTGCACCGCCTACGAGGCCGCCGAGCGACGAGCAGTTGACGATTGCGCCGCTGCCTTGCCTTCGCATCTGTTGCAACTCAAGCTTCATGCAACTCCAAACACCGCGCAGATTAATCGACATCACGCGGTCGTAGTCGTATCGCGGAGAATCGGCAGTTTCAGCAAGGACATTCTGCACGCCGGCGTTGTTGTAGGCGATATCCAGCCTCCCGAAGGTCGACACAGGTTGCGCAACCATCGCCTCTACCTGCGCATCGTCAGCCACGTCGCAACGCACAGCCAGAACCGCGCAACCTTGGGACTTCAACTCGGCTGCCGCTGATTCCACCGCCGCACTATCCCAGTCTGCCAGGACGACTGATGCGCCCGACAAAGCAAAGGCCTTCGCCGTCGCAAGGCCAAGCCCGGAGGCCGCACCCGTGACGAGTGCGACCTTGTTCTCAAAAGATATATTCACAGTAAGTTCTCTCGACCTCGTACAGGTACGGTCCCGAGTGAGGCTATGCGCCGCTTTCGCGGCTATTGCTGATGGCGTACAAGAAGCTGCGCCGTTCGCCGGAAATCATGATGGGCGTGCTACCCGATCAACCGCCTACATGTCGGCCTTCGACCGGATAGTTTGGATCCGTATAACCAGGCGTCGACGCATGGCCAGGAGGAACCAGACTGTCGACGAATTTTTCGTCTTCCGGGCCCAGTTGCAACGACAGCGCGTCCACGTAACTGTCTCAATGCGCTTCCGTGCGTGGCCCCGCGATAGCGGAACTATTACTGTGTCATAAAATACATGGCATTCCGAAACATAGTAGGTAAGATACTCATCCGAACCAGACAGGGTGAAGCCTTTGAACGCGAAACCAGAATCGAAGTCCTTGAATTGTCAACGCGCCAGTGCGCCAGAAAAGCCGGAAAGTGAAACCGCCTTCGCGCCGGTAGCGCTCAGCGTGCCCCATCATCCGACCCGCCCCCCTGCACCTCGCGGGCGATTTTACGAGGCGAGTGATAAATGTTGCAATAAGGTTTTCTCGCTTCGCTCTCTCGACCCCGCTTCCGATCTGCATCTGTTTCATCGGTGGCAAAACAACTCACGTGTCGCAGAGTTCTGGAATGAACAAGGGGATCTGAACCATCATCGGACTTATCTGCAATCCTTGCAGGACGATCCTCATTCGTTTGCGGCAATTGGTTATATCGACGATGTCGCTTGTGCTTACTTCGAGATCTACTGGACCTTGGAAGACAGATTAGGACCCCACTACGACTCCGCCCCACATGATCGTGGCTTCCGCATTCTCATCGGCGAAGATTCTCATGCCGGAAAGGGCTTCGGATCCTCATGGGTTAGGGCAGTTAGCCACGCTATTTTCCTGTCCGACCCGAAGACTCGGAGAATCTACTGCGAGCCCAATGCGAAGAATGCCGCGCTAATCGCTTCAGCACGGAAAGTTGGCTACGAGGTTTTGAAGGAGTTCGATTTTCCGCACAAGAGAGCCGCACTCCTAGAATGCACCAGACAGCGGTTCTTCTCGTAGTTTCTGACAGTGCATATCGCCGACACGCTGATGCGGTTCGATGCAAACGACCGCGCTTGAAGCGATCCTTTCCGGAAAGGATCGCCATCCGACCGAGATTGGCAGCTAGCGGCCTATCTCGCCGGGTAGCCTCGCCTCAATGCTCGGTCTACAACCCCAGCTTACCGAGGCTGGCTGCCAGACCAAGGCGCGCTGTGCGCCACTTCGAAACGGCCAGCACGCGCTGCTTTTGTGCGTCGGCCAGTACTGTCTGTGTATTCAACAATTCGGTGAACGTGCCGACGCCTTCCTTGTAGCGACCGCGTGCAATGTCGAGTGCGCTTTGCGCGTCTGCGACGAGATACTGCGAGTTGGCGAGGTTCGCCGAATCGGTTCGCACGCTCTGATAGTTTTTCCACACGTCCAATGACACTTGCAGCTCGGTGTCGTGCAGTACGGCTTCCTCCGCGTCGGCCTGTGCCTGCGCCTGCGCGACACGATAGCCGGATGCGAAGCCTTCGAACAGAGGGATGGTCAATTGGATGCCGATTGTGCTTCCGCGGCTTCCGGTGATAGGAACCGACTGCGGTTGCTGTTGGTACGAGGGGTTGTTCTGCGCGAGGCTACCGGCAAGTGAGATTGTCGGTCGTCCCACGGCGCGCGCAGCTACGAGCTTGGGTCGGCGCCGCTTCGCTTCTTCGATCAGCTGGTCCACGTCCGTATTGAACGTGCCGGAAACGTCTATCACTGGCTCCTGCGGTCCGATCCGTATGTGCGCGTTGGCTTCCAGTCCGATCGCGACCGCGAGCGCTCCCGTCGCTGCACGCTCGTCGCCCTCGGCGCTGACGCGGTCGAGCACGGCGCGTCGATAACTGGTCCGTGCCTGCAGTTCGTCGGCGAGCGTGCCCACGCCCGCCGCGTGCTTCGCGCTGCTTTCAGCTAGGCTTTCCTGCGCGATCCCTTCAGTGCGCTGCGCAGCTTCGAGCGACGCCCGCGCATCGCGTAGCGCATAGAACGCCCGCGCTGCGTTGAAGAACACGGTCTGGAGCGTGTCGTCCTCCGTCGCGTTCGCGGCTGCAAGCAGCGCGCGCGCCTGCCGCCGCGCGGCGTCGCGTTTGTCAAAATCGACGAGCACCCAGCTCAGAGTCAGCATGCCATATTTGCTCGACGTATTCTGCGATTTGCTGTGCAAGCCGCTTCCGAACACCGTATCGCCGTATGTAGTCGACAGCGTATCGCGCTCGACACCCACATTGCCATTGATCACTGGCAAATAGGCCGCGTCAGCGACACCGACAGCGGCCGCCTGCGCGCGCGTTTCCGCCCATGCTTGCCGTGCCTGCGGATTCGCGCACACAGCCTGCAAAATTGCATCGCCCAGTTCGAGCGGGCGGCCCGGCTGCGCCGGACGGCATGCCACGCCGTCCAGCATCCGAGCAGCGGGCGCGTCCGCCACGCTGCTGCGTGTCTGGAACACATCGAGTGTCTGGGCGTCGACAGGGCATCCGCAAGCGAGCGCCGCAGCCGCAATGACGAGCACAGAAAATTGCTCCACTCGTTTGCCTACCTTTCGTGCGCAGAGATGCCGACGGACCGCGCGGATGCGAGTTCGTCGCTGTTGAGAAGATCCGCGTTGTGCGCCGCGGTCGGCTCGTCGAGCACAACCTTGCCGCCGTCCAGCATGACGGCGCGCGACGCGGACGCGATCGTCTCGGGGCGGTGCGCGACGATCACGCGTGTTATCCGAAGCGCGCTAACGGCTGCGTTAACCTGCTGCTCACGCTGAAGGTCGAGATGGCTCGTCGCTTCGTCCAGCACGAGAATTTTCGGACGTTTATAGAGGGCGCGCGCAAGCAATACCCGTTGTTTCTGTCCACCGGACAATACTGTGCCTATGTCGCCGACAAGCGTGTTGTACCCCATCGGCATTGCAATGATGTCTGCGTGCACGGCAGCGAGCTGCGCACATTCTGCGATCCACTCTGTGTTAGCGTGTGGATCGAAGAAACTGATGTTGTCTGCGATCGAACCGGCGAACAAGACGTCATCCTGCAGAACGGTGCCGACAAGCGAACGAACGCGGTCAAGGCCGAGCCCGCCGACGTCCACGCCGCCGATCCGAACCGCGCCGGACGTCGGCTCAAGCATACCCAGCAGCACGTTCGTGAGCGTGGTTTTACCGCAGCCGGAGGGCCCGATGAGCGCGACAGATTCGCCGGGCGCAATCGACAATGAAATACCATCGAGTACCGCGGGCTCGCCTTCGGCGTAACGAAAGCCGACCGCGTCGAACTCGATGCTGGCGGCAATTTCGTCCGCCTCGCCCGGCACATGACGCAGGCTCCCGGCTGGCTCCGCTTGGGCGAACACGATATCCGCGAGACGGTCGCCCTGTAACTGCAGCATTCGCACCTCGAAATACTTGTCGATCAAGCTGCCGACGCGGCTGTCGAATTGGCCCTTATAGGCGTTGAATGCAGTTAGCACGCCCACGGTGAACTGCCCGTCCATCACCATTCTTGCGCCAAGCCAGATGATCAACAGACCCTCTGCACCGAATAACAGCCCGTTAATCTGATGGAACAACAACTGGAGTTTCTGCACGCGTATACCCGCATTGATCTGCTCGACGAGGAGCGTGAGCCAAGTCGCGCGCCGCTCGTGCTGGTGGTTGAACAGCTTGATCGTCTTGACGCCGCGCACCGTTTCCAGAAAGTGGCTCTGCTGTTTCGACGCCCGTACGATCTGCTCCTCCGTCGCACTTAGCAACGGTCGATACCAGAGCCAGCGCAGCAGACCGTAGAGCGCCATGGCACCCAACGCGACGCAGCCGAGCAGCCGGCTGTAGACCATCATCATCGCAAGCGTGACGAGTGTCATCGCTCCGTCGATCAGCGCGCTGAGGAACGACGTGGTGAGGGTTTGCTGAATCGTGTCTATCGAGCCGACGCGAGACACGACATCACCGAGGTGACGCCGCTCAAAATACCGTACGGGAAGGCTGAGCAGGTGAGTGAAAACGTTCGCGCGCCACTGCACGTTGAGCATCGTGCCGAAATACATCAGCGCCCACGCGCGCATAGCACCAGTCGCCTGCTGCATCAGCAGCAGAAGGCCGAAGCCGAGCGCAAGCACCGTCAGCAGATCGCGGTCCGCACTCACGATCACTTCGTCGATCACCCATTGCAGGAAAAACGGCGAGACTAGCGCGAATGCCTCGAGCGCGGCCGCGAGCATGAGGATCTGACCGAGCGAGCGGGAAAGGCCGTGGACGGGGCCTAGCAGCGCTCGCAGCTTCACCGCCGGAGCTGCGACGCGCGGCTGAAAGCCGCCAGTCGGCCAGAGCTCGAGCGCGACGCCAGTAAACGACGAGGACATCTCCTCGAGCGACAACTGACGAACCCCCTGCGCGGGATCGTGGATCACGGCGCGCCTCCCGTTTATACCCTTGAGTACGACGAAGTGGTTGAAATTCCAGTGGAGGATACAGGGGGTGCGAAGCTGAGCGAGCCGGTCCAGATCGAGCTTGACAGCGCGCGTGCCCAGATCGAGCCGTTGCGCGATCTCGATCAATCGGCCTAGTCCCGTACCCTTGAGCGAAATAGAAAACCGGCCACGCAAAGTATCCAGGTCGATGTGATGGCCGTGATGGCCTGCGACCATTGCAATACACGCGAGCCCGCATTCAGTCGCCTCGGTTTGCAGGATCACGGGCAACGCGCGGCCTACGCTGAACGATAGACGGTCAAAAATGGACATGGGCAATCGATGGTTCAGAGTTTTCCAGTCAGGCTGTGGAGCGGTTCGAGTATCCACTCGTACAGACGTCGCCTTTCCTGCAAGAGATCAGCCTGCAAAGTCATGCCCGATTGCAACGGTTGCCGGTCGCCGTATGCAGTGACAGTCTGGAGATCCAGTGAAGCGGTCACCCGATAAAACGACCCGGCGCTGCGAGGCGTCCCGGCAGTCGGCATGCCGCTCGTCGATAGTTCGTCCGCGGATAGCGCTGTGCGCGCGATCGAGATCACGCGCGCCGGATACTGGCCAAATTTCTGATATGGGTAAGCCCGATACCGGACGCGTACCGGGTCGCCCAAGCGGACAAACCCGACCGCCTCGCTCGGCACGAACAGGTATACCTGCCAACGGGCCCCGTCCGGAACGATGCTCGCGACCGGGCGGGCCGGGTCGATCGTCTGTCCCGGCTCAGCCATCACAGCGGTCACGATGCCGCTCTCGGGCGCGCTGACAACAACTTCGCGACGCGCTTCGCTTTCGATTAGCGCCTGATCGACGTCGATTACCACACGGTCGATCTGGGAAAGCTGATTCTGTTGCCGCAGTGGAAGCCCGGCGAGTTCGTTGCCTGCTTCCCGTACCGCTTGCGATACGTTGGCTCGTTCACGCTGCAATGCGTGCAGCTTCGACTGCTGATCCAGCAGATCGGCCTGCCGCTGCTGAAGTTGGTCCTTCGAGATATAGTCCTGCGTGAGCAGACGCTCGTAGCGAGCTACCCCATCTTCCGCGATCGACGCGCGCTGGCGCTGGCTCGCAAGCTGTTCGTCAAGGCGCGCGCGTTCGACGAGCTGGCTCGCGAGCTTCGACTCCAGCGTATCGCGCTCATCCTGCTGCAGCAGACGCGTCTTGGAGATCTCCTGCAGCAACGAGTGCTTGCGCTGGCGCGCCTGGTCGATCAACGCGACCTGCGTCCGTCCTTCAACCGTGCTTTGAAGATCGATCGAGACGGCATAAAGCGCCGCCCCGCGGATTACCCGCTGGCCTTCCCGTACATCCTTACGCACGACGACGCCCGGCTGTTGCGCATAGACCTTGACGAGTCCCGTGTCCGGCACGATCACGCCATCGGCGGTCATGCGGCGCGTGTAGCTGGCGAACGCGAAAAGCAGTAACACACCGAGCGCCATTCCGGCTGCAGCGACCGTTAGAAAGGCGAACGAAATGGGCGCACCAGTACGATCACGCCGAGCGTGGGGGTATTCTGCGCGCGCAGGGCCTCGCGTCTGAAAAGTGGTGCTGGATTTTTCACAAGTGATCCTTACTGGCGCTGCACGCCGGTTCTGATGCGATGTGACACGCGCATGAATCAGCAGCCCTTTAGCCGGAAGTCGACAACGCGCATATCCACTAGTGTCCTCTGGCGATCGCAGACAATGTGTCAGCGCCGTAACGGGAAATGATTTCGGTCATGTCGTTGTTTGAGCTAATCAGCGTTTCCAATTGTTCAACGGGCCGCGACGACACATCAGCACCATTGACGATCGTGAGCATGTCGGTATGCAGATCGAGTTCAATCCGACTATTCTTCCGATTCCACAACATGACGCTTGGCCCCTCGTCGTATTTCATCGCTAGCAACGCCGCGGACTTGTGACCACAGATGAGATTGCCGATCCACGCTTGCGACGAGGAATGCATCGATGCGGTCTCCAGCAACTGCGCGATCTCTGCTTTGATGACATCGCGCTCCAGATGTGACCCCGGCGCAAGATGCTTTGCTTCATTGATCAGAAAGGCACGCCGCAGAGCCGTGTGGGAAATGTCGGCTTCTCTGGCTTTTTCCAGGACAACGTCGACGACGCAGCGATACGCATTGACCAGGACCTCTCTTGGCGCGGACGCGGGAAAGTAGGTGCCGGCTTCATTACTCGCAAAGCGTGCAAAGGCAATCCACGTGAGGCGCCCATCCAGACTATGTTTGCAAGGCGTCTGATCCGACTTCGAAGCGAGGTCGTCGCGCAAACTGAGTACCCATTCGTCAGTGGCCGAAATCACGGCCTGGAGCCATTGCAGCGCGACGGGATGATCGGCAATCCGCCGTGCAATAAATCCCGGTATGCCGGCAAGGCAGAGAAAATAGTGCGTACACCACGTATCGAATTCGCGGTGAAAGATCCGCAGACTGTATTCAAGCGCATGGTTCGCACGAGTACCGTCACGCAACCAGTACCTGTCGACGTAATAGCAGATCGACGAGAGACTTCTGAGCAACGGCACATGTTCGCTCCAAACTTTTTTCCACATTGATTTGAGCTCTTGTGCGGTATCCACGGTATAAGCGTGGAGTGTCATCACGGACGTAAAGTCCAGAAACCTACCGTCAACGGCAATGTTTGATGACGTACAGCCGTGCGCTAATAGATGCGAACGGGCAAAGGCAGACTGTTTGGCGAGTCGCCGCGCGAGCTCGCCGAGGCCGTGATGAAACCGCTGATCGTCAGCAAGGGCTTGCCAGTGGCTTTCCGTCCAATTTTCTGGCCTTGGCAGGAATTCTCCGAGACGTGGCGCGAGCTTGGCGACCCGCTTGACATCCGCCTCGCGATGCCACGCGGCGTCGCGAATTGGTTTGAAATGAGTAGCTCTTTCGAAGTGGGCAGGCCTGACATTCGGCTCCCGGACAAGCAGCGCGCGATCACTAGCGGTTGCAGGATGTGTGGCGAATGGGCGCAAGATGCCAATCACCCGTTCGCCGCCGAACGGCATGATATTCGTGACAATTTCGCTCCACAGCGTCTCGTAGATGGCGTCGACTAACGACAAGCGCCCATTCGAATGCGCGTGGTCGGATCCTTTACCTAACAGCAGGTTGATGCCGATGCCCTTAACCTGCAAGTCGCCCGTCAAACCGCAGCGAACTCCCCCTCCATTGTTGGCAATTTCGTCCCCGCCGTATCGCTCTGCCAACCAGATACGCTGGTCGCGTGAACTCGTGAATGGCTGTTCGGACACGATGAAGGCACATTCTTCTATGAGGTTTTCGTTGCTCAACGGCGACCGCTCACTTATGAACATTACCTCGGTCTTTTGCGCCCGTTCGACCAGCAGCGGAACAAAAGCAGGCGTGAGATCCCGCAGGTTCGCCCGACATTCACGGGCAATTGTCTTGTCAGCCATATGCATTTACAAAACAGACAGAGGGCCGTCGAAAGTTGCAACTCGCGGACATTTTCATTTACGCGTGAGAAGCGTTCGAGTTGCTTGGTAGACGTGAGGTTTGGGCAAATCCTTGTGCCGCGTCCAGAAAACGGCGTCGTGATCGGCAAATTCTTCACGCAGGAAAAACTTTTGTATCCGTTTCAGATAATTGTTCGGCGCGCAAGCGTCGATGATCCATAACTGCCGCCCTTGTTCCATTCGGAAAGATGCAATATGTGATTTCCGTCAAGAAGCCGCCGGACCGTATCTTTGGCGAGAAACGCGCAGGTGACAAATCCCACTGGCCTTTGCAGCTCGTCGAACAGAATTCTGACTTGTCCTATTTCTATAGCAGGTTCCACCCGGTTTTTCAGGTAGTCGAAACCACGCTCCTTATAATGTCGGTTGCGCGCCATAAGGCTCGCTACGCATCCAAGCTTCTCATATTTACTTTTGATGACTTCGTCAGTGAACTCGAATTCTTCCGGCATTGGGAAAAGTTAGGAAAAGTGCCATAGAGTCTGACTAGTGACACCCTCGGTCCGAAACTGCGAGGCAACTGGCATGATCCGATCGAGGGTGTTAAAAGTAGGTCGATTGGCTGGCTAATTCAGTAAGGCCAACAATCTGCCTCACGCGGTGACGTTAGGCCGATCCGCCACCGGAAAACCCGTGCCAAGCGCCGGAAAGATCTCCTGTAACCATCCCGCTAATCCCTCCAGCTCCAATGGGTTGGCCGGTCGCGGCGGCACCAGCAGCGCCAAGAAGACCACCGCCCACAGCACCCTTCAAGCCTCCAACAACGGCCCCACCTACACTACCGCCGCCAGCGACCATGAGCAGTTCCTCGTCGGTCAGCAAGGACAAATCACTCGAATCAACAAAACGAGAGTTGTTTGGATGCTCCAACATAATGGTTGCTATCGTCATATTTAGTCACCTCACAGATTTAAAAAATCTAAAGAAAAATTCACTAAGAAGTACGGAAATAGCCGCCGTTACAACTGTGGCAGCAGTTCCCGTGGGCACGTCACTGATTTTTTGAATGACAAAGAAAACGCCGAGATAAAGCACAAAAGCATGAAGCATCCTTACTGCGATGACGAGAATCCTTTTCATCTTAGTCCTGGCAAATAATTGGTAGCGAGTGTGTACTCTATAAGCGATCTGGTGCGGACTGCTCGTGCCTTCGCATAATCTGTAAATTTTTGGAGTGCATTGTGTTTGTCTCTCATCGACCCATGTTTCTGCGAGGCTCGATCGACAATTTCACGGCGTGCTGATAGCGTTCCGATAAACGATGTTTTTAAAACAATCCGCTTGCAGCACATGAATGATCCTACGAATAAGAATGATTGAGATTTATACGGCAACGTAGAAAAAATTGGAAGCGACAACTTTGGGCCGGTGTCGATTTCTGAAGTCGCGCCTTCGCTTTTCACTGCAAAGGTCTGGCACACCCAAGGCTCACGCTTTCATGCCCATCCCGACGCGGCGAGGTAACCGGCATTCGGACCGCCTCATGGTGCACGAAGGCACGCAGACAATGGCCCCCATTTGCCATCCAAGTCGCGTACCCAATCGTCGCCCGGATGGTCCAATTCGTGTTCGTCGACTGCGGCTGGGGGACCGGAATCGTTAGTAATAGACCAGTTGGGACCGCAAGTCGCGCTTGACAGCGCGTGCCATCGTCCTAAATTCCAGATATTGATCGGGATAAAGTAATGCGCTGGATAACCTCATACTCAAGGTACGTACAGCAGTGACGGTCTGGCCGCTCAGATGATAGGCGGAAGTATATGTTCCCAGCGATGAAACGATGCTGGCTGGATTCGGGAGTTTTGGTATCGTGACATCGTTAGGAAATAGGATCGTTGTTGTCTCGGTCACGTTTCGCCCCGCCAAGGGCATGGGAAATCGACGCTGCTCCAGGTTAGCCTCTTCGAACGCGGAGCCGATGCTGCTGAAGCTTCCTAGGCCCACTGGAACGGGGATTGCACCTGGACCAGGTAGGAGTGCGTAATCGGGCAACGTGAACTGCGTTTCATAACAAAATGATCGAGTCAAATCACGTACATTGCCATACTCGTATATGCCGGCGCCGTCCTGGCCGGTCATCGTAAGGACTCGAGCCGCAGCTTGGCTTGCGAAGCCTGGCTGCAGTGACGCAAATATCTGACGCGCAACGAGGTCGAACGCCCCTTGGTTTTCGATTTGACTCGTGCCAGAGACATCGCCTTCGTCGCTGATCGCGATGTGTGTCGCGACCTCCACCCGTGCAGTCTCTGGATCCGCTATCGGCAACACCACTACGCGAGCACAGCCGCATCCGTTGTCCGTAACCAACGCCGGCTTGCCCAACTCGGTGGGCGGCAAGATGCCGAACCCTGGCGGTAGAGTCGACAAACATCTCGAACTCGGGCAGGTAAGTAATTGCATGATCGAACACACCAACGGGCAACGCGACTTCGGGAAGCCAGTAGCTGTTGGTCGAATTGACCAGGACCGGCGCGCTTTTGATACTCTTCGCAGCGAGTAGGGCCTCAAGCAACGTCACGTGATCCTTGCAGTCACCGTAAGCAGCGGCCAGAACGGCGTCGGCCTCATGCGGCACGACGTTCCCAATACCAAGATGAACCGCTACGTAGCGCACGTGCGTGCTAACCCAGTCGTACAGAATTTCAGCTTGCCGTCTCCGATCCGTAACGCCATGCGTAAGTTCATCAGCCAGCGCTTGGATGGCACGCGTAATCTTTGCCTTTGGCGCGGCGCGCTCGATATATGCTTTACCGACAGCGGCGAAATCCGGAAATGTGCTCAGCGCGACACGCGGACTGTAATCAACATCACTCACCGATGCCATTTCCGGCTGGTGTGCAGGACGGTTCGTCAGTATCCATCTCCAAAGCTGCACGTCAGGCTGATCCGAGGCCACCCTTCCACCGGACAGATTGATCACGTCCACGCGCAGATTCATCGATGCTGGTGCCCGTACGATCAACTGCACTGAGTCCCTGGACACTGAGTCGCTGAAATATTCGAGCATGAAAAAATGCCCGGGAAACAAGGGGGTTTTTTGTCTTTTTCTATAGTGCAGCGTTAGCGTGGATCCGATGTCGACGCCAGGGTAGACAATTACTTTTACCTTATTGTCGTCGAACATTGGCGCATGCGTACTCTCGCTGCTTTGTTGTTCGATGATGTTCTCGGGCGTGACGTCGATACGCCGTCCGTCCCTTGTAATCGTATAGGCCCGTAATACGTTCAGCTCCTCGAGCGAGGTACTGTAGCGGAGCGATATCTGGCTGCATTCCTGCATACCCTGATCCGTTTCAATGCGAAAACGTTCAACCGTTTCTTTCGTATATGTGCCGTCTTTACAGACGTCGTAGACACTGTCTTCTAAAATGCGAGCCACATTTGGCTGAAAGTTCGCTGCTTGCATGGTTGAATTAGGAGAGATCGCGGTTGCAGGGTTCAGATGGTACGTGAAAAGCGTTGCATGGCCGAAATCGATTTTTGCAGTGGCTGTATGAAAACGTTGATCCCAGCGATCTGCTGACGGCTGTCGACTCTGAGGACCGTCTGCGCGACGGCCTCAGGGACCTCGACCATGGGGCACCGCCGGCAATCCGCGACGAGCTGCTGCAACTAGATCAGCTATCTCACGTATTTCATGGTCGACGCGGCGCATGAGCCCATCAACCTCGACATGTTCCGGACCGCGGAAGCGGCCTTCGAACGCTGCGGACTGCGCGGACATCGCGTGGGGAACTGGACGCTCCCGACGATGGATCACGACGTCCTCGCGGGGATCCTCGCGCTGCACGATCGCCAGTTGGCTTCGATGCCGTCGTGGCGATATGCAGAGGCGTGTACGCGCATCCATGCGTTTCTGCGCGGCGACGCGCAGTCGCCGCTGCCGGCGCCCGCACACGCATAGCGCCGCGATCCCTACCGGTCTTTCGGCGTGGGTTCACGGTCCTGGTTCAGTGGTGCAAACGTCCCGTCAACAAACGTGCGCAGCTGCGACAGGTCGGTCTTCGCGTAGCCGGCGGTGGTCTGCATTGATGCATGCGCGCGCAGCGCCTGCGCCGCCGGCAGCGGCACCTGATGGTCGACCACGAGTTGCCTGGCGTAACCGTGCCTCAACCAGTAGGGCGATGCCAGACGCAGCCGCGCGGCACCGGCGCGATCCGATTTTTCGAGCCGGTCAGCCGCAGCAGTAAAGATCGCCACCTCCTCATACAGACCCGAACTTTGCAGTGGACCGCCCTTGAGTCCATGAGTCAGTGCCGCGTGCTCGAAAGGACCCGGATGCGGTGGCAGGCCGCGCAGTTGCCGGCACGTCTTCAGGACCGGCACGCAGAGCGCGGGCAACGGAATTGCACGCGTCTTTCGGCCCTTGCCGAGTACGTGCAGCGTCCAGCGTTCAATATCATCGACGCGGTCGACCTCGAGCTACGACAACTGCGCGTCGTCGGACCACACCAGTTCGACCAGTTGTACGCCAGCGCAGCGGTACAGCATCCGGATCAAGCGGCGCCGCGCAATCGCCAACGTATCTCTTCGATCCGCATCGCCTGAATGGCAAGTGGCAATTGCTTGTTCGCACGGCGCACACTTCTGGGCACGCGAACCTACCTCACAGGGCATAGTGTGCGACTGGTTCAGAATGGCAGTTGACCGAGGTAAAGCCGCCTCACCTGTGACCGGAGTTGAGCGTCCGCAAAGGCCGATCTCCCGCCTACCAATGCGAACTAGGGCGAAGGTCTGTTAAGCCTTAAGAGCCGCCCAAATCGGCCCTAGTTGCCGCAACGAGTCGGCAAGCGCCGCCCCCGCAAATCCGCGAACAACCACTAAACAACACGCGCAAAAAACCGAGCCCAAACTTACCCAACTGCCACCCTCCGATCATCCACATTCACCGCCCCGCATACCCCCCCTCCCACCCACCCCCCAGCGACTTGCACAACGTAACGAGATTCTCCGCAGCCGTCGCCTTACTCCGCTCAAGATCACTTTGCGCTGCAAGCAATTGCTTCTGCACATTAAGCACGTCCAGATAATCAAGCGCCCCAGCCTTATATCGTTGTTGCGCGACCCCAAGCGCCCGTTCATTCAAACTCACCGCCGAAGCTAGCCGATCACGCCGCCGCTGCTCAGCGTCATACACGAGCAGCGCATCGTCCACCTCGCGCCAAGCCTCGAGCACCGTTCGTTTATAGAGAATCGCCGCTTCCTGCTGCTGTGCTTCCCGAAGCTGCAACGTGCCCTTCAACCGCCCACCCTCAAAAATCGGAAACGTAATCGACGGCCCGACAACAAATTGCCCCGACGCCCAATCGGCAAGACTGGAAAGCTGCAGACTCTGAAACCCCGCACTCCCGTTCAACGAAATACGCGGATAGAAATCGGCCTTCGCCATGCCGATCGACGCCGTGGCCGCATGCAGTTGCGCATCGGCCTTCTTGATGTCCGGCCGGCGCTCCGCCAGCTCCGATGGAAATCCGATAGGCACCTGCGCAGGCAGCTTCGGCACATCGCGCGCATCGCTCAGCATGTCCCGCAGCGCGCCGGGCTGCTCGCCGAGCAACACGCCGATCGCGTTGATCGTGGTATCGCGGCGCGATTCGAGCGTCGGAATCAGGCTCTCGATCGTTTCCATTTGCGCCGAAGCATTGGCGACGTCGAGGTCCGTCGTAACGCCTTCGCGCACGCGGATTCTCGTGAGCCTCACCGCATCGCGTGCGATATCGAGGTTCTGTTTCGTGATCTCGAGCAGCGACTGCGTATCGCGCAGTTCGATATAGTCGCGCGCGAGCTCCGCACGCGCCGAGAGCAGAATCGCATTGCGATCTTCGAACGAAGCATCCGACAAGGCGCTCGCGGCTTCGACACCGCGCCGCACGCGGCCCCAGATGTCGAGTTCCCACGAGGCATCGAAGCCGGCCTGATACAGGTTGTAGGCGGGCGAGCCCTTCGAGCCCGGCATCCCCGATACACCGAGCGGCGCGTTCCCCGACGCCGATTGCGGCTGGCTTTGCGACGGCGTAACCCCGAGCAGCGAAAGAATGCCGTTCTCGCTGCCGCGCTCGCGGTTATACGATGCCGCGCCGTCAAGCGTCGGAAGCGCGGCCGCGCCCGCAACGCGCTGTTCCGCGCGGCTTTGACGCAAACGTGCGGACGCCGCGGCCACGTCGAGGTTATCGTCGGCGAGGCGCTTTTCCAGCGCATTCAGCACGGGATCGTCGAAGAGCGTCCACCAGTCCGGATTGAAGTCCGCTTCCACGGTCCTGCTCGATGCCTGCGCTGTCTGCGTGCGCTCGAAGACGTCCGGTGTCGCGGTCTTCGGGTGCTCGAAATCCGGCCCGACCGTGCAGCCCGCCATCGTCAGACAAGCCAGGATGGCGAGCGCGATCGCGCGCAGGGAAGTGTCGTTCTCGTTCATTTCGCACCTCCTTCTTGCGCAAGCGTCTCGCCATGCCGGCCGACCGCCACTTCCGCCTCGACCGAAAGACCCACGCTCAACGCCGATGCGGCTTCCTGCCCGCGATCGATCGTGATCTTGACCGGCACGCGCTGGACGATCTTCGTGAAATTGCCCGTCGCGTTGTCCGGCGCAATGGGCGCGAAGCTCACGCCGGTAGCGGGCGCGAGACTATCGACACGGCCTTTGATGACCACGCCGGGAAAGCTGTCGATCCTGATCCGCACGCTCTCTCCGGGCCGCATCTTCGTGATCTGGTTCTCCTGAAAATTTGCGACGACATAAGCATCCGCGAGCGGAACGATGGCGAGCATCGGCGCGCCCGCCGTGACGAATGCGCCGACGCGCGCGGAGCGCCTGCCCACCTTGCCGTCGACGGGCGCGCGAATCTCCGTGTACGACAGGTTCAGCTTCGCCTGTTCGAGCGCCGCTTCCGCGCGTGCCAGCGCGCCTGCCGCCTTGTCGCGCTGGGTGCGCAGCACATCGAGGTTCTGCTCGGTCGTGGTCAGCGCGGCGCGGTCGTGGGCCTGTTGCGCGAGCTGCTGCGCGAGCGTGCTGGCCGCGCGCTGCTGCTCCTGCGCGGTGCCTGCGCCCGTGTCCGAAAGATTTTGATAGCGCGATGCGTTGGCCCGCGCGAACTCGATGGCGGCGTCGTCGGATCGCAGTGTCGCGCGCGCCTGATCGACGAGCGACGGATGCCGCGCGATTTCGGCATCGAAGTTCGCGACGGCGGCGCTCGCCGCGCTTACGTCGGCCTGCGCGCTCATCAGCGCCGCGCGGAAATCGCTATCGTCGATACGCACGAGCACCTGGCCCGCCTTGACCGATTGATTGTCGTCGACGAGGACATCGGAAATCTGGCCCGCGACGCGCGGCGCGACGAGCGTGAAATCGGCCTGAACATAGGCATCGTTCGTGGATTGGCTGGTGGAATCAGGAAGAAGCCTGACGCCCGCCCACGCGACGACGGCGAG
The DNA here is from genome assembly GCF_014384845.1 of Caballeronia sp. EK. Lineage (NCBI taxonomy): Bacteria > Pseudomonadati > Pseudomonadota > Betaproteobacteria > Burkholderiales > Burkholderiaceae > Caballeronia > Caballeronia sp. EK. The sequence goes on from NZ_JACSUE010000020.1 coordinate 96,525, forward strand.
CGCGATCACCGGCGTTGCAATGCGAATGAGTCTGGAACGAGAGCGGATGATGGATGACATGAAAGCCTCCCTTAATGGGAAGAGGGCGGCGTAGCGGTCCACGGCGGAAAGATCCGCACGGGCAACACCGGAACGAGGAGAAGAAGCGCGATGGCAACACACGCCATCACGCGATAGAGATCGGCGGACATCAGCACCAATGCCTGTTCATGCACGCGATGAGCGAGCTCGCTGAGACCACTGGCCGTGTCGATGCCCTGACTCGTGACGAGCGCCCGATTGCCGAGCTGATCAACGAGCATGGTCGAATGGAAGCGTTCGCGAGCCGTGCCGAGTCCTTCGATCAACGCGGTCGCGGCAGCGGCGCTGAAGGTCTTGAGCGAGTTGAACATCGCGGAGGCGAAGGGGCCTTCGGTTGGCGGCAAACCTGTGGTAACGCCCATCAGGATCGCGAGAATCACCATCGGTTGCGCGGCGATCTGCAAGGACTGAAGCAGATAGAAGTTGTCGCGGATCCATTCGGACGTCATGAAGCTTCCCATCAGGCAGGTCGCGATCATCAGCGACAGACCGCCCGCCATCACCCAGCGCGAATCGACGCGCTTCAGGTTCAGCAGCGCGGCCGTCAATGGCAGCGCAAGCAGGAGCGGAAGGGCGACCAGCAACGACAGCGGCGCCGTCTGCAGCGGCCGGTATGCGTGAATCCTCGCGAGATGCTGCCCCGGTATCGCGGCCACGCCGACCAGCAGGATCACGGCGCCAGCGAGCGTCGTGAGTCCGTGCGCAAAGTTTCTTCGTGACAGCAACTGGAGCTTGAAGAACGGCATCGGATGAAACCATTCGTTGACGAGAAACACCGCCAGCAACGCAGTTCCGCCGATGAACATCACGCGTATGAAATCCGAGCTCAGCCAGTCCAGACGATCGCCTTGCAAGAGGCCGATCACGAGCATCGCGATCGCCGGGCATCCGGTGAGGAACCCCGTCCAGTTGAAGGCGCGAATGCGTTCCAGCTTGAGCGGATCGTCGGGAAGACCTTGCTGGATCGCGATGCAACTCACCACGCCGAGCGGCACGATCTGCCAGAAAGCCATCTTCCAGCTCGCATACTCGGTCCACAAGGCGGCGAGCGGCGTTCCGAGCGCCGGCCCGAAGGTCGCCGTCATCGCGTATCCGGCAAGGCCGTATAGCTTGATCTTCGGCGGCAGATAACGCAGCGCCACGATGATGAGCATCGGCGGCAGACAACCGCCGGCGATGCCCTGCAACACGCGCAACGCATAGAGCGCCGGAAGGTTCGGCGCGAACGGACACAGTACGCCGAAGAACATCGTGGCCAGTACGGCGCCGATGGTGAATCGCTTGAGCGTGAACGTGATGCCGAACCACGGCGCGAAGACCATCGTCGCGACGTTGGCCGCTTCGAACAAGGTGGTGAGCCAGGTTCCGTCGTCGTGTCCGATCGAGAGCGCGCCCTGGATGTCGGCCATCGCGAATGCGGTGACCTGCTCGTTCAGTATCGCGAGCAGGGACGCGAGCAGCATCCCGATCAGGCCCGCAGCAAGACGCCGAGAGAGCGCGGGCTGCTTCACGGGCGCACGTTCGGCGGTTGTTTCGCGAGGCGCGTCGAGAACGGAATCGGTCGTGTTCATATGCGTGTCATCACATCCGGCGTTGTGCCTCTTCGAAGTATTGCGGCGCTTCGCGGCGATCGAACATGCCGTACTCGCGGATCACGCGAATGTGGCGCATGCGCACGTCGCTCGGCAGCGTCGCTTCGCGTGAGAACGCATCGGCGGCGGTTTGATCGCGCCATGTCGCCACGGCGATAACGTTCCCCGGCGCGAGCAGCGCATCGAATACATCCCACGCGACGAGGCCGGGCGCTGCCAGATCGAGCCCCAGCGATTCAGCGACGCCTCGCGCGCCTGCCTGCTTTATCCACGCGGGCTTGCGGCTTGCATCGAGCAGCGTCACGGCCTTGCCTTCACCAATTTCCGTGGCATCCAGACGCTGTTCCAGCAACGCTTGTCCTTCGGGAATATGCGTGTCCGCGACGACCTGACCGATGCGCAGGCGATAGTCCGCGAACACGCGGTCTCGCGCGGCCTGCATGATCTTGTGATGCCGAGCCTCGGTACGCCAGCGCACGAGCGACTTCTCATCGCGCCAGCTCGATAACGACAGCAGCCAGCCGTCGCGGGTCAGGCTCGCGTAGCGCATGTTGTCGATGAACCCATCGATCTTTTCGAGCTCGGGCCGCAGCATCTTCGCCATGCCGAGATAGGCGTCGAATTGCTCGGGAACGGGATTGACTTCCAGCATGGCAGAGAACATATGAGGCTCTTCGATTAGTTAGTGAAACGATGCAAATCGATGGGGCATATTCGCCGCGCATCGCGTAGCTTTATTGTCGGCGACGAAACTTCGTTGTTGAAGGACGAGCGACAGCGCAATCGGGCCAATGAATGTGCCGATTCGGCCAAGGTCATCGAATCCGCACGCAACGGTTCGCCATCGGCCAAAGTGCGCCCGATTCGGGCCATGTCGATGCGCCGCTCACCGCTTCGCCGGACATGCTGCCTACAATCGCAACGCAAACAGCTTGTGAGCGGGATTCGGAATGGACAGATTGCGTGAGATGGAAGTGTTCGTCGCCATCGTCGATGGCGGCGGTTTCACGAGGGCATCGGAAAAGCTGGGCTTGTCGACGGCGGCGGTTTCGCGTGCGCTCAACTCGCTCGAAGCGCGCATCGGCGCTCAACTCGTCGCGCGCACGACGCGTTCAGTGCGGCCAACCGATGCAGGCACGGTGTATCTCGACACCTGCCGGCAGGTGCTCGATGCCGTCGCGGATGCGGACGCGAGCATCGGCGCTTATCACGTCAAGCCGGTGGGAACGTTGACCATTTCTGCGCCCGTGCTGTTCGGCCAGCGATTCGTGGCGCCGCTCATCAATGCGTTCGCGTTGCGTTATCCGGATGTCGGCATCCATGCCGTGTATGTGGACCGGACCACGCGCTTGCTGGAGGAAGGCGTGGATGTCGCCATTCGCATCGGTCATCTCGGTGACTCGACGACGTTCGCGGTGCCGTTGGGTTTCGTGCGGCGTCGGACGTACGCCGCGCCGGCTTATCTCGAAGCTCGCGGCGAACCTGTTCATCCGAGGGAATTGACGCGGCATGACTGCGTGTCTTTCACCGGCGTCACGCATCCGCACGAATGGGTGTTCGCGGAGCGGGGCGCGAGGTTGCCGGTGCGGCTTCAGCCGCGCATGATCGTCGATCTCGCGCCTGCTGCGATCGCCGCGGCGCGCGATGGCGTCGGCGTCACGCAGTTGCTTTCCTATCAGGCGGCGCCCGAAGTGCTACGCCGTCGACTGAAGCCGATATTGACGGCATTCGAGACCGATCCCGTGCCGGTAAGCGTGCTGCATGTGGAGCGTCGCGGCGCAAGCGGAAAGGTTCGCGCGTTTCTGGAATTCGTGACCGAAACCTTGCGCAAGAACGCTCAGTTGCGATGCGGGCACAGAGAAAAGGCGCCGCGCGCTTACGCCGATCGCGCGGCGTGATCCTCGTCTGCCGATGCAACGGTTGTGTGAAGCTCGCGATATGCGCTCACCAATGCATCGAGGCTGAAGGAGCGATTCAGACCGCTCGGGTTCGGCAATACCCAGGCATGGACGCCGCCGAACGCTTCGGCCTGAAGTCCCCATGCGATATCGCGCTTGCCGGTGATCGCCGACAGCGCCATCTTCCCCAGAAACGCGATATACCGCGGCGCGAGATGCGCGATCTTCTGCTCGAACGCCGACGCCGCGGCCTCGATCTCGGACCGCGACAACTCATCGGCGCGCGCGGTCGCACGGGCGACCGCGGTGGTGAGGCCGTATCCGTATCGAAGGAACGTGCGATCGTCTTCGGGATGAAGCTGTTCCGGCGTGAAGCCAGCGAGATGCACGACCCGCCAGAAGCGATTGCCTCGTCCTGCGAAGTGATGTCCCGTCGATGCGGCGAGCATCCCCGGATTGATCCCGCAGAAAATCACCGATAACTTCGGCGCGACGATATCCGCAAGAAAGGGCGAGGTGTCGGTCACAGGCGTCGTGCTCATGCAAGACCTATGCGGCTTCCGCCAGTTCCTCCAGCACGAATTCCTCGCCGACGTCTTCATGAGCCAGCGGCATCGGCAGCGTGCTGATTTGCGCCGTGCCACGAAACCGCTCGCGATACTGCTTCGGCGTTACGTTCAGGCGCCGGGAGAAAGTCGTGCGCATGTGCGTAGCGTTATGAAAACCGCACTTGAATGCGACGGTCTTCAGCGGCGCATCGCTCGATTCGAGCAGCTTCCTCGCGGTATCGACGCGAACCTGTTCGACGAACGCCGAGGGCGTTACCTGCGCGTACTTCGCGAACACTCGCGAGAACGTGCGACGGCTCACCGAAACCGCGCTGGCGAGCTGCTCGATGGAAAGCGCATCGCCGATATGATCCGTCACATACTGATGCACCTTGCCGATGATCGGCGCTTCTTCCTTGTCCGCCGCGACATAAGGGCTGTACTGCGACTGCCCGCCTTCGCGCTGAATGTAGACCACGAGGCGCTTGGCGACGCGAACCGCCTGCTCGTGCCCCCAGTCCTCGGCCACGAGCGCCAGACACAGATCGATGCCCGCCGACACGCCGGCGGAGGTGAAAAGGCGGCCATCGCGAATGAAGATTTTGTCCGGCTGCACGCATGCGCGCGGGAACGCCTTGCCGAGGCGGCCCGCATCGGCCCAGTGCGTCGTGACCTGCATGCCGTCGAGCAAGCCGGCATGTCCCAGCACGAACGCGCCGTTGCAGACCGAGCCGAACCGCGCAGCGCCGCGCACCTGCTTTTGCAGCCACGAGATGAATTCGTGGGGCGGGTTCCAGTCGGGCAGGTTCGGTCCGCCGGCCACCAGCAGCAAGTCGTATTGCGTATCGGAATCGAGATAGCCGACCGGGACGACGATCTGCATCCCGTTCGAGCACGTGACCATGCCCGCTTCGCGCCCGACGAGCGAGACTTCATAACGCTGATGATCGGGGAGATGCGTGTTGGCTTCCGCGAACACGTCGAGCGGGCCTGCAACGTCGAGTGCCTGCACGCCGTCGAACAGAACAATGGCGACTTTCATGCCGTGACCTTCGTTAAGTAGGAGCTTCAATCGCTGGGGACGGCCCAGTCTATCCCAACGCTCGCGCGCGAAGTACGCCTCGCCCGGTAATTGACTTTTGCTTCGATGTAACAAGCGAGCGCCTGATCGCGCCTTAGCGGGCGTGGCCCAAATCCGGCATCGACTGGCCAGACAACGCGCCAGATGCATGAGCCGCAGCGAGCGCGGCTGACTAGACTTCATCTCGAGAAAGCATTCGAAGGATAGTCATCATGTTGATCGAGACACATCAAAACTCATTTCTGTTCGGCGCCAACGCACCGTATGTCGAAGAGCAGTACGAAGCCTATCTGGGCGATCCGGCTTCGGTCACCGATGAATGGCGCGCCTGGTTCGATGCGCTGAACGACACACCCGCCATCGACGGAAGCGATCGCGATGACGAGCCGCACGCGCCCGTGGTGTCGAGCTTCATCGAGCTTGCCAAGGGGCGGCATGACACGCCGGTGTCGCGCGATGGCGGACTTGCGCTTGCAAGAAAGCAGGTCGCGGTGCAGGCGCTCATCGCGGCGTTCAGGACGGTCGGCACGCGCACGGCCCGCCTGGACCCGCTGCAATGGGAGCCGCCGCGCGCGCTTGTCGAACTCACGCCCGCGTACTACGGTTTGACGGCGGCGGACATGACCACGCGATTCAGCACCGCCGACACGTACTTCTTCGACGAGGACGCGACGCTCAAAGAGATCGTCGCAGCGCTGGAGCAAACCTACACGGGCACGCTGGGCGCGGAGTTCATGCATCTCACCGACGCGAACGAACGGCGCTGGTGGCAGATGAGACTCGAATCCACGCGGGCGAAGCCGTCGTTTTCGACCGCGGACAAGCGCCGTTTTCTCGAACGCCTGAGCGCGGCCGAGGGACTCGAAAAGCATCTTCACACGCGCTATGTCGGACAGAAGCGGTTCTCGCTCGAAGGCGGCGAATCGCTGATCGTATTGCTCGATGAACTCGTGCGATACGGCGCGTCGAAGAAGGTGCGCTCCGTCGTGATGGGCATGGCGCATCGCGGACGCCTGAACGTGCTGGTCAACATCGCGGGCAAGCCGCTCGACGCGCTCTTCGACGAGTTCGAAGGCAGGCACGCGGATACGCTTCCGGAAGGCGACGTCAAATATCACAAGGGCTTCAGCGCCGTCACGCAAACCGCCGACGGACCGGTGGAGGTCGTGCTCGCGTTCAATCCGTCGCATCTGGAAATCGTGAATCCGGTCGTGCAGGGCATGGCGCGCGCGAAAGCGGATGCGATCATGTCCGACGCTGCCGGCAGCGTGCTGCCCGTCGAAATTCACGGCGATGCCGCGATGTCCGGTCAGGGCGTCGTGATGGAAACGCTGAGCCTTTCGTACACGCGCGGGCATGGCACGGGCGGCACCGTGCATGTCGTCGTGAACAATCAGATTGGCTTCACGACCTCGGACCCGCGCGATACGCGCTCATCGTTTTATGCGACGGATATCGTCAAGCTGATCGAGGCGCCGGTTCTGCACGTGAACGGCGACGATCCGGAAGCGGTGGCGATGGCCGTGCGCCTCGCGCTCGACTATCGCACGGAGTTCAGGCGCAGCGTGGTGATCGATCTCGTTTGCTTCCGCAAGCACGGGCATCAGGAGCAGGACACGCCCGCAATCACGCAGCCCTTGATGTATCGCGCGATCGCGGCGCATCCCGGCGTGCGCACGCTCTATGCGCGCAAGCTGATCGCGCAGGGCGCGATGACGGCGGAGCAGGTCGAGGCGCTCGTCGGCGCACGGCGCGAGGTCTTCGATCAGGCGCGCGGCAGCGAGGTCATCGAAGCATCGGGCGCAGCCGATGCGGTTATCCCGACGCGCTACGAGCCGCCCTCGTCGGAACAAGTGAGCGTATTGGCGCGGCGCATCTCCAGCGTGCCCGATGGCTATGAGCTTCATCCGCTCGTCAACAAGCTGCTGAACGCGCGCCGCGACATGGCGAGCGGAAAGAAGCCGCTGGACTGGGGCATGGCCGAACATCTCGCGTTCGCTTCGCTGCTCCACGCCGGCGTCGATGTGCGTCTGAGCGGACAGGACAGCGCGCGAGGCACGTTCAATCATCGGCATGCGATGCTGCATAACCAGAAGCGCGCGAGTCGTGCCGACGGCGTGTTCATTCCGCTCGAACACGTTCGCGACGTGCAGGGCCGCTTCACGGTGACCAATTCGATTCTCTCCGAAGCAGCCGTTCTCGCGTTCGAATACGGCTATTCAACGGTGAATCGCGACGCGCTCGTGATCTGGGAAGCGCAGTTCGGCGACTTCGCGAATGGCGCGCAGGTCGTCATCGATCAGTTCATCGCGGCGGGCGCCGCCAAGTGGGGACAGCGCAGCGCGTTGACCTTGTTGCTGCCGCACGGGCAGGAAGGCGCGGGACCGGAGCACGCATCGGCGCGGCTCGAACGATATCTGCAACTGAGCGCGCAGGACAACATGCGCGTGACGCAGCCGACGACGCCCGCGCAAATGTTCCATCTGCTGCGCATGCAGGCGCTCGCTTTCGATCGCCGTCCGCTCGTCGTGATGACGCCCAAGTCGCTGCTCAGGCACGCGGAAGCGGTCAGCACGCTCGACGAGCTGGCTCACGGCGCGTTCCGTGAAATCCTGCCCGATGAAGCCCTGGACGCGGCGCGTGACGGCAACGTGGAGCGTGTCATCGTCACTTCGGGTAAGGCTTATTTCGAGCTGCTCGACTATCGCCGCAAGCACGGCATCGACGATACGCCGATCATCCGCGTCGAACAGCTTTATCCGTTTCCATCCGACGGGCTCGCGGCGGTGCTCGCGCGCTATCCGAACGTGAAGCGCGTGATCTGGTGTCAGGAGGAAGCACGCAATCAGGGCGCGTGGAGTTTCGTCGAGCCGCAGTTGCGTGAGATTCTGCCAGCGGGCGCAGCGCTGTCGTATGTGGGACCCGCTGCTTCCGCATCGACGGCGCCGGGTTATCACGGCGAGCATGTCGCGCGGCAGAGCGATGTCATCACGCGTGCATTCGCGGAGTGAGGCGACGATGACCCAGCACATCGACGAGGCAATTTCAGGCGCCGACATCATCCTGCGCGTGCTTGCCGAACAAGGTGTCGATACCTTGTTCGGATATAGCGGCGGCGCCATCCTGCCGACCTACGACGCGGTCTTCCGCTTCAACGACATGCATGCGGATGAGCCGCAGAAGCAGATCCGCTTCGTCGTGCCGGCCAACGAGCAGGCGGCTGGCTTCATGGCGGCGGGCTATGCGAGAGCCAGCGGCAAGGTCGGCGTATTCATGGTGACGTCGGGTCCGGGCGCGACGAACGCGGTCACGCCGATCGCCGACTGCAACGGGGATTCGGTGCCCGTCGTGCTCATCTGCGGACAGGTGCCGCGCGCCGCGATCGGCAGCGATGCGTTTCAGGAGGCGCCGGTCTTCAACATCATGTCGGCGTGCGCGAAGCAGGTGTTTCTCGTGACCGATCCGGACAAGGTGGAACAGACGCTGCGCACCGCGTTCGAGATCGCGCGCACGGGACGGCCGGGGCCGGTCGTCGTGGACGTGCCGAAGGACATCCAGAACTGGAAGGGCGTGTATCGCGGGCAGGGCACGTTGCAGCTTCGCGGCTATTCGGAGCGTCTTCGTCAGATGGCGAAGGGCGATCGTCTCGATGAACGCAAATGCGCTGCATTTTTCGATCTGCTTGCACAAAGCAGGCGGCCGCTCCTGTACGTGGGCGGCGGTGTGATCGCGTCCGGTGCGACTGCCGAATTGCGCCGCTTCAGCGAACGCTACGAGATTCCTGTCGTGACGACGCTGATGGGACTCGGCGCGATGCCCGCCAAACATGAGCGTGTGCTCGGCATGCTGGGGATGCACGGCGCTGCGTGCGCGAACTACGCGGTGGAAGACTGCGACTTCCTGATCGCCGTGGGCGCGCGATTCGATGACCGCGTCGCCGGTGGCCGTCCCGATGCGTTCGCACCGGGAGCGCGCCATGTCGCGCATATCGACATCGACGAAGCGGAGATCGACAAGGTCAAACGCACGCACTGGAATCACGTAGGCGACGCGAAACGCGCGCTGCTTTCGCTGATGGAGCACGGTCCGGCATCGCGGGCGCCGTACGACTGGATCGAGCGTGTGAACGATCTGAAGCGCAGTCACGGCATGAATTACGATCGCGACAATCGCGCGATTCAGCCGCAATGGGTCATCGAGAAACTCAGCGACATCACCGGCGGGCGGGCGATCATCAGCACGGGCGTGGGCCAGCATCAGATGTGGGCCGCGCAGTTCTTCGATTTTGTCGAGCCTCGAAGCCTGCTGACGTCGGGAAGCATGGGAACGATGGGCTTCGGATTGCCCGCGGCGATCGGCGCGCAGTTCGCGCGGCCGGATGCGCTCGTGATCGATATCGATGGTGACGGCAGCATCCGCATGAATGTCGGCGAACTGGAAACGGCGAGCACCTACGGCGTGCCGGTCAAGGTGCTGCTGCTCAACAATTGCGGCGACGGGATGATCCGGCAGTGGCAACGGCTCTTCTACGACGGACGCATGTTCGTGAGCGACAAGGCGCTGCATCGCAAGGATTTCGTGCTGGCGGCGCAGGCCGATGGTTTCGAGTTTGCCAGTCGCGTCCGGACGCCGGGCGAGCTGGAAGACAAGCTGCGTGAATTCGTCGCGTTCGATGGCCCGGCCTTTCTCGAAGTGATGATCGATCAGAACGCCGATGTGTTTCCGATGGTCGGACCGGGGCAGAGCTATTCGAGCATGATCACGGGTCCGTTCATCGCATCGCGGTCCGGGCAGGAGACGGTGGTTCCGGCCGCGAAGAGCGAACCTGCGGCGGACATGTTCTGAAATGGACGCCGATCTCATACACAAGGCGCTCGCGAATCCTTTGCGGCGCGAGATTCTTGCGTGGCTGAAAGCGCCGGAAGGTTTCACGCAGACGCACGCCGCTTTCGCCGGCGCCGTGCCGCTGAGCGCGATTCAGGCACGCAGCGGGCTCTCGCAGTCGACCGTTTCGGCGCATGTCGCGTCGATGATCGAAGCGGGGCTGCTCGTGTCGAAACGCGTGGGATCGTTTCTGCTTCTGTCGAGGAACGAGGAGGTCATTGCGGCGTTTGTGAGGGAGGTGGTGCGCGGGCTGTGAGGATTGGTCGTGCGTTGCGGCATTGAATCGCAGTTTTCGAATCCGACGCGAAGGATCAGATGAGTCTTCGACCCAAGTCCTGCAAGGAAGTGAACATCCGACGCTCACGAGAGCGGCCGACGTTCAATTTTGTTGACTGAAATGCTTGGGTTTCGGAGATGCATCTAGGACTGGTCCGAAAGGTTGACCCCCATAAAACTCCAAGTTTCTGATTCATCTTAGGCGACCGTCAAAGTAATATGGACTGCGACAGATTGTTGACTCCACGCAACTTTTATTTATGCAATCATTCCGCCAAATGGCCAGATGGCGGACGTCGCGCAATCGTAGAGCAGAGTCTGATGGAGCTCGAATTGGATCGCCCTGGTGTCTTCTGTCAAACCGGACAGCGCAATCCTAGGGAGTTCTATTCGAATGTCGATGGTCATCCCCAGTCAGGCTTATAGCCTGACTCTCAAGCCGCAACCGGCGCCGGTATCCGTTCTCCGTTTCCACGGGCGCTTAGAGATCAGCGAGCTCTATGAATACCACATAGAGTTCACAAGCCCCGTTGCCGACATTCCGATGGACCATGTCGTAGGCAGGCCGGCGACGTTTTCCATTGAGCCTGTCGATCCGGCTCAAGGTTATCTGGAACAAATGTTCGGGTCGCGATGGAAAGACTTCAGCAAGATGCCGTCGAAGTACTCGACCCACGGAGTTATTCAGCGCTTTGAGAACCTCGGGCCATCGGCCGACGAAACCCGCTATCGCGTCACGCTCGTTCCGGAAATAGCAGACCTCGCCAGGGCGAGGAAAAGCAGGCTATTTCAAAAGCAATCCGTTGTCGAAATCATCACGGATACGTTGCGCCACTACGGTTATCGACTGGGCGTCGATTTCGACTTCAAGAGTTTGCGCGGAAAATATAAGCGGTTCGAATACGTTACCCAATTTCACGAGACTACATTCGCCTTTATCCAGCGACTCTGCGCTGAATCGGGTCTCTGGTTCCGTTTCGAGCAGAAGAGCGATCGCACCGTCATCATCTTTGGCGATGATCTGGATGCGTACGCGCGCAAGCAGCGCATCGTGCCGCTGCGCTCGCACTCCGCTCTGGAGAGCGCAGGGGCGGAGTCCGTTCGGTCTTTGAGGACCATCACGCAGCGCGTGCCCGAAGCTATTCAGTTGAACGACTACAACCATCGTCAGGCGGATGTGTCGCTGTTGGTCGAGCAGAATGCCGCGCCGGGCGACAAAACGACGGATGGCGTCGATAACCACTGGGGCGAGCATTACGAAACGCTGGAAGAGGGTCGCGAGATCGCCCGCCGGCGTCACGAAGAATATCTGGCCACGCAGATCAACTACCGAGGCCGGGGCAATCCGTTCTCGCTCGAAGTCGGCGAGGTGATGGGGCTTGATGCGAATCCAAAGGATGCGCCGCACGGGCTCTTAATCACGTCGATCCGCTGTGGTGGTGGACGTGGCACGTCG
>NZ_JACSUE010000021.1:0-103005 GCF_014384845.1 Caballeronia sp. EK
GAAGGGTGAACACGTTCCACTTCACCGCATGGGAAGCCTGCTTTTTGCTTCGAGTCTGGCCAAGAATCTTCGAAAACGACATTAGTAGAGTGCACTTCGCGACATCAGTGGGGTAACGGCACAACGCGTTTCATGCGTTCTATCGCGAGCTCGTGCAGGCTCTGTTCGATGCCGGTGTATCGCGTAACGTGTATTGCGTGAATGTCGATGCGGTGATCGCGGCGCTCTTGCTGAAGATGCTGTGGCAACCGTTGCGCCGCGGCGATCTGGCGGAGTCCGATTTGGAAACTGCCGCGTTCACGATCTTCCTCTATCCACGTATGCTCGGCTGCGCGGCGGAAATTGACGATCACCTGAACCGCGGACGCAATATGGACACGCGCACGCCCGCTTCCCAGTGCCGCTTCGTTGCCTAATCTTAAAAACCAGCAGCGATGCGTACACTGATAAACAGCACGCATCAATCGTTTCGAAAATAGCACTTATCGTTTCGCACTGTTCGGGCGAGTATTCGACAAACAATAAATCGCCTGAACACCGCAAGTTCAAAATTTCTGGAGACACGTCGATGCATCCCTCCTCAACCCCCCAGGCCCCCGGGCAATCGAAGGCATCCGCCGTACTACGCGTGACGGCGGGTAACTTCCTGGAGCAGTTCGACTTCTTTCTGTTTGGCTTCTATGCTACGCAGATTGCCGCGGTGTTCTTCCCGGCGGCGAGCGAGTTTGCTTCCCTGATGATGACGTTCGCGGTGTTCGGCGCCGGCTTCCTGATGCGGCCGCTGGGCGCGATCATCCTCGGCGCGTATATCGATGATGTTGGCCGGCGCAAGGGCCTGATCGTCACCCTGTCGATCATGGCGAGCGGCACCATCCTGATCGCGTTCGTTCCCGGCTACGCGACGATCGGACTCTTCGCGCCGTTGCTGGTTCTGATCGGCCGCTTGCTGCAGGGCTTCTCGGCGGGTGCGGAACTGGGCGGCGTATCGGTCTATCTCGCCGAGATGGCGACGCCCGGACGCAAGGGCTTTTTCACGAGCTGGCAATCCGCCAGCCAGCAAGTGGCGATCGTGGTGGCCGCGGCACTCGGCTTCGCGCTAAATCAATGGCTCGACACGGCGGCGATCGCCGCGTGGGGATGGCGTGTGCCGTTCTTCGTCGGCTGCATGATCGTGCCTTTTATCTTCATTCTTCGGCGCAATCTCGAGGAAACGCGGGAATTCAAGCAGCGTCAGCATCGTCCGAGCATGAAAGAAGTTTTTGCCACGCTCGTGCAGAACTGGACCGTCGTGATCGCCGGCGTGCTGCTGGTCGCAATGACCACCACGAGCTTCTACCTGATCACGGTCTATGCGCCGACCTTCGGCAAGACCGTTCTGCATCTGAGCACCGCCGACAGTCTGCTCGTCACGCTGTGCGTGGGCATCTCCAACTTCATCTGGCTGCCGATTGGCGGAGCACTGTCAGACCGTATCGGACGCCGTCCGCTTCTTCTTGGAATGACAATCCTCGCAATCGCGACCGCCTACCCGGCGCTTTCGCTCCTCGCGCACGCGCCGAGCTTCATCAATATGCTGCTCGTGCTGTTGTGGCTCTCGTTCATGTACGGCATGTACAACGGCGCGATGGTCGTCGCGCTCACTGAAGTGATGCCGGTCGAAGTGCGTGTCGCCGGATTTTCGCTGGCTTACAGCCTTGCGACGGCGGTATTCGGTGGATTCACGCCGGTTATCTCGACGGCGCTCATTCATATGACGGGCGACAAGGCCGCGCCGGGCTACTGGATGAGCTTCGCCGCGGTGTGCGGGCTCGGTGCGACACTGGCACTGTATCGGCGCCGTTCCGTTCCGCTGCATGCGGCGTCCTGAAACAACGCATCCGTTCGAACATGAAATCGATTCTTCTGAAATTGTGTACCACCGCGCTCGTCGGCAGCGCGGCCGTCGCGCCGAATGTCCAGGCCGCCGATCTGCATGTGATGAGTTCGGGCGGCTTCACCGCGGCGTACAAGCTGCTCGGCCCGAAGTTCGCGGCATCGACGGGCAATACGCTCGATACCGCGCTCGGCCCGTCGATGGGCAAGTCGCCGGAAGCCATTCCGAACCGTCTTCAGCGCGGCGAGCCTGCCGACGTGGTGATCATGGTCGGCTACGCGCTCGACGACCTGATCAAGCAGGGCAAGGTGATTCCCGATTCCCCCGTCGAGCTCGCGGATTCTCGCATCGGCATGGTGGTGCGCGACGGCGCGCCCAAGCCCGACATCGGGTCCGAAGCCGCGCTCAAGGAAACCTTGCTGCATGCCCGGTCGATCGCGTACTCGGATAGCGCGAGCGGCGTCTATATCGAGCGCGAATTGTTCAAGCGGCTCGGCATCGAGGAACAGGTGAAGACCAAGGCGAAGATGATCCCGAAGATTCCGGTGGCGTCCGTGGTTGCAACGGGCGACTACGAAGTGGGCTTTCAGCAGGTGAGCGAGCTGCTGCCGGTGAAGGGCGCAGCGTACGTCGGCAAGATTCCGGAATCGATGCAGTCCGTCACGCGCTTCGCGGCGGGAATACCGGTCGGCGCACAGCATCCGAAAGAAGCGAAGGCGCTGCTCGACTATCTCGCGTCGCCTGCCGTGCAGCCGGAAGTGACATCGACAGGGCTCGATTCCGTCGCCGCGCATTGAGGCGAGCGCAATGATTCAGCCCGGCAGGTCGGCGGGCTGATCGAAGGCTTCCTCGGGCTCGTGCGCGAGGCTCAATGCTTCTTTCAGGCGCGCCCGATCGCAGGCGCGCTCCCACATCGATACGAAGATCACCGCGCAGGCATTGCTGATCACGCTGGTCAGCGCGCGCGCCTCCGACATGAAGCGATCGATGCCGACCAGCAGCGCGACGCCCGCCAGCGGCAGATCGGGAATGACGGCGAGCGTCGCGACGAGGGCAACGAGTCCGCTGCCCGATACGCCCGCCGCGCCCTTCGACGTGAGCAGCATGACCGCGAGCATCGTCGCGATCTGGCCGGCGGAGAGATGTACGTCGCACGCCTGAGCGATGAACATCGAAGCGAGCGTCAGGTAGATTGCCGTGCCGTCGAGGTTGAACGAATAGCCGGCGGGCAGCACGAGACCGACGATCCCTTTGTCGCAGCCCAGCGCTTCGAGTTTGACGATGAGGCGCGGTAAGACAGGTTCCGTCGATGACGTCGCGAGCACGATGATGAGTTCCTCGCGAGTGTAGCGCAGCAGCCGCCAGAGCGAGAAGCCATGCAGGCGCGCGAGCGGACCGAGCACGCAGACGACGAACAGCAGGCACGCCGCATAGAACGACACCATCAGCATGCCGAGCGAGCCAATCGAGCGAATGCCGAAACGGCCTACCGTGAACGCCATCGCGCCGAATGCGCCGGCGGGCGCAAGCCGCATGATCAGCGCGAGGATGCGGAACAGCACGTGCGCGATACCATCGATGAAATCCTGTACCCGCTGCCCGGCGCTTCGGCCGGCGTTCAATGCGAAGCCGAACAGCAGGGCGAGCAGCAGGACCGGCAGCACTTCGCCTTTCTCGAACGCGCCGGCGAGCGTCTCCGGAATCACATGCAGCGCGAATTCGACGAATCCGTGCGACTGCGTGCGCATCGAATACTGGGCGAGGACGGCCGTGTCCAGATGACGTGCGTCGATGTGGAGTCCCGCGCCCGGGTGCATCGCGAAAGCGGTCGCGAGCCCGAGGACGAGCGCGACGATGGTGAGGAAGTAGAACAGCGCCAGCGCTTTCAAAATAGTGCGGCCGATCTTCGAGCCGCTTGAAAGCGAGGTAATGCCGGTGATGATCGTGCAGAAAACGATAGGCGCGATCATCATGCGCACCAGCGCGACGAACGCATCGCTGAGCGGCTTGAGCGACGTGCCGACCTGTGGCCAAAAGTGTCCGACGGTCATGCCGAGCGCCATGCCGAGCAGGACCTGGACGTAGAGCAGATTGAAAGGCCTCGGCAGTGTCATTTCGGGGTCTTCTTCGCCGCACCGGCCATGCCGCTGCGTTTCGCGTCGAGGATCGTCTGATAGAACTGCTGCGCGGCCGGCGCGAGAGGACGCCCCCTGCGCCGGACGATGCCGACTCGCCTCGTCACGACCGGATCGACGAGCGGCACGCTGGTCAGGATCGGATGATCGCGCATGGGCATCGCCATCGAAGGCACGGCGGCCACGCCGAGTCCCGCTTCAATCAGGCCGAGCATGGTGGTGACATGCCGCGTCTCGCAGACGCTCGGCATTGTCGGCGCCGCGGTCGTCAACGCCTGATCGAGCAGCAGGCGGTTGCCGGATGTCTTGTCGACGGAAACGTATTCGTGTTCGTATAACTCGCTCCACGACACACGCGTTTTCTTGGCAAGCGGATGATCGCGGCGGCACGCTGCGACGAACCGTTCCTGCAGCAAAACCTTGAACTCGACCTCGGTCTCCTGGCTGCCCATGAAGCTCACACCGAAATCGGCTTCACCGCTGATGACCGAGCCGAGCACTTCGTTCGCGCTCGAGTCGAGCAGCTTGACCCGGATGCGCGGATAGCGGGCGTGATAGGCAGCGACGACGCTCGGCAGGAAATAGTAGGCAACCGACGGCACGCACGCGATGGTCACGTGGCCCAGGCGGCTGGTGGAGACATCGCGGATGCCGAGCAACGCGACATCGAGGTCGTCGAGAAGTTGTTCCGCGCTTGGAGCGAACACGCGGCCTACGGTCGTGAGCGTGACACTGCGGGTGGTTCGCTCGAAGAGCCGCACGCCGAGCGCTGCTTCGAGCTTCTCGATGCGCCGGCTCAGCGCCGGCTGCGAGATGTTGACCGCGTCCGCTGCCTTGCGGAAGCTGCCCAACTCCACGACGGCTCGAAACGCCTGCAAATCGTTCAGATCGAAGTTGACGCCCACGAGCCGTTCTCCGCTTTTCAGATGCGGGTATTTTGCATGAAGTGGTATTCTGTGCCCATCAAGCGACGCTCGGTGAACTTAGCCTGCCATCCCTGAAGAACTTCCGCGTATTGTGTCAGCGCTGGCGGCAAAGACTGTCTTGTCTTGTGGCTAAACCGAGCGCGGCGCCAGTCTACGCTCCTGTCCAAGAACCGGAACCTCGTCCAACACTCTTTGAGCATGGTTCGATACCTTGAAGATTGAATCCAAGGCTGACTTGCGGCGGCCGACGATCTTTCCAGGAAGAGCGCGGGCGACACGGTCAGGCGGCGCGACGGCCCACGCGCCAACAAGTTGACATAGGTAACATGACCATTCGAATCCGAATCATATCCTGCGGACGCAATCGGATTGAGGTGCTAGTGGTCTTCCGAGAGATCGTTAAGCAAGTTGGAGAAGAAAGAGAGGTCTTTGATTTTCCCCTAGCAACAGCTAATCGGTGAGACGACGGCCTGTCCAACGCGCTCGCAGCCTTTGCGGCTGCGGCTCATATGGGTGGGATATGCCGGCGACGGTTGATGAGCAAAAAACGCATCTTTTTCGGAGTTCGGCTACCACAGACGACCCTCCGCGCTCGAAGTCGAAGCAGCCGGTCACGATCGGTTGATGAAACAAACTGCGTGGCGCGTAGGCCGTTCGGCTGCGTGGGGATCGTTCAATCAGCGAGCATGCGAACTGTATTGAGGCGCGCGGCGAGCGCCGCGCGACCTCTTTGAGTCAATCAATGGGTGAGCGCGGGTCCTCACCGAAATAAATTCTTCGTCGCGCCTGCACTGCCGATAAGCAAACCTAGCAAAAAGCTCGAGACCGCAACGATGCCCAGCACGGCGAGCGGATTTTCGCCCGTCTGATCTCGAACCATATCGACCGTGCGGCCCGCGAACTCTTGGGTGGTCCCGGCTACTTGCCCGACCCTACCTTTGATTTGGTTCATCGCGTCGCCGGCACCGCTGCCAATGGCCTCCTGTGCCTTGCCTGTCGCCTCTTTCAACATTCCTTTCGCCTCGGTCGTGTCCATTTCCAGTCTCCCAAAGGTCGTTAGCTCAGCGAGGTATGCCACGCAACCGCCATACCTACGAATCGCACGCGACTTCGGTCAACTCGTTCTGCCCGGCGAAGCGCGCCAGCGCCGACGCTGCCAATTTGGTGTAACGTAGATCCCAAATGGCAGGAAGTGCTATGACCGTCATCGGCAAAATTTCGGCGGATTCGTTGTTGGGCGGACGCTCGGGTTTGCGCCGCGCACCTCGGTCGGGCCTCGAATGGGTGGATATCGTCCGTCACGGCATCTCCTCCCAGGCGCTCGACTCAATGCTCAAATCCATCGCGATTTCGCAGTCAGAACTGGCGCAGGCGCTCGATATTCCCGAGCGGACCTTGGCGCGGCGCAAGCGCGAAGGCGTTTTCAGCCGCGAGGAGTCGGCCAAGTTACTACGACTCGCGCGTGTCGCGGCGCGCGCGGCGGAAGTATTCGAAGATCTCGATCTGGCGATCGGGTGGCTCAAGGTGCCGGCAGCGGCGCTAGGCGATGCTACTCCGCTCAGTCTTCTCGATACAGACATTGGTGCCGATAGCGTGATGGATACGCTCGGGCGCATCGAGCATGGTGTTTTTGCATGACCTTGATGGCATGGCGGGTAGTGACAGAGCGGTATGCTGATAGCGCCTTTTCCGGCGAAGGTGCGCGCCGCTATGGTGGGCGGTGGAACCCGAAAGGGGGGGCGCTCGTATATACAGCACAGACACAATCGCTTGCGCTCCTCGAGATGCTCGTGCAGGACTCACCGCTGCGGGCTCGGTATGTGATGATCCCGGCGCGAATTCCTGAGACCCTGATCGAGCGGGTCGATGCTGCGATTTTGCCGCCCGACTGGAGAGAGCCCATTGCACGGACCGAGTTGCAACAGATTGGTGCTATGTGGGCACAGAAGCGAACGAGCGCGGTGCTTGCGGTGCCGAGCGCGGTCGTCCCTGCCGACACTAACTATCTGCTCAACCCAAGGCATCCAAACTTCCCCCAAATCGCGCTCGGGGCGCGCGATGAATGGGAAACCGACCCGCGGTTGTTGCGGCGCGCCGCTCGAAACGACGTATGACAACTGTCGTTGCCGCGCAACCGGCATTTTGATTTTGGTAAACGGGCTTGAGGGGTGATGTCGCCATCCAGATTGTATCGTCGGCGAACCGACCCTTTTATTTGCGTCTGCGGCTGCCACGTGGTAGAAAATATTATGGCCCGACGGCGAAGACGTGGCTCTTTGGAGGCATCCGGTCCCAGCAGGGCGAGCTAACAAGCGACCGTCATGACCTGTATCCCAGACGGGAGGAGCTTGATTCTCGTTTGGGATAGCTCTACAATGGGAATTACAATATTCTCATTTGGGAGCCGTAAATTATGCGCTCGAGTCCACCGCCGGGGCGCCATATGCCCACGCGTCCAGCAGCGCCGCATGCAGCGAACTCATTGGTTGTCGCTGGTGAATCCGTCGCCCAGACCGACGATATTGAAACGTTTCTCATCCTTTTGGACCCTCTCGAGCAGCGTCGGCAGATCCGCGAAGGCATGGAAGCGGCGATCATTGAGCGCGTTGCGAAGGACTTGTTGCACGTGCCGGTGCAAACGCTGCTCGCGAATCTCAACCTGCCGAGTTCAACGATCCTGCGCAAAATGGCACGCGAGGAGCGCTTGTCGCCGGCCGAATCGGACCGCGTCGCGCGCGTGCTGTACGTGCGTCAACTCGCTGTCGAGGTGTTTGAGGATCCGGCGTTAGCTGCAGCATGGATGCAACGATCGAATGCGGAACTCGCGGGACTCAGCCCGCTTGAGGTCCTCGACTCCCAACCCGGCTACGATCGCGTGCGCGAGATTCTGCTGCGCGTCATTCACGGCGTGTCCGCATGAGGCTTTACCGCCTCGCGAAAGAACGGCGTGGCTATTACCGCGCTGATGATCTGAGCGGCAACGGTGCGGCGATCGCCGGCGGCCGATGGAACCCGCGCGGAATGCGTGTCCTTTACTCCTGTTGCCACGCGTCAACGGCACTACTTGAAGCGCTGGTGCACATGGCAGGGTTGTTGCCGGCTGGCGGCTATTTTCTCGTGACGCTGGAAGTGCCAGACGCCGTCTATGACGCCGCGTTCATACCTGTTCTACCGGAAGGCTGGGCAGATCTGACACGCGATCCCCCTGCAACTAGAGCGCTCGGCCGGCAATGGCTTGAGGCCGGTGAACAATTGGCGATGCGCGTTCCGTCCGTCGTCTGCCCGAGTGATTTCAATCTGCTCCTGAACCCCATGCATCCTGAGATGGCACGCGTCAAGGTCATAAGCGCAGAACCTTTTACGCTGGATCCGCGACTATTTGGTCAAGCGACGCGATGAGCCAGCCCGATATCAGATTTCTGACGGCCCCCTGAGAAAGTGGTGTTTACCATAGAAATTGATGGGCATCACTTGCTTGCGTATTGTGGTCAAAGAAGCCGTAGTTAACCGCATTCGTGCTCGTTTAGGATCACTACATCAAATGCGATAATTGTCTTCATGTAAGAATTCGAGCAACGAGCCTCCCAGTTACCAAGGGCGGATCGCATTTTTCGTGTAAGGCAGTGCTGCCCTCGGCTAACCGAGATTTCGGCGGGAAAGGTGCCTGGTTCATCGTCCCTGGGCAACAGCGTGAGACTTCTGAGCATCGCCATCCGATGCGCCGAGTGCGCAACCGTGCTTCTCCAATTACAAATCATAGAACGAATCCGTCTGCAAACCGCTCTCGAAGATGGTTAACGAACAGCGTTACAGCGCGAGGAACGTGCGAGGAGTACGGGCGCACGATGTAGAGTTGCTGAGCGAATGCTCCCGTCACTCGCCACTCAGGCAGCACGACGGCGAGCTTGCCAGCCTGCACCGCTGCCTGCGTAGTGAAATCGGGAACCAGCGCTATCCCGAGTCCTTCAAGTGCCGCGTCTCGGAGCGTCTCGCTATTATTGTCTGAGAATCACCCATTCACCGATAGCGTCACGCCAGAATCAGGTCCCTTTCGCGCCCCTTTGCGCTCAAATGACCAAGCTGGCTGCCCAGTTGTACGCGGATAGAACAGACAGTCATGGTGTGCAAGATCTTCCGGGGAATGCGGTGTACCGCGCTTGCGTAAGTACGCACGCGAGGCGACGAGCACGGAATATGTCGAGCACATTTTCCAGGCAACATGCGTTTCCGGCGCCTCAGAACTGTGACGGATGGCGAGATCAAATCCCTCTGCCGAAAGCGACGCGACTCTATCGGACACCTCAAGCTGAACACGAACTTCGGGATTGGCTGCAAGGAAGTCGGGAAGCTTCGGTACGAGTTGCTGACGTGCAAATGCGACTGGCGCGGTTACTCGTACAAGTCCGCGTGGCACGCCAGATAGCTCCCTCACCATGGCGAAGCTTGACGCGATCTGAGCATACTGGCTCCTCGTACTGTCCACGAGCTGCTGTCCAGCCTCTGTCAGGCGTACGCTACGTGTCGTTCGCTGCACTAATGATATTCATGCCGCTCGCTCAAGTTCGGCGATGCGGTGGCTCATTGCCGCTTTACTAACGCCAAGTCGGTTAGCCGCCGCTGTGTATGTTCCCTGCTCGGCAAGCATGGTCAGCCAATGCAGATGGATCTAGAGATCCTCGATGTTTTGTGCAGCCATACGGTGATTGTTCATTCCTCAAAACATTAATTTCAATAGTACCTCCTTTCGCTGCACATGAACCACTCCTACACTGACTTCACACTTAGGCCTCTGGAGACACTGCAATGCAAGCGTTTGAAGACACCAACGACGTCGGCCATTTCATTAACGGCGCGCGCGTCGCAGGCACGGGCTCGCGAACCCAGCAGATATTTAACCCCGCCACAGGCGCCCATGCTCGGAGACTTCTTCTGGGCGAAGCGGCAGAGGTGGAAGCTGCAGTCGCCAGTGCGCAGAAAGCCTTCCCCGCATGGAGCGACACGCCTCCGATCAAGCGTGCCCGCGTCATGCTTCGGTTCCTGGAGTTGATGAACAAGCACCGCGATGAACTTGCAGCCATCATCACCGCAGAACATGGCAAAGTTTTTTCCGATGCGCAGGGCGAAGTGTCGCGCGGCATCGATGTCATCGAGTTCGCTTGTGGGATTCCGCAGCTATTAAAGGGAGACTATACGGAACAGGTCTCAACGGGCATTGATAATTGGACGGTGCGCCAGGCTCTGGGCGTGGTAGCAGGCATCACACCTTTCAATTTCCCGTGTATGGTCCCGTGCTGGATGTATCCGGTCGCTATCGCGGCCGGCAACACGTTTATCCTTAAGCCGAGCGAGCGCGATCCGTCGGCGGCGCTCTTCATGGCGGACCTGCTCAAGAAGGCCGGGCTGCCCGACGGCGTTTTCAATGTCGTGCAGGGCGATAAAGCCGTTGTCGACGCACTCCTCGTCCACCCTGATGTAAGAGCGGTCAGCTTTGTCGGGTCGACCCCGATCGCCAACTACATCTATGAGACAGGTGCCAAGCACGGCAAGCGCGTCCAGGCGCTCGGCGGAGCCAAGAATCACTTGGTGGTAATGCCCGATGCAGACATCGAAAAGACGGTTGACGCCCTGATCGGTGCGGCATACGGCTCGGCCGGCGAGCGTTGCATGGCAATTTCGGTCGCACTCTTCGTGGGTGATGCCGCAGAAAAGGTAATGCCACTCCTCGAAGAACGCACGCGTACCTTGATCATCAAAAATGGCATGGAGCCGGATGCCGAGATGGGCCCGATCGTTACGCGACAGGCTCTCGAACGTATCGAGGGTTACATCGCGGAAGGCGTAAAGGAAGGCGCTACACTCGTCGTCGATGGCCGCGGCCTGAAGGTCTCCGGTCACGAAGACGGCTTCTTCACGGGTGGCACGCTGTTCGACAACGTCACGCCCGACATGCGCATCTATAAAGAAGAGATTTTCGGACCGGTGCTGGCGTGCGTTCGGGTCCGGGATTTCTCGGAGGCGGTTGAACTGATCAACGCACACGAGTTCGGAAACGGCGTTGCCTGTTTCACGAGCGATGGCCACGTCGCCCGCGAGTTTGGACGCCGAATTCAGGTGGGTATGGTTGGTATCAATGTACCGATTCCCGTGCCAATGGCATGGCACGGCTTCGGGGGGTGGAAGCGAAGCCTCTTTGGTGATACGCATGCATATGGTGAGGAGGGCGTACGCTTCTACACAAAGCAGAAATCCATCATGCAGCGTTGGTCAGAAAGCATCGAGAAGGGCGCAGAATTCGCGATGCCGACAGCGAAGTAAGATCAGCGCGCTCCTTTGTCACCAGTTCTCACGCGGCGCTGCTTGCGAATGGAAGATGCGCTGTGTGAGTCGGGCATCTCCGCATTCTCTCGCCCTTTAGCGCGACACAGCGCACAAATGGACAGCTCAAATTATCAGAACACCGAAGTCTTTTTTACGCAAATTCCCATTCCTTCAACACAAAGATGGAGACTTGGCTGCAATCACTCCGGACCTATGCGTATTGGGGCGAATTCGGTTACCGCGTTCGGGTGACTCCCAGGAAGGGGCCTCAAGGCATTTCAAGTGGTGTTTTATGCAGTTTCTGAATAGCGTAAGGGCACCGTTTGCCAAGATTACAACGCGGGCCGAAGACACGAATAACTGGCGGGTGGGAAGCAGGCGATTTGGTAATCGGCGATCGCGACTTGACTTTTGGCCAGTGGGATGTCAACTTACGCGGAAGATGCATGTATATGCATTCGTTTTTTGGCGAATCGGTGCGATCCGCCAAACCATCGAGGTGCCTGGCTAGGACCGACTTCATGTTCACTGACTGCTACTGTACTCAATTTCGGCGTTCGGCCAACAGGTTGACGAGCATCTACGATGCGGCCCTTCGTCCGGTTGGATTGAAAATCACTCAGTTCTCGCTTTTGCGGGCGCTCGAGCGTCTCGGAACGGCGACCTACGGCGAAATTGCCGAGGAGGCGGCCTTGGACCAAACGACGATCTCCCGGAACCTGAAAATTCTGATTAGCGCTGGCTGGGTTAGCGTCAGCGTTGATCCCGAACAAGACGCCCGATTTCGATTGGCTCGGTTGAGCAAAGAAGGGGTGAAGAAGCTGCGAAGCGCGGAACCGTACTGGAGTGTCGCTCAGCGTCGCGTGGAAGACGGCGTCCAAGGCTTCCTCAACGGCCCCGCAAATAAGCAACTTCTCGACGCGCTGGAGACGTTACAACGCGTCGCAATCAAGTAGGGAAGCCTCAGGGAATATCCCTAACCAAAGCAACTCGAGGAACGGTTTTTCGCGTATTGACTTGCATAGTGCGCCATATAACATGTAGCTACATGTACTTTGCGGTGCGTTTCGGCCGATGCAGGCGGGAAAATCCAGACTAATAGTTGTAGCTACAACATCTGACTCATTCCGACGAGGTAACAGCGTCGGAAGGATCACATTCGGTTAAACGTCCTTATCGGAGATTTGAAAAATGCCTACTTACATCGTATCAGCAACACAAAACCTCCTAACGCCTGATCACAAGAGAAAGGTTGCGAAGGAAATTACCCGTGCCCACAGCCAAGCAACAGGCGCGCAAAGTTTTTTTGCCCAAGTCACTTTTACTGAAATTCCAAGCGGCTCGCATTTTATGGGTGGAGTTCAAATCGACACGCCGCAAGTATTCGTTCATGGCCACATCCGTGCCGGTCGCACGGAAGAGCAAAAGCGGCGCTTGCTTGCGGATATCACGGAGTCGATCCACGTCGCAACGTCAATCGAGAAACGGTTTTTGTGGACCTATATTTCCGAGTTGCCGCCAACGAACATGGTGGAGTACGGGGAGGTTCTGCCGCAACCTGGCAAGGAAGCCGAGTGGCTTGAGTCGCTGCCTCCCGAGGTTCGCGATTACATGCTGAAGTTAAGCGCAGACCAATAACGCACCCAAACGACCCAAAAATTCTCGTAGGAGACGCCCTTGAATTCCTCAGCCCTTCCTCTGCAAGAGTCACATCGGATGACTTCCGACCAACGCAAGATCATATTTGCTTCGTCGCTTGGTACTGTCTTTGAGTGGTATGACTTTTACCTTTATGGTTCGCTTGCAACTGTGGTCGGAAAGCAGTTTTTCTCTGGAGTGAACGAAACGGCGGCGTTCATCTTCGCGTTGCTCGCATTTGCGGCGGGGTTTGCAGTACGTCCCTTTGGTGCGCTTGTGTTTGGGCGTCTTGGTGATCTTGTTGGCCGCAAGTACACGTTCCTTGTGACCATTCTGCTGATGGGTGCTTCGACGTTCCTGGTCGGCGTTTTGCCTTCGTACGCGAGTATCGGTATCACGGCCCCGGTAATGCTCATCGCGCTGCGGCTAGTTCAGGGGCTCGCACTCGGCGGGGAATATGGCGGAGCAGCGACCTACGTGGCCGAACATGCGCCGGCGAAGAAGCGAGGTGCTTACACAGCGTGGATTCAGACCACAGCAACGCTTGGGTTTTTTCTTTCGTTGCTGGTTATCCTTGGGACCCGTTTGATTGCAGGTGAGTCGGCCTTCGCCGACTGGGCATGGCGCATCCCGTTTGTATTCTCGATAGTCCTCGTGTCGATTTCGGTGTGGATTCGACTCACTCTCAGCGAATCGCCGGTCTTCCTTAGAATGAAGGCGGAGAATGCGACTTCGAAAGCGCCGATCAAAGAGGCGTTCGGTGAGTGGAAAAACGTGCGCCTCGTTCTGATTGCCTTGTTCGGCGTGGTTGCGGGTCAGGCGGTGATCTGGTATGCAGGCCAGTTCTATGCGCTCTTTTTCTTGACGCAGACGCTGAAGGTTAATCCAGTGACTGCGAATCTCCTGATCGCTGCGGCCCTATTAATTGGTACTCCTATGATCGTGTTGTTTGGTGCGCTTTCAGATCGAGTCGGCCGCAAGCCTGTCATCCTCAGCGGGTTTCTCTTGGCGATCGTACTGTACTTCCCGATCTTTCATGGACTGACCATGTTTGGAAATCCGACGCTGTATGCCGCGCAGGAGAAGTCGCCGGTGACGGTTGTCGCGGATCCTAGCACCTGTTCGTTTCAGTTCAATCCAGTCGGAACGTCGAGCTTTACAAACTCGTGCGATATCGCAAAGTCATTCCTAGCAAAATCGGGGGTGAACTATTCGAATCAAGTCGCTCCAGCTGGTTCGGTTGCCTATATAAAAGTTGGCGACGAGCGCATTGAAAGCGTAGATACTCCGAAACTGGACAAGACTCTAGGCGCCCAGAAAATCAAAGAGTTTGAAACCGAGCTTGGTTTTGTTATCAAGTCTGCCGGCTATCCGACTTCGTCTGACCCGAAACTCATCAATTATCCGATGGTGCTGTTGCTTCTCGTTGGGCTGGTTCTAACTGTTGCAATGGTTTATGGTCCAATCGCTGCGACACTGGTCGAACTGTTCCCTACGCGTATCCGCTATACGGCGATGTCGCTGCCGTATCACATCGGAAACGGCTGGTTTGGAGGCTTTCTGCCGACGACTGCGTTCGCACTGGTGGCCGCAACTGGAAATATCTATGCCGGCGTGTGGTATCCGGTTGTGATCGCAGCCATCTCTCTGGTGATAGGATTTTTCTTCCTGCCGGAAACCCGCTTGCGCACCATCGATGACTAAATCGTCACATCGGTGAATAGTGCTCTGCGCTCAATGAAGGACGCAGCGTTCGATTGGTTACCGTATATAGGCTACCGCGCACACCAGAGTGGTGTGCGCAGATAGCCGATGTTCAAAGTTCGCCAGTTAGAAACTGTGCGACTCCATGACCAAAGCTCCAGTCTTCATCGGAATTGGTAACGAACGACACAACAACATCGCTCGGTTCGATGCCGCAGTATTCCTGGAGCAGACGGGTGAGCATCCTGTAGAAATTCTGCTTTGCTGCCTGGAGTCGAGGCCGGCTGATCACAGTCATCATGATCATGTTGTTCGTACGGGTGATACCAAGGCCTGTGTCTTCGATGATCAGGTGCGATGCACGATGTTCGTAGACGACTTGATAACGGTCACCTTCAGGCACCTGAAACGAGTCGACAACGGCGCGGTGGGCTGCGTCGAGCATCGATGTTATTTGAGAAGTACTACGACCTTCAAGAATGTCGAATTTGACGAGAGGCATGGTTTTCTCCTGATAGAAATGTGAGGTCGATGAATCTGCTGACCGGTGAATCCAGTGTATTTCTATCGATTCACTAATTAAATAGCGCGTGCGATAAATCATTGTTCAAGAAAATGAACAATGATTGTGCGGACGCCATTGAGTGTTGTGAGAGCGATCCCGCGAACGAAATGTCTCCGGGATACGGATTCCCTACTGCGCAGTACGACATGTTCGATTTCTTTGCATCTAGGTCATTGAGGATAACGCTGTCGCCACGCGCCACCGTTATCACCGTATTGATTTGTCTAGGCGCGAGGGGGGCGGTTACGTCAACGACGTCGAAATTTGAGTTAGCGATGTATTGAGCAGGGTTAGGACGGTGCTGAATGGGCTGAGTCAGGTGTTGCTTTCGAGCAATACGCCGCTCCGTACGTTTTGGCATAACTGATGATATTGAGCCGAAAACTTCGAAGCTATTTTCTGAGAGCCTAATGTCGCTATGCGGCAAATCGAACTGAGGGGCGAATGTCAATCGCATTTGGCAGGGCAAGGCCGTTATGGCTTGCCACGATTACTATTTTTGCCGTGACGGGGTGCGCCAACACTGGCGGCCTTCAAAGCAACAACAGAGAGGGCGCTTCGGGACAAAGCGACCCAATATCTTTGAAAGCACATTCGCCAATCCCGATCCCTGTGCGAACAGCAGCCGGAACACCGGTATTGCTGTAGGCGTTGGCCTTGGCGCGATTCTCGGCGCAGTCATCGCTCCCAACAATAAAGTGGCGGCAGCGGCAATCGCGGCGACGGCGGGCGGTATCGCCGGCGGACTGGTCGGCCACGCCGTCGACAGCCGGCGCTGTGCGCTTTCCAAGATTGCAGCTAAGCATGACCTCATCTACACGGCCGCGCCGCTTGAAGTCCGGGCGGCAGACAAGATACGAGATGAACTTGTTGTAGTCGCCGCAGAGCGTGCGTTCCGAATCGGTCCATCCGCCCTACGGGCAAGACCGAACAAATCGGACGCTCGTCGTCCGTAGCCGCAAGCAGTGGAAGCAAGACAAGACCCAGGAGCGCTTCTCAAGCCGCAAGGTCAAGCTCGATGATGACCAGTCGCTCGATCATCGCTGTGGCGTCGACTTGGATGCGCTGGAGCAATCTCAACGCCGAGCAGACGCGTGAAGCAATGGGCATGAGCCAGAGCGCCGATGCCGGCAATCCGTTCGCCACGGCCGATGCAGTCCCTGCGGAACTCATGTCTAGCCAGAAGGCTGCCGATGACCGGGCGCGCGCGGAAGAGTCGTCGTCGACGCGCAGCGAAGGCGCCGCCGCGTTCATCACGCTCGCAGTGATTCTTGTGGTGACGCAGATCGTTGGGATCTTCGGCGGTTTCACCTGGGGATTCGGCGGCCGCGAGAGCCGCGCCGCGTGGAAGACGACGAAGGGCTTAACCACGTTTGAGGACCACAACAACTACTTCGCACCGCTGCGCGCGATCACGCAGTCGCAACTTGAAAATCTTCAGAAGATATTTCCCGTAGCCGTTCATCGACGCGGGGGTAGGCACGGCCGCAGGAGTGCCCATGTATGTTGGAGTTCAGCGATCGAAGACCCTCATCGCGGTGGCCAGATGCAGATTAGTCTCGGCCGGATTTCTCGCGCAAAACGACAAACGTCCTACGGCCACGTCGTCGCAGCGCACCCTGAGCGTCTGTAGGTTGATTGCGTGCGGTTCAGTGCGGGCCGACGGCAACCGAGTGTGGTGACGTGTCATAGATGTCTGAATAAGTCTACTACGTGGTAGTTCGACGCAACGGACGTGCTGCCGATGTCGAAGCGTTCCGTCGGCGCCGAAAAACTTCGATACGAAGCGTCCTGCGAAAAGTTGACAAAATTTATGTCAAGTTTGGTTGGATCTAGCGCAACGCCCTACTGGACCTGACGACGCGGACCACGTGCAATCCGCAAATTATTGTTTTACAATAAATTCTATTGCGAATAATAATTGAGGCCACATCATGGTCACCGAGACTCGCACACTGACGGCGCAGGTGCCGATTGAGCTGGCTCAGGAAGTGGATGCCCTGTCTGAGTTGCTCGAGCGGCCTCGTCAATGGATCGTCAAGAAAGCATTAGTTCAGTTTCTTGCGCGCGAAGCGGAGAAACGTCGCTTGATTCAGGAAGGTTTAGACGACGTAAGTGCCGGACGAATGATCTCAATGGAACAAGCGCGCGCTTGGGTCAACAGCCTCGGAACGGACGAAGAACAGCCGGTGCCCAAAGCGTGACCGTTAAAGTACTTCCAACGAGCAAAGCGATGTCCGACTTGGCGCTGATCGCTGAACACGTGAAGAAATTCAATGATGGCGCGACGGCGCGTCGGGTCGTCAACACGCTGTTCGACGAAGCGGAGCGCCTAGGACAAGATCATTTCCATCGTCTCGGGGAAGAGCTTGACGGTTATGACGGGCCACCGGCGCGAGAAGTGCACCGCTGGGTCTGCCTCACAGGTCGGTACGAGTTACATTACGAAGTCCTACCCGCTTACGCTGAAGAACCGACCACGATCGCCATTTTGCGCGTGTGGGACACTCGCCAAGACCGATAACGACTGGGCAGCATCGCGTCCACACGAGAACCCCCTTCGCCCGCAGCCCTAGACGAGCAGCCGATCAATGGTCAATATTCGCGAAGCGCGCAAATCTCCCAATAAGCAGCAAATGGCAATGCCAGAATTTGCATAGGACATAGCTATACGTAAACGGCCCGGAAATAGATTGGTGTCAAATACATAGGATAGCTACATGTAAGTCCGTTCACCGCGACAAGGTCGTTGCTCGGCTAGGGCCAAGAAAAGAGCCATGCAACTTTGCCCAATTGGCTGAGTGAGTCGTGACAAAACAGACTCGCCGATTACCGTTCCGAGCGCCTCGAACAGCAGACAGGCGGGCGGGGAAAGGCTCAACTTGGCAATGACGGCACCCCAGAATCTCCAGGTAGGATTGTCTCGTGAGCAGGGCCGACGTGAAAAGCGGCAAGCGCGACGGCTTCATACTCACCGAATTCTTCATGCCTCGCAAGACGGTCATTGAGCTGGCCACCAGGCACGCGCGTTTGGACTAAAACCTACCATTCCGGCTCACGAACTCCTCGACCCGCCGCGCCAGTCACGATACGGACATGGCGTCCGGATAGTTGGCATCCGAACCGCCGGTTTCACCTGCGCCAGGAGAACGAGGCGTGTGCGCTTCAATGTCGGCGACCGAGGCGCAGACCAGACCAGCGATCTTGTAATGCACCATATGTCCGGCATCCACTTCGACATCGAGCGTGCTGTTTGGCAAGACGCCATGCAAGCGCGCTGAGTGCGATTCCGGATCGACGATCTTGTCGCCCGCGCCAGCGAAGATCCGCACAGGCATCTCGATCGATGGATAGTGAGCGCGCAGGCGCGCCGCGGCGGAAATCATAAACGCCGCGTCCTCAGAAGTCGCACGAGTCTGGCTGGGGCGCAGCAGCATCTCGGCAGGCATAGCCTCGAAGAATTCATCGGGCATGGACGCGGGCGCGAACATCGCCTCTACGGTTCGCTTTATCAGCAGGCGGCCTGTGAAGGGTGAAACCGTGTATCTGAGAACATCGCCGAGCACGGGCACGGCCACTGGCGCGATCATGGCTACATCCAAACGCGCCGAAGGAAAATAGTATCCGGAAATGAGCACCAGTCCGCGCACCTGGTCGGGAAAATCGACTGCTAGAGAAAGCGCAACCAGCGTCCCCCATGAATGCCCGACGATGACTGGCTTATCGACGCCCAGCAGTTGAAGCGCACCCTGTAACAAGGCTGCCTGGGCTTGCGCCGTCCAAAGACGTTTGCGCGGACGATCGCTATAACCGAAGCCCGGACGATCGAACGAGATCACGCGATGACCTTCTGCCAGCATGGCGGTCACGCCGCTCGCTTCGAAATCCTGAAGCAATACGGTATTGCCGTGCAGGAGCACCACGCATGGGCCAGTACCCGTGTCGGTGTAATGCAGACGAACGCCATTGACGTCGATGAATCGCCCGAGCGGTGGATTGGAGCGCTCAACTTGCTTCGCCTTGTGGCGGTTCCAGCAAGCAGCAGCTGCTGCCGCTGTGGCGACTAGGGCGAGGACGCCTGTTGTGGGTGACACAGCTTTAGGTTTGCGGAGAATACTGGGCATGAGTGGCTCGATCAAAATCAGAAGGGGACGTCGATGGAGCAGACGTGTCAGAAAGGGTGAAGTGATCTGTTCGATCAGTCTTTCGGCTAATCGAAGAATAAAGCGGCTTGTTGTTGGCCGACGCTCGTGGACTTAGATGGAACGGTGTGGCGTGGCTTCGGATTAAGGAGCAGCTCGCCGGCTTTTACGAGCTGTCCTAGCATATTCATCAAGCTGTCGACGCAATGGGCGTACCTAGCCACCCCAGGCTGTAGAGACAAAACTACGTGTCAGGCAACGCCAGGGGTAAATCGACCGCCGTTCACTCGAAGACCGAGGAAATGCGGTGAAAAGCACCCTCGCCGTGCCATGCTATTCCGACAAAAACTCGCTGTGCGGTCGAAGTTACGAGAAACGCTGGCCTGAACGGTCGGGCGCCGCGACTAGTACTATTCGAGAGAGAGACAACAAATGAAATTTTAACGAGGAGTACAAACTAATAAAAAAAGGCTACTTGACGGCAGGCGAGACTGCCGTATGATGGCGTTAATGGTGCAACGCAACAATAGTCATTTTACGCAATTCCCTCCTTCGCTCAAACGGGCGCGGGTAATCCGCAAAGCCGTCTTCGCCTGCTACGGACAAGGCTTCTTCGCCGAATTAGGCGTGTCTTTCATTGCGACTTAGGCCGGTGCCCGTCATCGACGCCCAACCCTTCACTCAGCCAGATGAGTTCTCCACGCTCACTTGGTCAACCGCGTTCTGCCTGCGCGGGCGTCATCACTCGAGATCCTCGCCATGAAAGACAAGATTGTGACCGCTGACGAAGCGATCGGATTGATTCGCGACGGCGATGCCGTTTGTTGCTCCGGCTTCGTCGGTATCGGCACACCGGACGAACTCATCATCGCGCTGGAACGCCGTTTTGCCAGAGCGGGCACGCCCCGCGATCTGACCTTGGTGTTCGCCGCCGCGCCGGGTGATGGCAAGGATCAGGGAATCAACCGGATTGCGTTGCCGGGGTTGATCAAGCGGGCGATCGGCGGACATTGGTCGCTGGTCCCGAAGCTCGCCCGGATGGCCACAGACGATCTGATCGAGGCCTACAACCTGCCTCTCGGCATCATGTCGCATCTCTACCGGGACATCGCTGCTCACCGGGCAGGCACGCTGACTCAGGTCGGCCTGGGCACTTTCGTCGATCCGCGCTACGGCGGCGGAAAGATCAATGCGTCCACAACCGAAGAGCTGGTCAGCACGATCGACATCGACGGCAAGATGTGGCTGCTCTATAAAGTGTTTCCGCTCCATGTTGCGCTGATTCGGGGGACGACGGCCGACCCCGAGGGCAACATTACGATGGAACGCGAAGCTCTCGTGCTCGATGCGCAGGCGGCAGCGATGGCTGCGCACAACTCGAACGGCCTGGTGATCGCGCAGGTTGAAGAGATCGTTGCGAGTGGGACGCTCGATCCGCGAGCGGTGGTGGTTCCAGGCATTCTGGTCGACCGTGTCGTGCTCGCACGTTCCGGCGCTCAGCCTCAGACCTACGGCACGGTGTACAACCCCGCGTTCTCGGCTCAGACAAAAGTCGCGGTGGGGGCCATGAAGAGTCCACCCCTTGACGAGCGAAAAGTGATCGCACGCCGATGCGCGTTCGAGTTGCCAATGGGCGGCGTGATCAACCTGGGCATCGGCGTTCCGGAAGTCGTTGCCGCTGTTGCGGCGGAGGAGCGCCTGCTGAGTCACCTGACCTTGACAGCGGAGCCGGGCGTCATCGGTGGCATGCCCCAGGGCGGACTGGATTTCGGCGCGGCGATCAATGTCGATGCGCTCCTGCATCAGAACCAGCAGTTCGACTTCTACGATGGAGGCGGCCTCGATCTCGCGTGCCTCGGCATGGCCGAAGTCGATCGTTGCGGCAACGTAAACGTCAGCCGTTTCGGGCCGCGACTGGCGGGCGCCGGCGGATTCATCAACATCAGTCAGAATGCCAGTTGCGTCGTATTCGCGGGAACCTTCACGGCGGGTGGTCTCGAAATACAGGTCGAGGACGGACGTCTTGCGATCATCACGGAAGGCACGACGAGAAAATTCGTCGAATCCGTCGAGCAGATTACGTTCAACGGAACGCTTGCTGCCGAACGCGGGCAGTCCGTGCTCTATGTGACCGAGCGGTGTGTCTTTCGGCGCGTGCCTGAAGGTCTCGAGCTGACAGAAATTGCACCGGGCATCGATCTGGAGCGCGACGTGCTCGCGCATATGGACTTCATGCCGATCATGCGTGACGTGCGCTTGATGGACGCGGACATCTTCTTGCCGCCAATACTGAACCTATCGTCGATCCTGTTCGAACGTCAATTACGCGACCGCCTCAGCTACGACGCCGAACGAAACACCCTGTTTGCGAACTTCGAAGGCATCGGCATTCGCTCGACGGACGACATCGAAAGCGTACGCCGCGTGATGCAAGCGCTCTGTGAATACATCGGCCGCAAGGTGTCGCTGATCGTCAACTACGACGGCTGCCGGCTCGACGGCCCGATCGCCGAGGCGTACTTCGCGATGGCGAGGCGATTGCAGTCCCGCTATTACTGCTCGGCCACGCGGTTCACGGCCAGTGCGTTCATGCGCATGAAGCTGGGCGCGGCATTCAGTGGGCGGGGCGACGCATCGCGGATTTTCAGGACGCAGGCGGAAGCGAGCGCGTTTGTTGTCAGCCAGCGCGGGGATGTCGCTCGAGAGCAGATCGACGACGCCGCACGATACATGCATGAATGAGCCGCTTCCGCGCAGCCGCTCCCATCCCCATACCCCGCAGTTCGAAGTCGCAAGGAGACTGCCGATGAAAGCTTCCGATCTTTTCGTGAAGGCGCTGGAAAACGAAGGCGTCAGGCGCATCTTCGCGGTGCCTGGTGAAGAAAATCTCGATGTCGTCGAGTCGTTGCGCGGTTCGAGCATTCAGCTCGTCGTGACGCGGCATGAGCAGTCGGCGGCCTTCATGGCGGCGACGCATGGACGTCTCACCGGAACGCCCGGCGTATGCATGGCGACACTCGGTCCCGGCGCGCTGAATCTCGTCACGGGCGCTGCGTATGCCAAGCTCGGCGCGATGCCGATGGTGTTGATCACAGGCCAGAAAGCGATCATGACCTCGAGGCAGGCGCGCTTTCAGATCGTCGACATTGTCGCGACGATGAAGCCGCTCACCAAAGCCTCGCGGCAGATCGTGAGCGGGGCGAGCATTCCGACTGTCGTGCGAGATGCCTTCCGGCTGGCCGCGGAGGAGCGTCCAGGTCCCGTGCATCTGGAATTGCCCGAGGACGTGGCCGCTGTCGAGGTGAACGACGATGTGACGATCGTTCCCTTGCATCCCGTCGAACTACCGGTGGCGCACGACGCCGCAATCGAACGCGCGGCTACACTGTTGATGCGATCGGAACGGCCGCTCGTGATGTTCGGCGCGGACAGCAACCGGCCGCGGCTCGCCGGGCAGTTGACTGACTTCATTCGACGCACGGGCATCCCGTTCTTCAATACGCAGATGGGCAAGGGCACGGTCGCGGCGATCGGCAGCGACGAAGCCACCGAACTCTGGATGGGCACGGCAGCGCTCAGCGAACGCGACTACCTGCACGAGGCGATCGACCAAGCCGACCTGATTCTTGCGATCGGCCACGACACCATTGAGAAACCGCCGTTCATCATGGGGCCGAAGGGGCCCAAGGTGATTCATGTCGGCTACACGCCGGCCAGCGTCGAGCAGGTCTTCTTCCCGCATGCCGAAGTCGTCGGTGATCTGGGCCTGAGCCTGTCACGTCTCGCCAGTCTGGTGCAAGGCCGGCTGCCGAATGCCGCTGCCCTGGCGCCGTTGCGCGAAGGGATCCTGAAACGCACGCTCGATCGCGCCGGCGAATCGCGCTTTCCCCTGACGCCGCAACGCATCGTGCACGACGTGCGCGAGGTCATGCCCGCCGAGGGTATCGTGGCGCTCGATAACGGCATGTACAAGATCTGGTTCGCGCGCTGTTATCGCACGCGCAGCGCCAACACGCTGTTGCTGGACAACGCGCTTGCGACGATGGGCGCGGGGCTGCCGTCGGCCATGATGGCCGCGCTCCTCTATCCCGGCCGCCGCGTGATGGCGGTATGCGGCGACGGCGGCTTCATGATGAACTCGCAGGAACTCGAGACCGCCGTCCGGTTGAAGCTGAACCTCGTCGTATTGATCATTCAGGACGACGCCTACGGCATGATCCGCTGGAAGCAGGCGGTCGACAGCTTCACCGATTGGGGTCTCACATTCGGCAATCCCGACTTCGTCAAGTATGCCGACGCCAATGGGGCAAAAGGACGACGCATCGAAGCGGCCGACGGGCTGGCCCCGGCGCTGGAGGCGGCGTTCGAGGAGGGCGGTGTCCAGCTCGTCATTGTCCCGGTCGATTATTCGGAGAACAGTCGCGTGCTTGTCGAAGAACTCAGAAACCGCGTCACGGAGATAGCGAAATGAAGATCAAGGCAGCAGTGCTGCAGGAAATGGGGGCGGCTACGCCCTATGCTGACACGCGCCCCTTGCGCATCGAAGAGATCGAACTGGCGCCCCCCGGCCGCGACGAAGTGCTGATCAAGATCGCGGCGGCAGGTCTGTGCCACTCCGACTTGTCCGTGATCAACGGCGACCGGCCGCGTCCCATGCCGATGGCGCTCGGGCATGAAGCCTCGGGCGTCGTCGAAGAACTGGGGGCGGGCGTCACGGACCTTCAGGTTGGGGATCACGTGGTCGTCGTGTTCGTGCCAAGCTGCGGCCATTGCGCGCCGTGCGCCGAAGGGCGACCGGCCTTGTGCGAACCGGGCGCGGCCGCGAACGGCGCCGGTACGCTGCTTTCCGGCGAGCGGCGTCTCACGCGCGGCGGCAAGGCACTCAACCATCACCTCGGATGTTCCGTATTTGCCGAGTATGCAACCGTGTCTCGCCGCTCGGTCGTGAAGATCGATCTCAGCGTTCCGCTCAACGAAGCCGCGCTCTTCGGATGCGCAGTGCTGACAGGCGTCGGTGCGGTCGTCAACACGGCGCAGGTGCGCGCGGGCGCATCGGTGGCCGTGATCGGGTTGGGCGGCGTCGGCCTGGCAGCGCTTCTCGGCGCGCACGCTGCGGGTGCACGGCAGATCATCGCAATCGATCTGTCGGATGCCAAGCTGGAGCAGGCACGCGCGTTGGGCGCGACGCACACGGTCAACGCCGGTCATGACAACGCGCTGGAGCAGATCCGCGAACTGAGCGCGGGCGGCGTCGAATTCGCTTTCGAATTTGCCGGTTCGATTCGCGCGCTGGACCTGGCGTACCGCATCACGCGTCGCGGCGGAATGACCGTCACGGCGGGTCTGCCACCCTCGACGGCCGTCTGGCCGCTTCCTGCGGTCAGTCTCGTCGCGGAAGAGCGGACGCTAAAGGGTAGCTATATCGGTACGTGCGTGCCGTCGCGCGACATTCCGCGCTATGTCGCCTTGTATGCGCAGGGCCGGTTGCCGGTGAACCAGCTGTTGACGGGGCGCCTGAGACTCGACGAGATTAATCGCGGCTTCGACCTGCTGCACGAGGGCACGGCGATTCGGCAGGTGGTGGTGTTCAATTGAGCGTCGGCCTTTGACGCTTGATCTTCGGCGCGCGCCCCGATCGTACGAGCACTTCCCCTGCACGCGAACGTGATATAGCTACGACTGAAACAGCTCTCCGTGCTTGGACGCGGTGGCCTTCACCAACTCGCCTGTGCCGAGTGGCGACCGGCGAAGGCGAAACGAACAGTAACCTGATTGCACGGAATCTCGCGTACGTGCCTTGACTTCGAAGGCCTGGTTGCCGCTCCCGGCGGACCCCCAGATGTGCGAGTCGTCGTCGCTGACCCGCCCGGACGCAGCGAGTGGCTCGAAACGTCCGCATACTATACGGATCGTGCCTACACGCAGGCGTTGTCGATGCTGATATCCCGCCTCGCAGTTGACCGGGTCATTCAGATCGACACTCGCGGGACCATTGGCGTTAAGTCGGCCGGCAGTATGGACGGAGTCACGGTAAGGTTACCCGAACCGCAAACCCCAAAACACTCGATTTCCATAGAAATCGCCACCCTCAGCCTTTGGCGGGTCCAGAACCTGCGCCTCAGTAAAGGCGCCACGATTTTGCGCACCCCCGCCACCAATCAAGGAGTCATGACTGATCCCGCAATGTTGCGCACGACAAGAAAGTGCAGCAGGAGAAAAAGCATCAAGGTAAAGATATCGCGCCTCTCGCGGAACATGAGCCGCAACCGGGTAAAAAACCCCATAACAAGCGCGAAGAAACAAAGGACGAGCCCTCACCCAACGGTGAAGCAAATAGTTAAAGCCAGCAACCTGGTCATGTCCTTGACTTAAAAGAGTCCTTCGCAAGACCAGAATCTCGTTCCCGTTGAGATCCAACAGGCGATCGAAGCTGAATTTCAAGCAACAGGATTCGACGAGCGCTATCGCGCCGGCCATCCCGCGCGGCTTGTTGCACCGCGCCGGACGGTCATGGCCGGCATTTCTTTTACATCTTGACCGGTAGCATAAAAGAGGCGACAACGGGACAGTTGTCATCTGAAAGCGTGTCACGAGTGCGTGATGCATAACTAGCAATTGATCCCAGACGCCCCCAGCGGGAGCACGAAGGACTTGGGCGCGCAGGTTTCAAACGGGTAGGGGTGCCTTAGTCGGATCGAAGTCAGCCCATGCCCCTTGCTGCCACTGACCTGAAGCTCGCTCGATATCCATCGCGCCACCAGCTTGCAGCACCGAGGTGGCGCTCGCCACACTCTCCTCGGATACATGAACCGCGAGTAATACGCCTGAATGACGCGCATGTTCAGCCGTGTCCATGGGGTTGACAGTTCCCTGTTTGGACTTCCGGGTATGCGACATCGCGCCAGCCAATGAACCGATATACGCACCTAGTCCGATGCCGATAAACACGGTGACCCAGGGAGTCCTGAAGCCGAGAAAGATGGCAACGCCCACTGCGCCGCCCACCAGAGCTCCGGCTGCGACGCCTTTCCATGCTCCTTTGTGCGCGGACTTGGCTCCTTGGTCGCTCATTGAATCCCCACCAATCGGGGTCCGCGAGTGCTGACCTTGCGGCGACACATAGACAATCGACAGATCTTCTTGAGTTACCCCTGTATCCAAAAGGCGTTGACGCGCGCGCTCCGCTTTCTCGAACGTATCGAACCGACCAGCAAGAATAAGAGACAAAAACGAACCTTTGGTGAAGTAATGCAGCAGTAGGTGGATGCGGGAGCCTTCGCTATCACGCATTCCCTATGCCTGAGATTATTCTCGGTGGAGTCTTGAGGCAGACCACTCTTCGCTTACCAGAATTGGTTGTTGATCTGTTAGATCGTCGAAGTCTGATCAGCTTTCGTTTCACGCATTGCGGTCGATCCGTCAGGCACGGGTACTGCGGACGTTTTAATCGCCCGATCCGACGGGGTTGCGCATATCCCTGCTCAGGAGAAATTCGATGACAGATAAAACTTCCGCAACTTCAACGGCCGTGAAAACCGTGCCAACTCCGCGTGACCCCCACCTGCGCAAGATGGCAAATTGCATTCGGTTTCTCGCGATGGACGCGGTGCAAAAGGCCAAAAGCGGCCATCCGGGTGCCCCGATGGGAATGGCCGACATTGCCACTGTCCTCTTCAAGGAGTTCATGCAGTTCGATGCAGCGGATCCGCATTGGATCGACCGGGATCGGTTCGTCCTGTCAAACGGCCACGGGTCGATGCTCCTATACGG
This sequence comes from Caballeronia sp. EK, assembly GCF_014384845.1. Taxonomy (NCBI): domain Bacteria; kingdom Pseudomonadati; phylum Pseudomonadota; class Betaproteobacteria; order Burkholderiales; family Burkholderiaceae; genus Caballeronia; species Caballeronia sp. EK. The sequence goes on from NZ_JACSUE010000021.1 coordinate 27,072, forward strand.
CTTGTTGTATCTGACTGGTTATGCGGACATGACGCTCGACCAGTTGCAAAGATTCCGTCAGGTAGGCAGCAAGACGCCAGGGCATCCGGAATACCGGCACGCGGATGGCATCGAACTGACGACGGGGCCGCTGGGGCAGGGGATCGCGGAGTCGGTTGGCCTGGCGCTTGGTGAGCGCATCATGAATACGAGTTTCGGCGACGAGTTGGTCAACCACTTCACCTACGTGTTTCTCGGTGATGGATGTTTGATGGAAGGCATCAGCCAGGAAGCGATCTCGCTGGCGGGTCACCTTAAGCTGGGTCGGCTGATCGCGTTCTGGGACAATAATTCGATCTCGATCGATGGACCGACGACTCTTTCAGTGTCCGACAACGAGGTCGAACGCTTTCGCGCCTCGAACTGGCAGGTGCTCGAAATCGACGGCCACGATACTGACGCCATCCGCGACGCGATCGTGATCGCACGGGCGAAGGAGGACCGGCCCACTCTGATCGCGTGCAAGACGGTCATCGGGTTCGGCTTTCCGACCAAGGCTGGGACCCAGAAAGCGCACAGCGACGCGCCGGGCGAGGACGAAATCGCCGGGGCTCGCAAGATACTCGACTGGGACTCACCGCCCTTTGTCATCCCGGCCGGTCTGCTCGCCGAATGGCGTGAAATCGGCGCTACAGGCCGGTCTGCGAGGATGGCATGGGCGGATCGCGTGAAGCAGGCCCCGACCGAGTTACGCCGCGAATTCGAACGGCGCAACAAGGGCGAACTTCCCGTCGATTGGAAAAGAGCGATCGAGGCTGCGCGCGTGGAATTCCTCGAAAAGGGAGGCGAACTGGCTACGCGCCAGGCGAGCGGCAAGGTGCTCGACCACCTCTTCGATGCAATTCCGGAGTTGCTGGGCGGATCGGCGGACTTGACGCCGTCGAACAACACGAAGGCCAAGAATCAGGTAGAGATCAAGCCAGGGGACTTCAACGGATCGTACGTGCACTACGGCGTGCGCGAGCACGGGATGGGTGCGGCGATGAACGGGCTGGCGCTTCACGGCGGCCTGATTCCCTACGGCGGCACGTTTATGTGCTTTTCCGATTATTGCCGGCCCGCTATCCGCCTTGCTGCGATGATGCGCATCCGGACGATCTTCGTTATGACGCACGATTCCATCGGCCTGGGCGAGGATGGCCCGACTCATCAACCCATCGAGCACCTCGCGGCGCTGCGCGCGATCCCACACCTGGGCGTGTACCGGCCAGGCGATGCAGTGGAGACGGCTGAGTGCTGGGAGTTGATTCTCGAGCAGCCTCGCCGAGCGGCCCTGCTTGCGTTGTCTCGCCAGCCCATGCCGCTGCTGCGAAAAGAGGCGGGTTTGGAGAACAGGTCGGCCAAGGGGGCGTACGTTCTGCTGGAGGAGGAGGGCGGTCCTCGTCTGCTGACCTTGCTCGCGACGGGCTCCGAATTGCATCTTGCCGTTGAAGCACGAGAGATTATGCAAAAGGAAGGCGTGCCGACCGCGGTGGTGTCAATGCCCTGTCGCCTGCTTTTCGAAGAGCAGGACGCCGGGTATAAGCAAGCGGTGCTGGGCGAGTCGAAGGCGAGGGTTGCTGTCGAGGCTGCGGTGGAATTGGGATGGGACCGGTATCTCGGTTTCGAGGGCAGGTTCGTTGGCATGCACGACTTCGGCGAGTCGGGGAAGATTGGCGACGTCTACGCCAAATTCGACATCACGACGGATGCGATCGTGCGAGCCGCAAGAGACGTGATTGGCGTCGTTGGGAGGCAGACCAGTAACTAAACCGACCGGAAAAAATGGTATCAGCAAGCGGTCAGCCCTCACGGCTCCCTCGGGAGGGCCGACGCTTAGTTCTTGATAACGAGGCGCTCGTCCGCTTCGTTTGCCCGCCAACACCGTTCCTTACCATCGCCGTTGTCCGAACCGCGAAGGTTGGTGCGCCCTTTTTGTTTTCATTCACCGGATGCGCATGCTTAGCAACGTTCAAGAAAAGAGTTGTGGTCCGGACCAGGCATCGCACGGTCAACATCGCTCGGATGCAAGGTCAACCGTCTGACGAGCGCGCAATGAACCAGTGCAAATGTCGGCCGCGCGAGCGCACAGTCTGCTGCATGTGCTAGCCAGACATGAGCAATTTTCTTCCCTCATAAGGACTTCGTATGAATAACATTAGAACGCTGGTGCGCCGCGCTTTAGCAAGTGGAACCGCCGCCTCGATCACCTCAGCGCTAGTTGCGTCCCGCGAGGCTTCGCACAGCGGTGCAAGCAGTATCGCGCCTCTAAATGCAGTCGCACACTGCATCTGGCCCGTCGAGGCAATGAAAGAGCAACGATTAAGCGCGCGCCTGACCGGCACCGGCGCTTTGATTCACTGGGGTGCAAGCATATTTTGGGGAACATTGTTCGAAACACTGCTCCGGAAACGCCGGTCCCCACCGGCCCGCATTATCCGTATTGCTGCCGTGACCGCCGCGACGGCCTACGTTGTCGACTATCACGTCGTTCCGAAAAGGATAACGCCAGGGTTTGAAGCGCATATGCCGCGACGCTCGTTCCTTCCCGTTTATCTAGCCCTCGGTGCTGGGTGCCACGCCATCGACCAGCCCGAACTGGCGTTTGACGAACGTTTCGACACCAACGCGAAACGTGTAGAACGCCATGCCGAGATAAAACTGCTAGTCGAATCCTGGACGCGCAGGCACAACGTGGACGACGTCGTGGAGACGATGTTGGCAGCCGGCGTGCCAGCTTCGCCCATCAACACGGTGGATAGACTGGTGACGGATCCGCATATCGCTGGTGCGCGCCAAATGTTTGTCGATATGGAACACCCCAAGGCGGGCAAGACCAAACTGACTGGCTGCCACATCAAGCTGAGCGCCACCCCAGCACACCTGCGTAGCCCGGCACCGCAGCTAGGTGAGCACAACGCCGCCGTCTTCGGCGGCCTGCTGGGCCTGACAGCGGACGAACTCGCCAAATTGCAACTCGATGGCGTCATCTGAGGGAAGATCACCACTGCCGGGCGCCTCGATCTTAACTACTTCGACGCCAAATTCGCCCAAGGTCTTGACGCATTGCGTCAGCACTCCGCATTCGCGGGCGCAATTATAAATCCACCACTCTCCCTTATTGCCGCTCAAGATGGCTTCCGCAGTCTTGGCGGTCTTGTGGATCTTCTGGGCAGCTAAGCTGTTCCCGTTTGGTCCGACTTTCGAGTCCTAGTCGCTGACTCTACGCCTTTCAACAGTTCGAGTTATTGAGTTCTCCTATGCACAACACTCCACGTGGCTATCCCTTACAAGTCGTTGAACCAGAAATCGCAACCACTTCCGGCTCCTGTCAGTATGCCCGGAGCAGCGTCACGCTTTGCCAGACCGTTTACGAACCAGCCGAATGGGCATGGACACACGATTCGCGACACTACGACTGGATGGACTACCATTCGCCCTTCGCACGGGCCGAATTAGACTGACGTCGGGCACTTGTGAACGGATTCCGGTGCGAACGATGCACTATGTCACCGACTTGCGCGATCGATGAGGGGAAACAAGCCCGAAACTGTCACGGCGAAGGCCGGCCGGGTGACCTTGCACGAGATGCTGGTAGAAGGACGAGAAAAACACGTTAAACGCAATAGAGGGCGATTACCCGAAGTGAAGAGACCTCTCGGTATACGCCCTTAAAAAGACCGGACGGCTGCCCAGCACAGGAGACGAGGACAGTTTGTCTGTCTGGTTGCCACCCTACTGCCGTCATTCGGATGGCCCTGAGCTTCCAGGACGGAATGACGGCTTGTGGCCGATCCCGGTAGTTCGTAGCTCGCCGATGATCGCGCGTCGCCGAGTCGCCCCCGACATCCGTGGCCGACCCACTCCTGACGTCGGCGCCGCGGCACCGCGACGACAGATTTCGAAGATACAACGGTCAATCTTCGCTCAGCGCGCTGAATACGGTGCTTCCATGCCTTACGGTTTAAGCAACCCTTCTGTCGCGTGGTGCACCTGGCTTCTTAATCCACAAAAAAATCAATATAAAAACGTTTAGAATAAACATAATTGCAGCGGCAATGAGCACCCCGTAGACCATATAGATGCTTTGCTTGAATAACACTGCGAGTTTCTTAACAGGGGCATTTTCCGGCAAGTTCATCAACTTAATCGAAGCTTCGAGAACTGAAGCGTAGCCTTGGGTCAGAGAAATTTTTTCCTTTAGCTCGTCGAGCTCTTTCTTCTGCGATTTGACCGTCTCTTGATATATAGGGTCATATTGCGCTCGGAGTTTATTAAATTCGTCTAAGGCACTAGCGCTCAAAGTTGCCCGCGTATTTGATGCGGCAGTTGCGACCGCCACACCCGCGGCCGATGCCGCCAACCCAACAGAGGCAACGGCAGAAGCTACTGCAGTGTCGACAGTCGGCTTAGCTTTCTGTGTGAGGTCGTATACCGCCGAAAGCGCTGAATCTTGGATTTTCTGTTGTACATTCTTGATGTTGTTTTCTAACGCACGAGTTTCGGAAGACGCCTGATCTAGTCTCATTTGAATATCGCTTACCTCATTCAGCGCTTTTTTCTTGCCGTCATTGATGTCCTCGAGCGCCTTGCTCCTATTGTTATTGACGTCGGCCAAAGCGTCTTTCTGGAATTTATCTACCTGACCGATTACGTCCTCTTTCTTCTTAGTGATCTCCTCTATCACATTAAATTGCATATCTTTGAATCTTACAGCTCCAAAAATGGCAAATGCAACCGAAATTGCCAAAACAGCCAGGCAAAACTGCACCGGAAAAAACTTAAAAAATTTCCGGCTTATTAAACGATCCACATCTTCGGACAATATGCTAGTCGCCTCATCCTCAGTTCTTATATCATTCCATCTTTCGGCTACTCTCAACGCATTCTCTGCATTTCTGCGTCGTCTTCTCAGGTTCATCCGGTTTTCCTCCTCTGAAGTCGACTCGCGCTTTGCCAGGTCGTCATCTTGCACTTGGAATGCGGTAATTATTGGAGATGATGATGGAAGCGCGATAGTCAAAACTTGCAGTACTTCTGCAAAGTACACTTCAGATGTCGATTCGAACGACTCGTCCGACCTGCGCAACAGACGTTCAATTATTCTTCCCACTACAAGTTTATCAGTCACTTTTTCAGCTCCCGAGAAAGAAGGATTGTTCTTGCGAGACAATCAACTCAAAGTTTCTGATAATTGGAAAGGGCCAGGGTTTTTGCGGCCATGGAGTATTATCTCGCCGCGATACTAAGATGTTCGAGGTCGCCGAGGGCGGCCATGATCGATCGAGAACAACGAATCGCCTTGTGCGAGAAAGCGCCAGGTGGAACGGGTGAACACTCGCCGCGATCGCGGTTGAGATTGCCGGGCTGCAGCACACCAAGAGGATATTCGAAGGCCATTTGACGCTCCCCGATATACGTCGTTACAGTCCGGGATCAAGCGGAGTGATACGCGCGAGCATGACTGTGAATTCCTCTGCCGCGATCTGCCGGAATTTCATCTTGACGATGGAGACGGCCTGCGAGTCGTCATCGGCGGGGAAGAGGCGCACCGCCGCGTCCTTGATCACGTCGTCTACGCCGTCCACCTTCGGAGCGTTCTTCGCATTGCCGCCGTCCAGCGCCTTAACGACAAAGTAGATCGGCACGACGTCGGCGAGCCCGATCGGTATCAGCTTGACCGCGTCGTCGCCCAGATGACGCCGCACGATCGACTGCGAACACAGGCGCAATGTGTAGCGAAATGGAAAGCCCGTACGAATCGACAGCAAGACGGGATCGCTCGCGCCAAGCTGCTCGACCGAGTTCACTCCTTCGGCCGCGAAGATCGATTCGATCGGCAAGGTCACGCCGTTTAGCGTCAGCAGCTTATCCGGCGTGTCCTGATCCTTTTCTGTCTGCCCGAGCTGAGGAAAGCCGATGCGCCGCACGATCTTCATCAAGGCATCGAGGGGAAAGGTGCCCAGCGCGAACACGCCTGCCGTGCGCACGGCATCCGTGCCGCCGATCACGAGCGAAAGTGGAATAGCGAGCATGATGCGCAGCGCGTACCAGTACACGTCGGCGACATTCAGCGACTTGCGCCGGATGCTCAACACGGAATCGCTCACGATGAACATCAGCGCGCCGCCGAGCGAGGCCATCAGCACTTCTGCGCTGATGCCGTACACGCCGGTCGTCACGGTTGGAGCGATGCCCGTGCCGAACTCGTAAGTACACCCGAGCAGCGCACAAGCGGCATACGCAATGCACAAAAGAATGAGGTACGGGGGCACGAACGGCGTTAGTCCGTATTGCTCATGATAGATGCGAGCGAAAAGTCGATCGCACAGGTTCAGTTGTTCATCGGCGGCCTTGCGCCATACCGAATCCTCACCTGTGGACGGCACCTTGATGATGCTCTCGTCGATTAGCGAATCAATGAGGCGTTTGGACCAGTATCGTTGCAAATAGGCGGACAGCGCGTCGCCCTTGAGACTGTTTTCGAATTCACGGTATCGCGAATACCAGACGATGCACAGAAACGCGATGAACGGCGCGCCGATCAGGACCGTCACGAAGCCGCCGAGTATCACCGCGAAATTCCGGTGCGCGGGCGGACGTTCCATCAACAACCACAGGATCAGAAAGCCGGTGACGTTGACGACCACGAGACATATGCCTAGCAGGAACGCGCGCGCGGTTGGCGTGAGGTGCGTAGCCTTCAGAACCTGTTGCTTCGGCCGGCCTAATTCCGTGGTTTCTCGCGTAGTCATTGTTGTCCCTCGTATCGCGGACTACCAAGTTCGCGTACGCCAATACCATTTGGTGTGCGGCCGCGCCATGCTCTAGTGCAAAAACGCGAATATGCGGCGCTGCGAATCTCCAATCGACCTGCAATGTTTACTTAAGTAAGCTAAACGTTCCTCATATTAGGAGATGAATAGCAAGCCGAAAGGCGCATCGATGTTTTTTAGTGGTAAAGCGCACAGAGCTTTTTAACGATTCGCTGCATAACGAACGCCGCCGCAGTCATGCCCTGATCCTGCAAAGTCGGCGAGTCGAAGGTCTATTTAATCGTGCTGGGCAAGTGTTTCGTCAGCCTGAAGGTCGGGCCGAACTTTAAGACGAATGAGGCGGTGGGCCTCATGGTGCAGACGGGCGATGAGGAAAAGACCGATCGTTACCGGGAACGCTATCGCCTGAGACGAAGGCGATACGGCACCACGCATGCCAGATCGCTTCGACTCGTCTGATCGATCCAGCCTCATCGCCCGTCTCACTGCGCGTCAAGCTGAAACCCATGCGAATGGACACATTTGAACTTGGTGTTGACGGCTGTGTAAATCCGACACTAGACGGCGGCGCAAGGTCGAGTAAATCGCTCAACAACGAACGGCAACGGCGGCCGATGCCGGCCACCATCTGCTCGCATACCACCGATCACCGCATGCGGCACCACATCGTCGAAGATCGATACTGAGCCCTGTCGGGGCTTCCATCACCGAAGGTCCATCAGGGTGTCAGCTAACGGATTACGAACGGGCGCTTGAATGCCTGCTTTCGCGCCATGTTGACTGACTGCAGATGGCCGTCAGTTCGCGTTCAAACCGCTCGCCAGAAAGCTGACGTCGCGGATCTCATGTCGGCTCTGTCGAATATTCATCCAATTGGTGCTCTCGGCCAGTAGCGGCCGTCTATCCGTCAAATCGAGCGGCCGCTGGAACGGCTGTGCCGCCTTGGAAGCAGGCGGATACTCAAGGCTCTGCACACCGGAAAGGTGATGCCCTTTTTGAGAAGTGGCATTCGGGGCGACTACCTCGCACCGTAGTACAGCGCATTGCGTCACGGTCGCGCTAGAATGACTCAGTCAACGATTTGCGTATCAGCAAACCGAAACTATTCTATTTAAGCCTATGTCATTGGTGTCCGGCGAGCAGCGCACTCTCCTGCGAGAAGCCGAGCGTTTCGTGCCGGAAGGTTTAGGTGCAAGCGAGCGGCCGCTTGATGCTTACCAGGCGTGCTGGTGCCGATCGGGCAAAAAATGGAAGTTTTGCCATAAGCTTCGCGAAGCTCAAAAAAAGCTGTCCCATTCGGAGCGGTGATGTCGCTCGCAGCGAAGGCGCAGGACGCTTGGGTCCGGAACAGTCATACTTGTTTGCATCCGGAGGCGTCTCCTTCGACATGCTCGTCCGGAATAATCGACTCGCACACAGTGCAAAGGAAAGGCGGGCTTGCCGCCATTGCAGAGAACAATCACGTGCTTTCGCCGAGAAGGGGTATCCAGGATATCGAAAAGAATCGCGGCAAGATAATTCCGGCTCGGATAGGTCTTCGCGATGCTTCGACTTTTCCAGGCTTCTGCAGCACTCATGACGCGCAGATGTTCAAACCAGTGGAGCAGGCAGGCGCCAGCCTCGATCGACTGAACGCCTTTCTCCTCTCGTTCCGCGCAATCGCGTACGAATACGTCATGAAACAGCTCGCTTTGGCGAGCTATCCTGTCCAGCGAGACAATACTGACTGCGGAGCTAACTTCCAACAGCAGGTAATCGCGCAGGAGCTCTTGTACGGCAGAAATGAGGGGGCGAAGCGCGCGATCGCCGATCTCAACCGGCTCAGAATCGTGTACGGTGACGCCTACAAGTCGGGGAATTTTGCGGACTTTAAAGTATACGGGATCACATTTGATTCGGTGTTGCCATTCGTCGCGTCGGGCGCATTCCTCCCGGAATTTGATTTCAACGGAAATCCGATTCAAATCCTTGGGACCAAGTCAGAAGTCGACGAAGTCGCTTTCAACGTAACCGTGCTTGAAAACGTCACCGTCGGGGTGTTCGGGTGGTGGGGGAAGCCTCAAGGCCCGGCTCATCGGTTTGTCGATTCGTTCGTAAGCCTTCCGGATGAAGCCAAGCTGACCGTTTTGGCAGCTTGCGCATTCGAGTATCTCGAAAATCTATATTTACGCGAGAGTTGGTGGAATTCGCTTTCGCCAGACGAGAAACTTTCGTGTGACGATCTCATTCACAGCGGGATGGGGCAAGAGCGATCGCCCGCGGCCCTACGTAATCAGCGGGTTCCCCTGCCCGCAGCGAAGATAGTTGCTACTCTGGATTGCAGACCTAAGGCAGGGTCCGATTGAGGGAACGGAACTCCAAGTGCGTTGAGGTGGCACGGGATGATACGACCTCCCGTGCGATGCCGGCGAGTTTCACCCCTCATTACACGAACAGGGGTCGGTCGCGGTTACTGGGTGCGATCTACTACGCTATCCGCTGAAGGTGAGCCTGGCGCTCGCGGCGAGCGGGGTTCTAGCGGCGGAACAACCTGAGCGGCGGCTTGGGCGGGCGTCTGCTGCACTTCGACAAGCGACATTTAATCCGCGGGCGCCGATAGGCGGCTTGGGGTCGGGTCCGGCAGTTCGGGCCACGGTCGCCGCTGAAGACCGGCAGTCGAACTGCGATCTTCGGCAGCCGGCCAGGAAGCGTCATGTGCAAGGACCGTTGCCCAGTCTCGCAGGCGTCGGTTCGATTCAAGAACCGGTCATTCGATCCATGACCCAAGAACCCCGTTGCACGCTCCCATTTATACAAATTTCTCTTCGCATCCGACAGCGGAGTGTCGATCAATGCATGCGCAAATGCACTAATAACTCTCACTCATCGGCAGTTCTGTGTGCTACTTTGTTAATGAGACGATGGACGCCACGATAAAAGTCCCCAACACCCAACCGGCGAGTTTATGGAAATATAGATAGTACCTAATATTACCCGTGAAATCGACTTGATAATGGCGGTCACGCAGTTTCACCAATGGAATGAACATGTCAAAGCTATACGCCCAACGAAGCGGAAGATAATCCTTCGCAATCTTCTCTCTCGAACATTGGCCTCTTGTGACTATGTCAACTTGTGAAAGGAAGCCGCGTTCATATTTGCGCGTCTCTTGGCTACGAAAAATGAACGCACCGACGATTATGAGTAGAATTGAGGCGGCGAGGGCTCGCCATAACAAGCGACCGAATCCAACCGCGGTAGCACTCCAAAGATATACGCATGTCAAAGCTGCTTGAAGGTTAAGCACGCGAAATGGCAAAGCACCGGTAGTTTGCGGGGATGGCAGCTCAGTGCCGACTCCGTTCAACCCGAACGTGGCTTGTGTACACGAATGTTCTCGTTCCTTTTCCTTACTTCGGATGTACACCTCGTCGCCAAGTTGACCTTGTCCAGTTCTTGCAAGATGGTTCAAAACTTGTTGGTAAGGAGTGGGATCGTAGCCGTGCTTCGTTACATGTTCGAGCCATGGAAGATACCAGTCAGCGGGGTATTCAGCGCGACCTTCTTTCTCGGTCCGTTCTTCCTCTCTTCCTCTCACGATATTTATAAAGTCAGCGTGCCACGCTTCAAAGCCATTTATGATTATGCCGCTCAATTGAGGCATTTCGGACCACATATCTGGTGGAGTTGTCTCGACCTGATTAAGCTGCGCACCCTGAAGATTCAACTTCGAAAGTCGCGTCCAGTTCTTTTTGCTGGAGTCACACGAAAGGAAGTCATCACTCAGCCACGGGTGGTCTGTTAGTACTGGCGCTATTACAAATTCCCCGCTTACTTTTAAGCCTGGTGCATCGAGAAGGCGCATGCAGAAGTTCACTATTGAAACTGAGCCGTTGACCTTAGTGTTCTTAAAAGACATGTCGAAGACTTTCGATGACTCAAGCATGAAGTTGTGACCGACTTGAGCCTCATCAACACGCAACTCCTGAATGGTGCTTTTGCTTATCACCATGTCACCTCCAACTACGGAGCCCTGAAGCTGCACCATATTGACATGTTGATTATCTAGGACGATGCTGCCGAAGTGACCGTCAATGATGATTATCTGGTTGCTGATGCCTCGTGCATTGGCTTTCTCGAGCGACTGTCCACTAAATTCTAATCTTCCGTCTACAACAAGCGATGAACCTCGTATCGACTTCGAATTAATTTGCCGCAGCCGGAGACTTTTCTGGATATGGCTGCCCGTGAAGTCAATTTGGTCGACCTCGCTATCATCGATAACTAAGCTTCCATCTAAATCGGTGTCACTAAATTGTAATCGACGTGCGCTGACGCACTTTAGGAGCAAGTCACCGCGGACCGTCCCACTATGTTGCAGCACCAGCGGTGGTTCAATTCTATAGCCAGTGACATTGAGGCCGGTTTCGGCAATCCGAGCTTTAAAAGGCTGCTTTGTCAATAAATCAGATAAAAAACCTCCCGCGACTGTGGGCCGGTCGCTGGGACAGTTTGCAATTTTCCCACTGTCGCCGATTGCGTCACCCAGTCGTCCAGTCTCGCAGATCGTTGTCCAGTCGGATTGTTGGTCCGCGGACCAGGCGGCGTCGAAATCAGCGCATTCTGGATGCGAAATGCTACTGCGTGAGACGTGCGGACGTTCGCCAGCTCCGAAGGCTGTAAGCGACACTGTCAGCGCTAGACCAATACACAAGAGACCGACTGCGATTCGCCGTCTAAAATAGGCCATTTTGTCCTCATAGGACCATGCGTCGCCGAAGCGCGGCCGCGCTCATTTCCGACGGGACCTGCGCTAGTCCTGTCCGATCTTCCGACAGATTGCCTTGCCAACGGGTTTTGGTACTCACTGGTTTAGTTAGAGTTAACAATAGCTTGCTTGTCTTCATTCGCAAGGGACTCGTACGTCCCGTACCTGCGAAATGGCGCGACTGGCCGAACTCACGAACGAGGATAGTAGGTCGCCGAGTTTGCTTCGGCGTCGGACTCCTTGCATCTCAGGCAGGACGAACATCTCCGATAAGCGTATTAGGCGAGATCGTGAGAGCGATTTTTAGCAATGATTTACCGACCCCCGCCCACTTGCGGTGGAGGAGGATGTCGACGTGACTTACCGTCGAATAACGCGACACTTCAGCGCGGGAATATACGGGAAGCGTCATGTCGGATCGACTCCACCCATTGTCGCGAAGGAAGGCCACATTTTCGACCGGCCGATGCGGTGAAAGGCTGCTCGACTCCAGAGGGCGGTTCGCATCCGTTACTTGCCATTGAGCCTCGGCATCGTGAGCGACGGGAATGGGTCGCGAGTTCGCATTGGCGGACGGCGTGACCGGTCATTCGAGACAGGCTGACGTGCGAACGGCCGCAAAGGGGCGCTCAGCCGCCTGACCAAAGCCGATGCTCGAATGACGCCAATGGCCGATTTGCTGCTCTAGGCAGGCCAGCTTGGATGACGAGACTGCTCCGCTGGCGGTCATTGAGACCGTTGACATAGCGACAGTCCAAACGAATCGCGTACGGCCGCACGAAAATCACGCATGGCAGAGAGTACGGGGTCTGCTAGATGCTCTTGCTACTGGACAGAGATCGCGAGTCCGCTCAGCGCGCGACAGCGCTGTCGTACCGTGGCGCCGACCCTGACAGCCACGCGGCACCTCTATGGCTTCTGGCGTGCAACGGGTCTGCAGCAACTGATTCGATAGCGCTGGCGCGGTTCGGCGCGCCACTTGTCGCGCAGGAGGACACCGCGCTCAGCAACCTGCGCCGACGCGGCGATGCCGAGTTCCTTGGCACGGGCGAGGCCGAAGATTATGTGTGGTTCCCGGCGTTCCTGCTGGGCAACAAACTAGCGCTTGCGGGCAGGCTCGGCGAGGCGCGCGCGGCGGGACCTACCGGCATCGCCTGCGACCTCGCTGCTCGGAAAGATCTTGCGGCCGGAACAAGGCGACCAGCACGAACTGATCGCCCTTCGTCAACGACTCAGCCGCCTGCACGCGGGTCCGTTCGACGTGTACATGACGACGCGGAAAGCTCTGGCATCAAGGCACGGACTGTTGGGCGCGAACACAAACTCGCGCGGAGGGTGGGGCTACCGCCGCTGGCACGGCTCGCTTTTCGGCGCGGCGCAGATCCCTACGGAACCCAGCGCGAGGTCAAGTCGAGGCGCGAACGTTCGAACGCAAGTGCGGGTCTCACTGCGGACCTCCGCAAGGCTCTTCTCTTCGGTGGTTAGCCGTGGCTCCCCCAAGCACGCACACTAGGCTATTCGTAACCCCATGGCGTACGCTTTTCGGTCTTCAGTCCGTGCCGCCCCGATTTGCACGGGCGTTTCCGCAGCGACGAACTTCCGACAACTAGTTCTCGTTGGCAATCGTGTTTTCGTATGCGGTCTTGACGCGCTGCTCATTGGACAAGTCACCGTAGCGTTGCCAGAAGCCGCGCCCTTTCGACTTCGCGACATACATCGCGGTGTCTGCATTGAGAAGTAAATCGCGTGCGGAGACGCCGTCGTGTGGAAACTCGCTGATACCGACACTTGCGCCCACAATCACCTGTCTCCCGCTCACGGGATAGTTGCGATCGAGCGCTCGCACAATGTCCGCAGCGAGATCCCCCGCCGAAGCGGAGGAATACGCGCCTTCCACCAAAACGACGAATTCGTCGCCGCCCAGTCTCGCCACCGTATGCCCCTTCGAAAGCACTTGTTGAAGACGGCCCGCCACGGCCACGAGCACGGTGTCGCCGAAAGAATGACCGAACTGGTCGTTGATCTGCTTGAAGCGGTCCAGATCGACGAACAGCACGGCGAGCCGCTCGCCGTTTGCCGTCGCGTCATGCACTGCCGCGTCGAGCTTTTGCATGAACAGCATGCGGTTGGGCAGGCTCGTGAGCACGTCGTGATTGGCCAGATACGCGAGCTGATGCTGCTTGTCGTGAAGCGCGTCGACCTGGGATTTGATTTCGCGCCGCATGTGGTCGAAACAGCGCGCGAGCATGCCGATCTCGTCGGTGCGTTTGAGCGGCAGTGCTTCGGTCGCGTTGTCGGCAAAGAAATGCGTGGCCGCGTGGGTGAGTATCTGCAGCGGCCTCGTCAGCGCGCGCGCAAACAGGATGGCGAGCACGAGCGCGGTCAGGCTCGAAAATAGGATCATTCGCACGATCTGATCGCCGAGCAAATTCGCGCCGGCCAGCACGTCAGAGAGCGGCTTGCTGAGCCCAAGCACGATGAAGCGATTGCCCGCCGACGCGCCGAACGGCCGCTTCACGAATGCGAGCACTGCGTCGTGCGCCTGCTTTGGGTTGGTGAGTCCGTTGATCAGCACGCTGTTTGCCGTGCGTTCGAAGAGCGGCTTCGTCGCGGCGAAGCTGTCCTGCATGAAGACGCGGCGTCCTTTGTCGAAGCCGAACGCCTGCGAAGAATCGGGATGAACGAGGAAGTCGCCCCATTCGTTGGCGAGATACACCTCATAGTCGGGAGGCAAGTCGGTCCGCAGCAGTTTGAGCAGGACCGCGAGATCCACGTCGAGCACCACCACGCCTACGACGGCGCCTGCGGGCGTCGCGACGGGGGCGGCGAGGCGCAGGATGGGCTTGCCTTCGGCGTAGTGCGCGCCGCGTTCGCGATTGATGGTGATCGGCCCGATGTACACATGGCCGGGCGCCAATGCCAGCGTGTCGAACACGTATGCGAACTGGCCTTTTTCCTGCAGGTTATCATTCTGGACCTGCACGATGCCGTGTCCGTCGCGATCGAAGCGGATCCTTTCCAGCCCGAATCGATCGCGCGCAATGAGCCGTGCCTGCAGGTATCCGGGATGATGGAGCATGAAGCTCGAAAAGACCTGGGCTAGCCGTGCCCGGTCTACACTCGTCTTCAGGTCGTCCGCCGACTGCGCAATGAGCGCCGACGACGGCATGGTGGCGAGCACGAGCACGTCGGCAGCCATGTCGTCGATGGAAACTGAGAAGCGCCGGCCGAGCAGCTCCGTCGCAATGAGAAGATTGCGCCCCGCCTCGTCGGCCAGCATGGTGCGATTGGCGCGATACGCGTAGTAGCCGGTCGAGCCCGACGCCAGCACGCCAATCAACGCAAGCAGCAACGACAACTTCACCATCAGTCCGGGCCGCATCATCGAAAGCGCTCCGGCCGGTCGCCGGACACGATCCGGCTCCAGAGCGACTCGCGCTCCTCAATGTTTTCCACGGGCTGAATCCAGATGAGATGTGCGCTATCGCCACTGGATTCGGGCGGCGGGAACAACGTGTTCGCAAGACCCTGCCGCTGCGTGAGCAGCGCGCTCACGTCGGGTTCGAGCATGTAGTTGATCCAGGCGAGCGCGAGCGGCCGGTTCGTGGCTGATTGGGTCATGGCCCAGCAATCGAGCCAAGCGAGCGCGCCCTCTTCGGGAATGACATATCCCACATCCGCGCCGGCCTTGCGCAGCAGAGCGAGCTGCTGCGTGCCGTAATTGCCGAACATAAGCGCGGCCTTGTGCTGAATGAAGTACGCCGTTGCTTCCTCGGGCACGGTGTAATAGGTGAGCAGATTACGGCGCAATTCGACCAGTTTTCGCGCGATCTCGCGCATCTGCGCGTCGGTGAGCTGGAACGGATGCGGGTAGCCGAGCGCCAGCGCCGCGAACGAAAAGTTGTGTTGCGCGCTGTTAAAGTCGAGCACCCTACCCTGATAGAGCGGGTTCCAGAGCTCCTTCATAGAGCGGGGAGCAATGGGAACCTGCTTGCGATCGTAGATCAGTCCCATCGACGAATACGTGAACGGGATCGCGTAGATCTTGCCGTTCGCGGTGAGCCCGTTGATCGACGAAAGCGCGCGAAACCGCGGCAACTGACGTTGCGTGTTGGGAAGCTCACCCAGATCGAGCGGAGTGAGCAGGTTCTCCAACGTATAGCGATGTATCTCTGCGGTGTTGGCAGCCAGTACGTCGAACGGCGGCTTTCCGCCTGCGTGCATCTTGTCCGACAAGGCTTCGTCTGAGTCTACGAAGGTCACTTGGACGCGCGCGTTGAAGCGACTTTCGAACTTCTTCACGACGTCGTTGTCGGCATAACCCGGCCACGCGAGCACCCGCAGCACGTTTTCTTGGGCGAAGGTCGGCAAGCCACACAACGTCAGTGTGAAGAAGGTGAGCGCGGCAACGGAAGTGCGGGAAGAAAAACTGACGCGCCAAAATAAGCGCTCCGCAATCTCGCATCCCCAAGAGAGCAAAACGCGTCTCCGACTGGGCGGTGAGGAACCAAGGCTCATGTGTTAGTTCTTCTGCCATCGTGTGTAAAGACAACCCAGACCGCTTTCCAAAGTGGGACTAGCTGGCACGCACGCTCTCACAAACGCCTTTGTCGCACGCTCGACGTTTGAATTGGTTGCCGTAGCGCTGACTGGAAATCTTCGTGTGGCTGGGCCTTCGAACGATGACCTGATTTGTCGTTCTAAAGCATCAAGCCTGGCTGGATTGGCCAGGCTTGAACGAAACGGCATCCGATATCCTGAAACGGCTCCATTGCGTTAACGGTTTCGTGCTGGCGATCTTTAGCCGCGCCGGCTCGTTCGGGCCTTTGCACCGCTCGTTTACCGACTCTTGCCAAACCGATGCTGAGTTCCGAGGGGCTACAGTGAGTCGTCCCCGTCCACGCGACTTTGCACCCGAGTGTTCGCCCCCACATTGCGGACTAGCCCCAAAGGCCTGCATAGGTCGACTCAGAACGTATAGCCGACCGATAAAAAAGTCACGATCGGATCCAATTTCAGCTTGGATTCGCTCTTGACCGGCCCGACGGCGGAGTTCGTGGTGAGTGTTGCGCGTGCAGACAGCCACATGTACGACACGGAGAATGCCGCCGACCAGTGTTTGGTGAAGTTGTACGAAAGCCCGGCGTTCACGACCGGCGCGAACGAGCTGCCGATATGCACGCTAGTGGGGCCCGTCAGCGCGGTGCCGGTTTGCGGCGAATAGAGGAACGCGCCGTTGGCCATTTGCTGGCTCAGCTTGACGTCCGAGAACCACACATACGAGGCGCCCGCACCGACATACGGGCGGAACTTGCTCTGCGCGCTGAGGAAATAGTACTTGAGCAGTAGCGTCGGGCTCCACTCGCGGGCCGTACCCAGTTCGCCAAGCGGCCCGAGCGTGCCTTCGCCGTTGAGGTGAAACTTCGGCGGCACGCCCGTCACGGCTTCGACGGCGATGTGATCGGTGACGAAATACTGCAGGGTCAGTCCAAATGTATCTGCATCGCTTACCGACGCGCTTGCGCCTTGTTTCGTGACCGTCTGACCGAGCGCGGTGACGTTGAAGGGGCCACTCGAATCCTGCGGTGCGAAGTGCATCCAGCCGGCACTGACCTGGATATCGCCCGCCGACTGCGCATGTGCGCTCGTCACGGCCGCCATGCTCATGGCTGAGAGGGTCGCGGATGCAATGTGTTTCAGCTTCATTTCTTCTCTTCTCGTTTCAGATTTCAATCGGTGACGGGCGAGCGCGTCCGCATCGCCTGAGCCACCGGGTCCGGGGCGATGAACGCACAACAAGGGAAAGCAGGTGAACCGGCAGTCTCTACAGACAGCAGTCGAGACTCACCTTGAAATACGCGTAGCTCATTTCGATACTGCGCTTCACCGCGTGCACCTCGTCCACGCCGGGCGCGTTGCCGAGCAGCGTCGCGACAATCTCGAGTGCTTCCCACGGATGTGCGTCGTCGTAGTGCGCGTGCAGACTGAGCCAGCGCATGGCCTTGCGGCGCATCGACGTGGGAAAGCTGTTCGCGTACGTGTCGCTGCTGCAAACAAGCGTCGACCACTCGCCGGTGACGCCTTCGATCGCGAAGTTGGTCGCGGCGATGCTCGCGGCCAGCGGATCGCCGCTGCTACTCTTCCAGCACCAGTGCGAGAGCGCGTAAGCGAGGGACGGGCCGCCGCCTTTCATCAATGCGCGCTTGTTGACGTCGTGCGCGGCGGCCCAGTCGACCCAGTAGTCAGCGTGGTTCTGCTCGACGCGGATGTTGCGGGTCAGATAGCGCCGCGCCAAATCCTCGCCCCGTGAATGACCATAGCGCAGCTTCTGCAGATTCATCGCCATGTACTGCGGAAATTGCTCGACGACCGGCCAGCCGTTGACGAGGAACGCTTCGGCCTGTCGCGAGCTCAGCTTTGCTTCGCGCATCGCGGCAAAGATGGGATGGCCGATGATGGTCTGCTTCGTCTCGTTCGTTTCGGTCAGCACGTCGCCCAACCAGGCCGGATAGCTGGCAATGTCCTTCAGGTCGCCAACCCGCTGAAAAGTGGGATCCAACATCTCCTCCTACGTCATTGCAAGAAATTCAACGTTCTGCGCCCAGAGGGCCGGTCGGCCCACATGGAATCCTTGAACGAAGTCCACGCCCATCGTGCTCAGCGCGCGCAGGATTGCTTCGTTCTCGACGTATTCCGCGATGGTCAGACGCCCCATCGAATGGCCGATGTCGTTGATCGCTGCCACCATGTCCTTGCTAACGGCATCCTTCAGCATGTCCTTGATGAATCCGCCGTCGATCTTGATGTAATCGACCGGTAGATGCTTCAGATAACCGAACGAGGACATGCCGGCGCCGAAGTCATCGAGCGAAAACTTGCAGCCGCGCTTCTTCAACGTGCGGATAAAACGCGCGGCGGCCGTGAGATTGGCAATCGCAGTGGTTTCGGTCACTTCGAAGCAGATGGACTCGGGGGCGATGGGGCTGAGTTCAAACTGTTCGGTCAGGAATTGGAGAAAGCGCTCGTCGCCGATCGAGGCCCCCGACAGATTGATCGCGTATTGCACGCCCTCGGGATTGCCTATCTTGGCGAGCGTCGTGAACACGGCGCGCACAACCCAGCGGTCGATCGCGGACATTAGTCCGTACCGCTCGGCCGCGGGTAGAAAGGAGAAGGGCGATATGATCTTGCCGCCTTCGCCGACCATGCGCAGCAGCACTTCAACGTGACGCGGATGCTGCGTGGATGCGTCGTTGCCGCTCGCTGGTTGCATCGCGCGGATCTCCTGCGCGTAGAGGCAGAAGCGATTGTTCGCCAGTGCGTCCTTGATGCGACCGCACCATGACATCGCGCTCGCATGGCGCGTGAGTTCCTTGTCGCCGCGCGAGGCGAGGTGCACCCGGTCGCGCCCCCGCTCCTTCGCGAGATAGCAGGCGATATCGCCGAAGCGCATCGCCGTTTCCATGTTGAGCCCTCGCAGATCGACCAAACCAATGCTCACGCTCGTCGACAAGGTGTGTGTCTCGCATGACCACTGAAATGCGGCCACCTCTTGTCTCAGGCGTTCTGCGACCTTCATCGCGGTTTGCTCGTCGCAATCGGCCATCAGCGCGGCGAATTCGTCGCCACCCAAACGCGCGAGCGAATCCTCGTCGCGAAGACATCGCTTGAAGAGGGCGGCCACCTCGCGAAGCATCGTGTCGCCCGCTGCGTGGCCGTAGGTGTCATTGACCACTTTGAACTGGTCAAGGTCGAGCATCATGAGCATGCTGGACTGCTGCGCGCGCTCTATGCCCGATTGCGCGTCGAGCGACGCGGACAGGCGCCGCTCGAACTCCGTCCGATTGAGCAAGCCAGTCAATCCATCGTGCGACGCCTGCCACGACAGGTTCGAAACGTATTCGCGCTCACGGGTCATATTCCGTAAGAGCAACACCGCGCCGGTGATCGTATCGGACGTATCGTGCACAACAGACGTGATTGCCTGCACCACGGTCTCGGTGCCCTGCCGGTTGGTCAGCACGAGATCGATGCTTGGGTCCCAAGGCTCGGTGCCGCGCAGCGCCTGTTCGATCGGATCGACGGGACGCCGGTCCCATTCGCGTGCGATGGAGACAATTGCAGTCAGCTCCTGCTTCACGCAGCCTTCGGCTTCGCGACAGAAGAGGCGCTCGGCGGCAGGGTTGATGAATTCGACGAGGCCCGTCGGCCCGACCGAAACGACGGCCTCGCCGATCGAGCCGAGCGTGGCTTTCGCGCGCGCCTCGCTTCGCCTCAACGCGTGCTCCGAGGCGAGTCTCGCCGTAATGAAGCGACGGGCGTACCACACTGACAACGAGACAAGAAGTGCCGCGACGACGACGTTGATACCGAAGAGCAACAACGCCGTTTTTCGGAATGCGGAGCCCAGCACGTCGGCGAACGCGCGCGAAACAGGTGCAATCGCGGAATTGACGTTCCAGATTTCGCTCGTCAGCAGTTCGACTTCTACTTGGCCGGGTGCGCCGGCGGATTTGGCGACGCGCAGTTTGTGAGCGGTCGCGACGAGCTGATCAACCAGTGCGTCGCCGCGTGTCCAGTAGGTCACCGCATGTTCGAAGTAGCTGGCGCGGCGGAACGTGCGGAAGACCCACATGACCGAGCTGACATCAGCGGAGTCGACGCCGCTCTCTAGTAATGCTTGCCGGGCTCTACCGAGTTCGGGGTTGGAACCTTCGAGCGCAAGTCGGGCACGCTTCAGGTTGAGCGGATAAGCGATGGCGCTCTCATACTGACGAAAAGCTTCTTCGTCGCCGGTCTGCGCATAGCGGATGAGATAGAAGACCGCGTCTTTCTGGCCTTTCGACCAAGTGCTCTCACCACCGATATAGGCGCGCACGGACGACATGATCGAGAGGCTCGTCGCTACTAGCGCCAGCAATGACGCAACGACGGCCAAAAATGGCCACGTAGTCTTGAACAACTGTCGATTGGTCTTCGATGCCGCGGGCATATCGAGTTTGTTATCGGTGTCTCTGCGCGTCGCGACAAAATGAGACACGCCACAAGGTGCCGTCAGAACCATTCCGAACGGTCGTCCTTTGCAGTGAAAGTCTGTCGCTTCGATTTATAACGGCACGAGAAATATGAACTTGAGGCTCTACTCGAAATCTTGAGGATCGAATAGTACCTGCGAAGAACACGCTAAAAATCGTTTGTAATAGGAAAGAGTGCGAAGTGTTGTTTTTATCGCATGAGGCATCGGATCTCCATCCGAGTGCCTTCACAGCGTTGCAGAGTACGCCGAGCGGAAGGAAGGCTTCGTCGATCGTTAGAGAACGATTGTGCGGAATTGATGCTGCGAGTCGAGAACGTCGTTTGAGTTTCCACGCACGACCCGTTTCGCACGCCTGATCCATTCGCAATGCACAGCGGCACGTCCGGGGTTTCTTCAACGCCCGCTGGACATGTCGCGCGTGTTTGTGACCAAGATCTGAGCAAGAAGGGCCGAGGCAATGCGTAGTTGCGCCGGCAGGAGATGGCTCGTCGTCAGAATCGCCGTAACGCGAACGCGCCAGAGTTAAGCGGGAGAGCGGCTTCACGATGCCGGACGGCCATCGCGATCATGTTGCGTAGATGCGCAAGTTCGGCGTCCGTCGATCGCAGCTCGCTTGAACTCGTAGGGAATTTAGCTGTGGCTTCCATTGCCAGTTTATCGGCACGTTACTGAATTTCCTGACACTCCGATCGACGAGCTCAATCATCTGGCTCATGGCCCAATGATTGCATTGGTCGGCGCGCCGGGATCCGAGCACCAACACGAATCAGCGCAGCGTTCAGTCTTCGCGGAGATTCTGGATGAACTTCGCTTCGCATGGCGGCTCTCGCCATGGCCTATCTGTTGTTGAACAGACCATTGGCGCATTTCGCAGGTCGGGCACGATTTACTCTTTGCGAACGCGGTCGTTGGCTCCTATCCGACGAGTCGCTCAATGCTGTCCTTGACTTCACTGAGCCACAGCTAGGCTGGTGTGGATCAGTCGAAGAAAGGCAGAATATGAAGTCAATCGTGGCAAAGCGGGGTCCTCTTGCGACATCGGCATCCAGCACCGGTGCAGGCTCAAAAAGAGCGTCACGCGACGCGGATGGCGAACTCGCGCATTTGGAAAAGGTAGTAGCCGCGGTAACAGCGTCAACAACGCATCAATTGCCAATCGCTTCAGCGTATTGGATAACACGCATACGTGATCTGCGAGTTCACTACATCTTGCTGCCCGTTCAGCTCGCCCGGCTATCTGCTATTGAACGTTGCATCAAGGATTGCGCAAGCGAACGAAAAGTGGCGGCGCCGATTCGCCACCGTCGAGTTGCGAGGGCGGCTTGATGGCGCGGCGAAAAATGAATACACAGCCGATACCGCGGGAACATCTGCTCGCTCTGATCGATCCCCGACAAGGTGGGCGTAGGCCGTCGTTGTCGTGGTCCGACATCACTTTGATGCACTTGTCGAAGAAAGGCGTTCGGCCTGCTCAGCCGGAAGTACACGACCACTTGCCGACGTCGCGTCCACTCTGCGCTGCAATCGAATTTCTTCGTGCGGTGCGGTTGCGAGAATTCCGCCAACAACGACCGCGCCGATGAAAGCGATGCTTGACGCGAGCATGATCTGTCGGCGCGAGGTTCGAGGCGAGGACGTCGCCATTTCCCCCGATGCTTCCGCCGGAGAGGTATTCGGCGACAGAGCGGTTTGGCAGCGTTTGCATACAGGGGCCATAACACTTACTTCGGCTCCGCATGTATCGCATATGTTGTAGCCCATTCTATTATTTTCTCGATTTTCTACGTCACGCGCAGCGATGATATCCGTAAGCTAAAGAGTCGGAGCGATGTCGGCATAACGGCAGCGGAAGCGCAAGACTTGAGACGCTTGGGAAGGTGACCTGACGAACGACAAGTGCTGCTTTTCGACGAGAGTCGGACCGATGCCTGAGTGTCGCACATGGCAGAATGAGGAAGTGCGAGCGACCACTGCTGGCTAAGGCGATGGGCGAGCCTTCGCGCCCGCAGAACGTATGTCAAAAAACGCGAAAAGCACTGTAAAGTAAACCGAAGGCAGTCCGTAAACAGCATGAAAGTAATGGATTTCCCATCCGGAGAAAGCCTCTCGCATCTGTCTACGGAGAATCAGAACCATGAAGGTCGTCACCAAACTGGGCCTGGGCTTCGGCCTCGTGCTGTCGATGTTGTTCGCGGTGCTCGCCTTCGGTCTCTTCAGCATGTCGCAAATCCAGGCGCGCTTCGATGAAGTCGTCGAAGTCAACAATGCGGAGGCGAAGCTCGCGCACGCGCTGAGCCTCTCGGTGAGCGACCGGATGATCGCGCTGCGCAACATCGCGCTCCTGACCGACACGGTTGCTGTCGAAGCCGAGAAAGCGCGCATCCGCACGCAAGCGCAAGGCTACGCGCAGGCTTACGACGCACTCGGCACGCGCTTCAAGGAAAACGATCAAACTTCCGCGAGCGAGCGCGCCGTATTCGACAAACTGCGCGTGAACGAAGCAGCCGCCGCGCCGATCATCGAAAAGGCGATTTCGCTGGCCGAAGCGCGCGAGCAGCAGGCGGCGATTCGCGTGCTTATCGACGAACTGCGGCCGGTGCAGCGCGAGTGGATGAGCACTACGAAGGAAATGATCGCGCTGCAAGACGAACAGAACGAGATCGCCAACCGCGACGCCGACGCCGCCTACGCGCGCGCCAAGGCGATCATGCTCGCGCTCGGCGCGGCGGCCGTGCTCACCGGCATCGTGGCCGCGCTCGTCATCACGCGCGGTGTCACGCGTGCGCTCGGCGGCGAACCGGGCGAAGCGATGGCGCTCGCCGCACGCATCGCGCAAGGCAATCTGCGCGATGCGATCGCCGTCGATGGCCGCAGCCCCGACAGTCTGATGGTCTCGCTCGAAACGATGCGCGCGCGTCTGAACACGATCGTGCTCGGCATTCAGTCGTCGAGCGTGGCGATCGCCGAGGCGGCCAGCGAGATCGCGCAAGGCACCGTCGATCTCTCGAAGCGCACGGAGTCGCAGGCAGCGTCGCTCGAAGAAACGGCGGCGAGCATGGAAGAATTCGCGAGCGCCGTCGCGAAGAACGCCGACAACGCCGCCGAAGGCACGCACGCCGCGACCAAGGAATGCGGCGACGCGACTCAGGGCGGCGACACCGTCAACGATGTCGTCGCGACCATGCGCAGCATCGCGCAGGCTTCATCGCACATGGCCGACATCATCGGCGTGATCGAAGGCATCGCGTTCCAGACCAATATTCTCGCGCTCAACGCAGCGGTCGAGGCCGCGCGCGCGGGCGATCAGGGCCGCGGCTTCGCGGTCGTCGCCGGCAAAGTGCGCGCGCTCGCGCAGCGCAGCGCCGTGGCCGCCAAGGAGATCAAGACGCTCATCGACGATTCGAACGCGCGCGTGTTGAACGGCTCGGCGCTTGTCGAGCAGGCGGGCGGCACGATCGACGGACTGGTCGCGTCGGTGAATCGCGTGACAGCCATCATGACCGAAGTAGCGGCGGCATCCGGCGAGCAGCGCATGGGCATCGATCAGGTGAACGTGGCCGTCGCGCAGATGGATGAGGTCACGCAGCAGAACGCCGCGCTCGTCGAACAGGCGTCCGCCGCCGCGCAATCGCTCGCGGAGCAGGCCGAGTCGTTGCGCGAGGCGGTCGCGGTATTTCAAGTCGAGTGAGCCGCGGTCCGATTTAGGCCTCGCGGAGCGCTAAGGCCTTTTCTGATGCGTCGCAGCCGGTCAC
Source organism: Caballeronia sp. EK (assembly GCF_014384845.1). Classification (NCBI taxonomy): domain Bacteria; kingdom Pseudomonadati; phylum Pseudomonadota; class Betaproteobacteria; order Burkholderiales; family Burkholderiaceae; genus Caballeronia; species Caballeronia sp. EK. Next base: position 51,402 of record NZ_JACSUE010000021.1, read on the forward strand.
GCTGCGGCGCAGACTGCAGCCGCAATAATCGTGCTGTCATAGTCGATACAGCCGGCCGAACAGGTCCTACGCGTTGACTCGAAAGCTCCCGCGAGACCTTCAACTTCGCCGACGCCCATCGCGCGTTTGGCCGTTATCGAACCCTCGGCAAGCGTCGCTATCCCACCCGGCTACCCTAGCAGCCTTAATGGTCACATTACCGCTTCTATGAACATCATTGGCGAAGAAAAGACGGGTTTCAAGAACGCTGAACACGTTCGTCTCGCTGGCGAGGCGGCGAGGTAGTACTTGACTTATTTCAACGACGTGGCCAACGAGTGTCGGCGTTAAGCTGATAGACCGGGGAGCGCCGAAGGTGAAGCAATAGGTGGGGCTACGTGAGCAGAGGCGGGGCGCGGCGCGAGGGTGGGGGCGAGAGTCACGTGTACACGCTAATCCAAGCGTCAAATTGGGCGACCCACCACCACCGTCATCACCAGGGTACCCACCCACGCTACGCAGACGACATCAGGACATCTCAGAAAGGCATCGCTCCATTTGCATGGCTACGAGCTTTGCAGTTTCGCGAGCGAACGCAACGGTTAAGAGACTGATAGTTATCTGCATAGCTGCATTTTGCTGCACCGGTCGACAGCGGATCCAATTCTGACGCGGATCAATCGATGCCGATCGTCGTCGCCGGCGAAAACCTGTTCTAGTCAATTCAGTTTCGAGAATGCCAACGCGCGCCGTCTTACACCAGGCCGGCCTATAAGCTCGACCGGTTTAGCTCGCAATGTACACATAACGCGAAGGTGCATGCGTTACCTGGTGTTCGACATAAGGCTGTCGCGATTAGCTTTGCTCGACGTCGCATGTGTTGTGAGGCAGAGGACCTCAGGCTCGACTGTGTGACTGCGGCCAGACGTTTTGCTTCCGTTCAGTTGCTCGCGATTGCCGTGGTCGCTCTGAAAATCCGGAGCGGCCGTTGGTCAATATGGGGCTTGGCTGCGCCTATGTGACCAGTTGCAGGACTCGATGCGGCCGGCATCGCTGCACGGCTGATGCACGCCCGAGGGTCGAAGCCGGGCCCATGATCATGCGTAAGAGGCTGCACAGGATTGCCTTGGCAACCCGCCTGACCTATCGCCGATTCCTGAGGGCGACGTCATGGTAGCCGCGCAACGCATCCATATAACGCTTGCCTGCAACGGTCCGCACGACCGCCGCGCGCTCTCTCGCCAGCCGCTGAGAGAGATAGTGATACTACATTTATCGAAGCGCTCGACAGGACGGAGGATCGCCTTGAACCTTCTTCTGATCAACCTCGAGCAGGAAAATGGGCTATATACCGGCGGTTAACCCTAATTTCCGAGGCGCCGGCCAGTGCATAAGATTCGTTGTAACACTACGTTTAAACAAGAGTGTTGCTACGTAAGCGTGCTGAATTTGCAGGCGGCCCTTCATATCGCAGGTGAGGAGACAACAACGATGGATGATTCCGAAGTCGCATCGCGCAGAAAGTTTCTGGCTGGACTCGCCGCAGCAGCCGGCGGACTCGCGCTTTCCTCGGTTTCGGGAATCGCCGGAGCCCAACAGAAAGTATTCGTGCCCTTTAGCAACAAGAGCCTCGACTATTACTTCTTCGCCACGCAGCAAGAAGCGGTGAAGCGAGCTGTCGAGGCGAAAGGCTGGACCTTTCAGGCGGTCAACGCCAACTTCAGCACCACGACCCAACTCGAACAGTGGCAAAGCCTCTTGCTCAAGAATCCCTCCGCAATCATCGCGGACCCGATCGATAGCCAAGCTATTGTCAGCGCTATCAAGAAGTACAACTTCAAGAAAATTCCGGTCGGCATCATCGACACGCCGGCGCTCGGCGGCGATGTCGCGATCACCGTCGATTTCGACAACAGGGCGGGCGGCGTCATGGCCGCCGATGCGATCGTCGCCGCGCTCAAGAAAAAGAACGGCGCGGCCAAGGGAACGGTGCTCAATTGCTACGGTGCATTGCAATCGGTCGCGTGGCGGCTGCGCAAGGAAGGCTTTGAGGAGGAAATGAAGAAGTATCCGGACGTGAAGGTGATCAGTCGCCCGACAGAAGGCCTGCTCAAGAGCATGCTCGCCGTTACTTTGTCGACCCTATCCGAATACCCCGATCTCGACGCCGTGCACGCGCCGAGTGATTCGCCCGCGCGCGGCATCGTGACGGCGCTACAGCAGAAGGGCAAGTGGAAGAAGGTCGGCGAGCAGGGCCACGTGATCTTTGTAAACATCGATGGTGAGCCCGCCGCGCTCCAATGGATTGGCGACGGCTATATGGACGCGGTGGTCTCGCAAGACCCCATTGCCTACGCGCAAATCACGGTCGAGATGCTCGACAAGCATTCGCTCAAGGGCCAACCGGTGCCGCTTGGACAGTACCAGAACAGCCAGTATTTCTGGGAAAAGGCGCAAATCACGAAGTCCGACACGGGTGCCAGCCTCGTGATCCAGCCGTTCATTGTCGATGCGAGTTCGGTCAAGGACAAGCGCCAGTGGGGCAACATCGCTTACAACGAATGGGGCCTGCGCTACACCTGATCCACGCGGCTCACCAGCTCAAGCCCGCAGCCGGCGCGACATGAATTCCTCGCGCCGGCTGCAGATCGAGGACTCCCATCATGGCGCATATGAGCAGCAACGAGTACATCCTTCGGACGCACAACCTCGGCAAACGCTACAAGAGCGTGGTCGCGCTCGACCAGGTGTCCATCAACATCCGGCGGGCCACCATTCATGGCTTGCTGGGCGAGAACGGCGCAGGTAAGTCGACGCTCGTGCGCCTTATTTCGGGACAGACCGCGCCAAGCGCGGGCAGCATCGTATTCGATGGCGACGAGGTGCAAGGTTCCGACGTCATGGAGATGGAAGAGCGCGGCGTCTTTCTGGTAACCCAGGAACCGATGATCGTCGATTCGATGTCGGTGGCCGACAATCTGATGCTGGGTCGCTGGCCACTCAAGCGTGGCTGGACCAGGCGCGTGGACCAACGGGCCCTCATGGAAAGCGTCGAGGTCGCACTTGGAGGCACCGGCTTCGATCCTCGCATGCCAGCGCGATATCTCTCCGCAGTGGCCAAGCGCAAGCTCAACATCCTGCGCGCGCTCCACAGTGGCGGCAAGTTTTTGATTCTCGACGAACCGACCACCGCGCTTACGCTCGCTGACCGCGAACATCTGTTCGAATTCATGCGCAGCCTGAAGTCGCGCGGCGTCACTTTCGTATTCATCTCACACTACAACGAAGAAATCTTGGACATCTGTGACGGCGTGTCGGTACTGCGCAACGGCAATCTGGCTGGCGAGCATGACGATCTGTCAGCGATTGACTCCGATGGACTTTCAGAACTTGTGATCGGTCGGGACGTACCGCTGTTCTATCGCGAACGTGACGCCGATAAGAACGTGCGACCTGAACGGGCTTCGTCGACATGGCTCGTAGAAGAACTCGTCGCGCCGGGCATCGAAGTGGAGCGGTTCACGATAGCACCGGGCGAGATCGTAGGCTTCGCGGGGCTGCCCGGCTCCGGCGCCAAGGAGTTCGCCCTCGCACTGTTTGGTTTAAATCCCGCGAGCAGCGGACGCGTGTCCTCGGGCGACAGCGCGCCGCACGCACTGCCGGATCATCCGGGCCAGGCTTTTCAGGAAGGCATCGCCTATCTCTCCGACGATCGACATCGCGATGGGCTCGTTGGCCTGCAGAGCATCGCACATAACATCACCCTTTCGAGCCTCAAGAGCGTATCGCGGGGTGGGGTGATCGATGCGGAGGCGGAAAAAAGCGTCGTACGCCGCTACTTCGATCATTTCCGCGTGAAGGCGGGCACCCCGGAAGTGTTGCTCGGAACGCTTTCGGGCGGCAATCAGCAAAAGGTGTGTCTCGGCCGCGTGCTCGCCACCGCGCCGCGGCTGCTGATCCTTGATGAACCCACGCGCGGCATCGACGTGGGCGTGAAAGAAGAAGTGCACCGCATCATCGATGGTCTCACGCGCGAAGGGTTGAGCGTGATCGTCATCACCAGCGATCTCGACGAGATGGTGCGCATGGTGGATCGCGTGTGCGTATTCATCGGCGGGCGCATCGAACACGAGTTCACGGGTGCGCAAATTGAAAAGGACGCCATTCTGCGCTCGGCGTTCGGCACGACGCAGACGTCGCTCGTGGAATAAACGAAAGGAGACATGGACATGCAACCGAGAAGCGAATTTTCTACCGGCGCGTCGTCGCCTGGCTCGGCCGCGCTGGCGCAGGCCAGCACGCCCCCGGCTGCAACGCGAGGTAAGAGCAGCGTTCAATGGTTGTTTCAGAACGTGGTCTGGCTGTGGCTGGCCGCGCTAGTGGTGGTTTTCGGCGTGCTGAATCCATTTTTCTTCACGTTGGCGAATTTTCAGAACGTGCTGGTGCAGGCGACTGTTCTCGGCCTGCTCGCGCTCGCCGTGTCGCTGCCATTGATGGTCGCGGAGATCGATCTGTCGATTGCGAGCAACATGGGCTTTTCCGCCGCAATTGGCGCGATCCTCACAACGCGCCTTGGACTTTCGCCCGCCGTCGGTGTACCCGTGGGCATCGCAGCGGCGACCGCGATCGGCTTTTTCAACGGCCTATGCGTGACACGCCTGAAGATGGTGTCGCTCATTCAGACGCTCGCCGTGATGATCGTGCTGCAGGGGACGCTTCTCGCCGTCACGCAGGGCAACACCATTTCCGATATGCCGAACCCGTATATCTGGATCGGACAGTACACCGTCGGCAACTGGCCGGTGATGCCGATCGTATTTCTCGTCGCGCTCATCGGCATGGGCTTTCTCTTGCGCAAGACGGTGCTCGGTCGCTGCCTCTACGCGACGGGCGGCAACGCGCTCGCCGCCAACTCGGCCGGCATTCGTGTGAATCGCATCAAGATCGTCGCGTTCACGTTGTCGGGACTTCTCTCCGGAGTCGCGGGCTATCTGCTAGCGGCCTGGCAGATGGCGATTACCTCTGACCAGGGGGAAGGCTTCCTGCTCTACGCGATCGCGGCGCCGATCATCGGCGGCGTGAGCGTCTTCGGCGGTCGGGGCGGCGCAATGGGGATTCTCGGCGGCGTGCTCCTGCTCACAGTCATACACGTCGGCCTCGCGATCACGGAAGTGCCGTCCTTTTACGTACAGATGATCGGCGGCATCCTGATCTTCGTCGCCGTTGCGGTGGATGCGATCCGCGTCAACTTCGTGTCGCAGTGATCGCTGCACCTGACTACCAAAGTAGAGTCGCCATGACAGAACCGAAACAATGCGAGATGTACATCGACGGCCGCTTCACGCATGACGGCGTCATGCAGTGGATCGACGTAATCAATCCGAGCACCGAGCGCGTGGTCGCGCGCGCTCCCGATGCCGGCCAGGATGCGATCGATGCCGCCGTGGACGCCGCGCAGCGGGCATTCAAGAGCTGGCGCCGCGTGAATCCGTTCGAGCGCTCGCGCCTCTTGCATGCGATTGCAGATTGCATCGAGAGCGATGAACGCGAGATCGCTTTCGCAATCACCACTGAAATGGGCAAGCCGCTCGCCGAAGCGACGGGCGAAGCGCGCAAGCTCGCGAAAGCGTTTCACTACTACGCGGAAGAGGCGGTGCGCGTCTTCGGCCAGACGATCCCGAATGAAGAAGACGGGTTCGTGAGCTTCGTCGAGAAAGAGCCGGTAGGTGTCGTTGCGGCAATCACGCCGTGGAATTATCCGGTCGAGTTGATTGGCTGGAAGCTGGCCGCTTCGCTGGCAGCCGGTTGCACGATCGTCGTGAAGCCATCCGAGTACACGCCATCGAGCGCGCAAGCAGTGTTTCGCTGCGTGCATCGCGCGGGGGTGCCTGCGGGGGTCGCCAATCTCGTGATGGGCGCGCGTGAAACGGGCAAGCGGCTCGTCGGACACCCGGCGATCGACAAGGTTGCCTTCACCGGCTCGGGCGCGGCGGGCGAGGACATCTACAAGACGGTTCGTGGCATCACGGGCCTGTCGTTGGAACTGGGCGGCAGTTGCCCGCTCATCGTGACGTCGCATGCGGATATCGAACTCGCCGTGGCGGGGACCTTGAGGCGCGCATTTCGCAACGCCGGACAGATCTGTATCTCGATCAACCGTGCATATGTGCAGGAAGCGGTGTACGGAGAGTTCCTCGAGCGCATGGCCGGGGAAGCGAAGCGGCTGGTCGTCGCGGACGGCATCGCAAATGAGCGTGCAGACGTCGGTCCGATGGCAACGCAGGCGGGCCTGGAAAAGGTGCTGCGTCATGTGGACGATGCGCGTAGGCGTGGCGCGCGCGTTCTCTGCGGCGGCGGACGGCCGGAAGCGCTCGGATCGACGGCACAGGGACTCTTTTATGCGCCGACCGTCATTGCAGACTGCGAGCCCGGCGCGCTTGTGATGCACGAGGAGACGTTCGGTCCGGTCGTCGGTATTGCGCCGTTCAAGCAGATCGATGAAGCTATTGAGGCGGCCAATGGCACTCCCGCCGGGCTCGCCGCCTATGCCTACACGGAGAACATCAAGGAGGGCTTCGCGCTCTCGCGCGAGCTCGATTTCGGCAACGTGGCGATCAACAACGTGGATGCCGGCATCATGAATGCGCCCTACGGCGGCCGCAAACAGAGCGGCACGGGCTACGAGCATGGCCGCGAGGGGATGGAAGGCTACCTGCACCTGAAGCACGTGCGCCTGCGGCACGGCGCCTGAGCGAGGAGAGCGAGATGGAACGCTATCTTCTGGGCATCGACATCGGCACATCCGCGTGCAAGGTCATCGCGGTCGACAGCCTCGGGCGCGTCGCGGCCAAGGCGCTCGCCTCGTATTCCGTGATCTCGCTGCGTCCCGGCTGGGCCGAGCAGGAGCCGGAGCAGTGGTGGCGTGCCACGCAAGAGGCGCTGGCCGAGGTGCTCGTGGCGCTGCCTGATCGCCGCGCGGTGCAGGGCATCGGGCTTTCCGGACAGATGCACGGGCTCACTGCGCTCGACGCGAACGACGAAGTCTTGCGCCCGGCAATTTTATGGTGCGATCAGCGCGCCGCGCCTCATTGCGACGACATCACCGCACGTGCGGGCGGTTTTGAGGGCGTGCTCAGGCTCGTGCAGAACCGTATGCTGCCGGGCTTTACGGCAGGCAAGCTTCTGTGGATGCGCGAGCACGAGCCCGGGTTGTTCGCGCGCATGCGCCACATGCTCAATCCGAAAGACTATCTGCGCCTGCGTTTGAGCGGCGAGCATCTCACGGACGTGTCGGATGCGTCCGGCACCGGGCTTTTCGATGTAAAAGAGCGCGCTTGGTCGAAGGCGATGCTGTCGCTGCTCGACTTGCCCATGAACCTGGTGCCCGAGGCGGTGGATTCCACTGCGCGCGCGGGTGTGTTACGTCCCGAGCTGGCCGAAGCGTGGGGCTTACCCGCGGATACGCCGATCTACGGCGGCGGCGGCGATTCCGTGATCCAGACCACTTCGATGGGCGCAATCGACAGCGGGCCACTCGGGGTCACGATCGGCACGGCGGGCATCGTCGCGGGAGGAACGCGCACCTGCCCGGAGCCGACCGGCCAATTGCAGATTTCCTGTGGAAATGCGCCGGGGCGCTGGCACGTGATGGGAGTCACGCTGTCGGCAGGTGGCGCGTTTGAATGGCTACGCAACGCGCTGATGCGCGTGATGCCCGCGTTGTCCTTTGAGGACATGACCGCGCTTGCGAAAACCGCTCCCGCCGGTTCGCACGGCCTGCTTTTCCTGCCCTATCTTTTGGGTGAGCGTTGCCCGCACGTCGCCGCTGATGGCCGCGCGGCGTGGATTGGGCTCACCTCGATGCACGATGCCAGCCACATGGTGCGCAGCGTGATGGAAGGCGTCTTGTTGAATATCCGTTCGATCGCGGCGCTGTGTGCGACGTCCGGCCTCACATGCGATGAGGTTCGCGCATCGGGGGGCGCGACCGGGGAGCCGTTTTGGCTTCAATTGCTCGCTGATGTCCTGCAACGCGAGGTCACAACCGTCACAGGTGCGGCCGAGGGCGGTGCGTACGGGGCGGTGCTCGCTGCGGGCGTCGGTGCGGGATGGTGGTCGACGCTCGAAGAAGCCGCAGGCTCGCTTCGTGTGACGAGTCGCGTCACGCCGAATCCGGCGCTTGCTTCGCTCTATGACGCGCGTTTCAGCACGTACCACACGCTTTACGACACCTTGCGGCCGGCGTTCCAGCAGATCGCAGCGGAAGCTGCTTCCCCCGACAACACCAGCAGCGGCGACGACCGGCTGCCTTCCCCGGAGAACTCCGACTCATGACCCGCACAGCCCGTGTTCTCGCCGAATCGCCCCTCGACCTTCCCGTGGACGCGGTGGTGTTTGATCTCGACGGTACGCTCGTCGATACGGCACCCGATATCGCCAACGCGGTGAACCGCCTGCTCGCGACGCACGGACTGCCTCCGCAGACGGTCGATTTCGTCGAGGGCTTCATCGGCGAGGGCTCATATGGCCTCATCGATAAGCTTTATAAAGGCATTGGCCTCGAACTCGACCACGCGCGGGTCAGCGCGGACGTCGAGAAGTACCTTGAAATCTATAAGCGCCATCCGGTGGAGAAAGCCACGATATATGCCGATGCACTCGCCGCGATTCCCGCCTTGTACGCGGCTGGTGTCAAGCTCGGTGTATGCACGAACAAGGCGCAGCAGCTCGCGCAAGCGGTACTCGAACACTTCGGGATTGCGCCCTATATCAGTGCGGTCGTTGGAGGCGATATGCTCTCGCAGAGAAAGCCGCATCCCCGGCATTTGCTCGCAACCCTCGAACAGATGGATGCCGCGCCCGAGCACACGCTTTACATTGGCGACACGCGCATCGACGCCGAATGTGCGGCACGCGCGCAAGTGCGCTGTCTGGTCGTCAACTGGGGCACAGGACCCAGTGTGCCCGTCGCCGAGGATGCAAGGCTCAATTCCTTTGCCGAACTTGTGACGAGATGCGCCAAGCTGAACGCGTCGCGCATGCCAGGAGCCTCATGAGAAACGATCTGTTGCGACGCGTTGCGCTGGAGCGTCCCGCCTTGACCGGCGCCGCATTGCGTATTGCCGATGTCTTGCTGGGCGCGCCCGAAGCGGTGTTGAAGATGAGCATGGCCGAGTTATCAGAAGCCGCGCAGACGAGCGACCCGACCGTGGTCCGGTTCTTCCGGCGCTTCGATTGCACGGACTATCAGGACTTCAAGGTCCGTCTTGGCCAAGGGTTGATTCCGCAGGCGCCGTTTGACTACGAGGCGATCACCTCGAACGATTCGCCCGAAAATGTATGCAGCAAGATTGTGAATAACTCGCTGCACGCGATACAGCGCTTTGCGTCTGACGTAGATTCCGCTGCCATTGAGCGCGCCGCTGCCTATTTGATCGAAGCGAAGGGCATCTTCTTGTTCGGCCTTGGGATTTCCGAAACCATCGCGTTCGATGCGGAGCACAAGTTCTTTCGCCTGGGCCTGCATTGCCGCGTCGTGCTGGAAAGTCAGCGGCAACTGCTACTCGCGCCGACCTTGCGCAATGACGAAGTCGCGGTGTTCTTCTCGCATTCCGGCTCGACAAAAGCGCTAGTGATGGCCGCCGCGATGGCTAAGGGCAAGGGCGCGGTGACTATCGCGATCTGCGCGCCGGGATCGCGCCTGGCGCAGACCTGCGACCTGACGATTGCCGTCCCGGCTTACGCAAATACGGAGTTGTATACGCCACTCACCGCGCGTATCAACCATTTGCTTGTGGTGAACATGCTGGTCGCGATGCTGGGCATGCGGCAGGGGCGCGAGCTGCCCGATAACCTGGCCGCGCTCGACCCTTGGTTCACTAACAAATTTGTGGAATAGGCCTAACCGTTTTCAAGGTCAGTTGACGTCATTACGGAGGTGCAATTGAGCACGCATATCGAACCGGGCTATGCCCACATGAAACCCGCGTCGAAGCAGGACGAAGCCAAGCTTGCTTCAGGCATCAAGGCCGTCGATCACTATTTGCGCCCTGGGATGAAAGTCGGTCTCGGGTCGGGCACGACATCGCACTGGTTCGTGCGCGCGCTCGCACCGCGTGTGAAGGACGGGCTCGATATCGTCGGCGTACCGACTTCGAATGCGACGCGTGAGCTCGCGCTCGAACTTGGCGTGCCGCTCACGGATCTCGGGCAGATCGATCGGCTCGACGTGACGATCGACGGCGCGGATGAGATCGATCATGGCGGCAGTATGATCAAAGGTGGCGGCGCCTGTTTGCTGTGGGAGAAGATTGTCGCCGCGGCCTCGCGCAAGATGGTGGCGGCCGTCGACGACAAAAAAGTCTTCGACACGCTGGGCCGGTTTCCGCTGCCCATCGAGGTAATCCAGTTCGGCTGGCAGAGCACGGAGCGCCTGCTGCGTGAGCTGTTCATCTCTGCCGGTTTCGACGCGGGCGTGCGCATCGTTAGGCGAACGAAGAACGGCGAAGTCGTGGTGACCGACAGCGGCAACTGGATTCTCGATTGCCATCTCGAAGCCATTGCAGAGCCGCTCGCGCTCGCGCCGCGTTTCAATGCAATTCCGGGGGTCGTGGAGAACGGGCTTTTCGTCAACATTGCGAGCGAAATGATCGTCGGACATGCGGACGGTAGTGCCGAAATTGTGGTGTTCGAAGGGGCGCGCGCATGAGTACGCTGTCGACGCTGGACGCGTTTCGTGTGGACGGAGATGTCTGCGTGGTTACGGGCGCAGCGCAGGGCATCGGCTTTTCTATCGCGAAGGGCTTGCGCGAAGCCGGGGCGACGGTAGTGATTGCAGACCGGGACGAAATGCTTGGTCAGCGTGCGGCGGACGAAATTGGTGGTGACTTCGTTGCGCTCGACGTGACGGATTCGTCCACGGTCGACGCAGCGTTCGATACCGTGGTCACGCGCCACGGCAGACTCGATGTGCTAGTGAACAACGCGGGCATCGTGAAAAACGCGCCGGCGCTCGAAACTGATGATGCCGCATGGCGCGCGGTGCTCGCGGTCAACCTCGATGGCGTGTTCTATTGCAGCCGCAGCGCAGCCCGCCATATGGTTCAGCGCAAGTCCGGGCGCATTGTGAACATCGCCAGTATGAGCGGGTCCATTGCGAACAAGCCGCAGCCACAGGCCTCGTACAACGCGTCAAAGGCGGGCGTGATCCACTTGACCCGCTCGCTCGCCGCGGAATGGGCGGCACACGGGGTGCGCGTCAATTCCATTTCACCGGGTTATGTCGCCACCGAGCTGACCAAGCGCGGCTTCGACATCGAAGAATGGCGTCAGGTGTGGATCGACGGCACGCCGATGGCACGCTTGGCAACGCCAGAGGAAATTGCACCGGGTGTCGTCTTTTTGGCGTCGCGAGCGAGCGCGTTCGTGACCGGATCGGACCTTGTGATGGACGGCGGCTACACCATTTGGTGAACGGACTGGACCCTTTGGCTGGGTGCACGTCGGCCGTCGAATCCCATAACAGAGATTGAGTCATGAACGTAAATGAAAGCGTATTCGCGCTGCGGGAGGCGCTCGGTGAGCAAGTTGTTGCGCTGCCCGAAGAGTTTGGCGAGCGACGCGTTGAGGATTGGAGCGGGATGCCGGGCGCGACGCCCCTCGCGGTGATTCGTCCGCGTACGACCGAGGAGGTCGCGCGAGCTCTTGTGATCTGCTCGAACCACAAGCAGCAGGTCGTCACGCAAGGCGGTCTCACGGGCCTTGTCGGTGGCGCCAATCTTCTCGGCGGCGAGGTGGCGCTCAGCCTTGATCGTATGAATCGCATCGTCGAGATCGATGAAGTCTCGGCCACGATGACGGTAGAGGCTGGTACGCCGCTACAGGCGGTTCAGGATGCTGCGAGCGAGACGGGTTTTTACTTTCCGCTCGATCTCGGCGCCCGAGGCAGTTGCACGATCGGCGGTAATCTTGCGACCAACGCCGGCGGCAACCGTGTCATCAAGTACGGCATGATGCGCGACCAGGTTCTCGGCGTCGAAGCTGTGCTCGCGAGCGGTGAGATCATCGGTGGTTTAAACAAGATGATCAAGAATAACAGCGGCTACGATCTACGGCACCTGCTGATCGGAAGCGAAGGGACGCTCGCGGTCATCACCCGCGTTGTGCTGCGGTTGCGCCCGAAGCCCACGGCAACTGCCACCGCTTGGTGCGGCTTGCCGGATTTCGCCGCAGTCACCACGTTGCTCACGCGCGCGCAGGCGGGCTTGGCGCCCGGAGTCTCTGCGTTCGAAGTGATGTGGGCGGGATATCATGATGCTGTCATCGCCAATCTGAAAAATCTTCGCGCGCCGCTGACCGATTCGTATCCTTTCTATGTGTTGCTCGAGAGCGTTGGCGCCGACCCCGTCAGGCATGGCGAAGCCTTCGAGGAATTTCTTGGCGGCATGCTCGAAGCGGGTGTGGTCAGTGACGCGGCCATTGCTTCTTCAGAAGCGCATGCTCGCAATTTCTGGGAGATCCGTGACGCACCGGGTGAATATCAGCGCTTCATCCCAAACCATGCGGCGTACGACGTGAGTTTCTCTATCGCACATGTTGGCGAGGCGGCGGCGTTGTGCGAGACGCGTTTGCGTGCGCGCTGGCCCGAAGCGACTGTGATGACCTACGGGCACCTTGGAGACGGCAACATTCATATCGTCGTCGACGTGCCCGGCATGGGCAAGCACGAGCACGATGATATCGATCGCGTCATCTACGATGTCACACGCGAGTTCAAAGGCTCGATCTCAGCTGAGCATGGCATCGGCATCAAGAAGCGGCACTTTCTAGCGCAGTGCCGGCGAGAGGCGGATATCGAGGCCATGCGCGCGATTAAACAGGCGCTTGATCCGCAGGGCTTGCTCAATCCCGGGAAGGTTTTTTAGCGGCGGAACGAGGAACGAGCCATGAACGAACTCGATCAGGCGCGCAGGCGTGCAGCGACCCAAGCAAACGCGCAGGACGGCGACCTCTGGCGATGGTTCTCGCTGCTGATGGACGAGCGACGGATTCGCTGGTGCCAGGCCGATGGTTGCTGGCTTGTAAGCGTCGATCATCGGCACGTCGCGACCGAATCGAGTTTCGATCGCGCCATTCGGGAAGCGCGGCGTAGCTACGAGAAGGACGTGCTGCGGCGGCGAGCAGCGTAAACGTAGTCCTACGCCACGGGTGGTGCGCTGCAGAGGAAGAGATTAAGGACGTCTGTGTTCAAGCGAAACCAGCAATGCCAAGGTCGAACCTTATCAAGGAGACTTCACTTTCTATCGGAGCGATCGAAGAAGTCGGTGGAGGTGGGCAGTGCTTCGCACGGCGCGCAACCGCGATGTCGGCGAACGGCCACTTTCTGCTTCATTCGATTGTCGCATCCGCTTTGTAGGGGCCTTTCATCGGCACTGCCGGCCTACGATCTCTGCACTCGCCAAAGCTTTCAGATAGGGGTCACGAAGGTCCAACCTCTTGAGCCGCGAACTGCATCATTTGCTGCCGCAACTGTGCAGGCAATACTACCGCGGCCCGACGCTCGAGCGAAAACAGCACCACCGTCTGCTCGATCTTCGCGCGCAGTTCATTGTCTACGGCCGCCGTCAGACCGAGCTTTATCGAACTTCTACCGGTCTCGCGGACCTCCAGAGCGAACCGGAGTGTCTCGCCGTGTTTGCTCGGTGCCACGAAATGCGCCTGGATGTGCACCGTCGGAATGCCTAGTTTCTCCGTGCCGATAAAACGCGCGTAGTCGACGCCCAGTCCATGGTTGAACCAGTCCTCGAGTACCTCATGGAACAGGACGAAGTACTGCGGATAGAACACGATACCCGCGGGGTCGCAGTGCTGGAACCGCACGCGCTTGTCGCAATGAAAGGCCGTATCTGTGGTCATTTCGGGGTCTGGCTCGAGGTCATCATATGAGCGAAAAGCTGGATCTTGCCTTTGCGATGCGAATGGCTTCATCGAAAGACGAGGCGGTCGCCACATGCCGATGGTTGACGCTGACGAGCCATCCTCCGTCCGAGAGACACCAGCGAATCTTGCCACCGTCCATCAGGGCCGAAAACCATCGCCATAAGGACGCGTCCTCCGCGTTGGCGCCAGCCGCCGCCAGCGCGCGGGTTTCGCGAAGTTGCCGAACATCGATCATTGACGTGGCTTTCTTCCTTGCGGTCGCGCTAGTGGCTGGCATGAGACAGCACCTCGTCGATGACAAGCTGGTTGCCCAGCGAATTCTCGAGCGCAAATACAATCGATTTGTCCGGCCCAAGCACCGCCGCACTGAAGTTTTCCACCATCGACTGATACTGATCGGCGTTTCCGAACTCGACCGTTTCGATTTTTCCGGTGTGATCTGAACGAATGTGAACTCTTGCGTCGGCATACACGCCGGGGTTGAACGGCGCATCCAGCAAGAACCAGCCTTTCGAACCATGGAAGATCATCTGCTGATGGCGGGCGAGTTGAGTGCCGCAGTAAAAGTGAAGATCGAAGCCCGGAAATGTCAGTTCGCAGACTGCCAGCTTGTCCGTGCCGAAGCGCGGATCGATGGTGATGTCGGCGTGGATCGCGACAGGCTCCAGACCGGTCGCGATGCGCGTCGTGACCACCGGATAGACGCCGATGTCACGCACACCTCCGCCGCCCAGCGCCAGATCGTTCTTGAGCGCGTGCGGATCGTCGTTGAAATAAGTGAAGGACCCTTCCACGCGCTGCAATTCGCCGAGTGTCCCGTCTGCGATGCGCGCTCTCACAAATGCCCACTGCGGATGGTGCGCAACCATGAAGGCCTCGCCGCAGATCAGACCGGTCGCGTCCCGCAGCGCGATCAACTCACGAACCTGTGAGGCAGTCATCGCGATCGGCTTTTCGCACAGCACGTGCTTGCCGGCAAGAAGCGCCTTCCGGCACCACTCGAAGTGACTGGCCGTCGGCAAAGGAATGTACACGGCATCGACATCATCACTTGCGACGACTTCTTCGTAACTTGCATGGGTTGCCGCGATGTCATGACGTGCGGCGAACGCGGCTGCGCGCTCACGGTCCCGGGCGGCGACGCACGTCACACGGCCATTCGCCGAACGCTGGATGGCGGGCACCACGAAATGGTCGGCGATTCTCGCGGCGCCAAGCACGCCCCAGCGGATCTTGTCACGCATCGTGTTTTCCTTGAAGTTCAACACACCGTCTGCAGGCGATCTGCGCACATGCGCAGCACTTCACCCGGATCGCGGCGCCACCAGTTCTCTTTTGAAAATATTTCGACTTCGACCAGACCGTCATAACCCGCTTGCTCGACGCTCCGTCGGATGTCCGGGAGATCGACGACACCATCGCCCATCATGCCGCGATCCAGCAGCAGATCGCGGGTGTCGTGCAGCCAGTCGCACACGTGAAAGGCGAGCAGGCGTTGGTCCTGTCCCGCTCGCGCGATCGATGCGCGCAGCGCCGGGTCCCACCAGCAGTGATAGACATCGACCGCGACCCCGAGATGACCTTCGTGACTGCGATCGAGTTCGGCGCAGATGTCGAGCGCCTGCGCAAGCGTGTTGAGCACGGCGCGGTCCGCCGCGTACATCGGATGGAGCGGTTCGAGCGCGAGCGGCACGCCACAACCGCGCGCGGTCTCGAGCAGTTCGCCGATTCCGTCGATGACCTGAGCGCGTGCGCCATCGAGATCGCGGCTGCCTTCGGGCAGGCCACCGACCACCATGACGAAAGCGCGTGCGTTAAGGGTTGCGGCATCGCGCAGAGCGGCCTTGTTCGCTTCGATGTTCGCCGCGAACTGCGCCTGGCTGGTCGCCGGCAGATAGGTCGACCGGCAATAACCCGTCACGCTCAGGCCGAGCGCCCGGATCTGTCTTGCCACGTCGGTGACGTTCGCGTTTTCCACCTCGTGACGCCACGGCGCGATACCGCCGAATCCTGCCGCCGCAATGCGGTCAATCGTGATGCTCAGCGGTTCGCGATGGCCGAGCGTCGCGGTGTTGACGGAGCACAGATCGAGTCTTCCCTGCAGGTTTCTCATGGTTGTCCAGTGTGATGTCGAAGACGAGCAGCCCATGAGCGCCGCCTTCGAGCGCCTCGATGAGCCGCTCGCCGATGGCGCGATGGGTCGGATGCGCGAGATACGCGAAGCATGCGGCACGGCTCGCGAAGTCCATCATGAAGCCATCGGCGAAGTCCATGCCGAAGCCTTCGGGAGAGACGTTGGCGCCGCACTGGAAGTTCGTGAAGGCGATGCCGGGAATTTCCGCGAGCCGTCCGATCTGCTCGAAGAAAACCAGCCGACTCGCAGCCGCGACGTCGCTACGAAAGCGACACAGCACGATATGCCGCACGGGTGCGTTCGAATGAGACATGATCATTCGCCGCAGCCGAGCGCCGCCATGACCTTGCGCACGCGGCCGATGGCATCGTCGGGATCGCGCAGCAGACCTGCCTGATCGGCAAGACGAAAGACATCCGCTAGATAGGCGGGCGGGCGCATGCCGTGGTGGCCGCCGAGCATGAAGAAGTGGTCCTGAAAGCCGTTCAGATAGGCGAGGAACACCACACCGGTTTTGTAGTACTGCGTCGGCGCGCGGAAGATGTGGCGCGACAGCGGCACCGTGGGCGCAAGCAGCGTATGGAACGTGTCGGGGTCGTCGTTGGCGAGCGCATCGAGCGCTTGCGATGCAGCCGTCGCGATTGCATCGAAGATGCCCAGCAACGCATGCGAATAGCCGGCGTCATCGCCCGCGATCAGACTCGGGTAGTTGAAGTCGTCGCCGGTGTACATCTTGACCGTCTTCGGTAGTTGCCGGCGGAAGGAGATTTCCTTGGCGTCGTCGAGCAGGGAAATCTTGATGCCATCGACGTGATCCACGCTCGCGCCGATCACGTCGAGGCAGACCTGCGCTGCGCTTTCATACTCCGACACGCCCCAGTAGCCCGCAAGTTCAGGATCGAACATCTCGCCGAGCCAGTGCAGGATCACCGGCTGATCGCACATCGCCAGCACTTCGCGATAGACGCGGCGGTAGTCGTCCGGGGAACGAGCGACACGAGCGAGTGCGCGGCTTGCCATCAGAATGACGCGTCCGCCCACGCGTTGCACGGCTTCCAGTTGCTCAGCGTAGGCGCGGATCACCTGGTCGCAGTTCGTGATCGCGCTAAGTGCAACGTGATCTGTCCCGCAGCCCGATGCGATCGATGCGCCAGGAATATCGCGCGTGCCTTCGATCGTGCGCGTGATCAATTCGAGTGCGCTGTGCCACGGCAGACCCATGCCACGTTGCGCAGTGTCCATGGCTTCAGCGATACCAAGACCCTGCTTGATCAGGTAGCGGCGGTATTCGAGCGTGCGCTCCCAGTCGATGGCGGGAGACGTGTTCAGTTCGCCGGCGCGAAGCGGGTCTGCGACGACGTGAGCAGCCGAGTACGCGATGCGGTTGAATGGCCGCGCCGGCACGCGAACGGCGAGCGGCGTGCCTTGCAGGCGATAGCTGTCCATCGTGCCGAGGGCTGTCGGCAGCTTGATTGTCGGGTTCATATGCGTGGTCAGTATTTGGTTACGAGGAGGCCGCCGTCGACTCGGATGGCCTGTCCTACGCTGTAGGGCAAGCCGCCGGTTGCGAGCGTGCGCACGGCGGTCGCGACTTCCTGCGACGTGCCCCAGCGTTTGATGGCCGTGAGACCCTGTTCCATCTGGACGTCGTAGCGCGCGCGGGACGGCGCGGTCATCTCGGTTTCGATCAGGCCGGGCTGCACTTCATAGACGCCGACGCCGTTTTCGGCGAGGCGCAGCGCAAACAGCGTGTTCGCCATCGAGAGGCCTGCCTTCGACACGCAGTACTCGCCGCGCAAAGGCGAAGCGGCGACCGCGTTCGATGACGTAATCGTGATGACGCTTGGGTGAGGCGCGATGCTGGCTTGCGTGCGGCCGAGAAAGTGTTTGGCGAACGTCTGGGTCAGAAAGAATGTGCCGCGCGTGTTCACGGCGATGCAGCGATCGAAGCTCTCGGGCGTCACGTCGAGCAGATCGCCGCGCGACATCACCGATACGCCCGCGTTGTTCACGAGGCAGTCGATCGGGCCGCCGAGCCGCGCTTCGATATCGAGCAGCGTGGCCCGATGCGAGCCAATATCGGAGAGATCGGACACGACTGCGATTGCATGGGCACCGGTCTGTTCGACTTCGGCGACCGCCTGATCGAGCTCGTCGGATGCCACCGCGTCGGTCAATGCGACGTCGAAGCCAGCGCGGCCGAGTTCGACCGCAATCGCCCGCCCGATCCCGCGACGGCTGCCTGTGACAAGTGCAACAGGACGGCCGCTCATAACTGCGCTCCATTGGCGATCAAATCACGCGCGATGATCGTGCGCTGGATTTGGTTCGTGCCTTCATAGATCTGTGTGATCTTCGCATCGCGATAGAGCCGTTCGACTTCGTAGCCGCGGATGTAGCCACTGCCACCGAAAATCTGTACCGCGTTCGCGCTGTGCTTGACCGCCGTGTCGCCGGCGAAGCACTTCGCCATCGAGCAAGCGATGCTCGCGCGGTTACCGGCTTCGAGTCGCTCAGCCGCGTCGTGCACGAGCAGGCGCGCGGCCTGAATGTCCTTGGCCATGTCGGCGAGCATCCATTGGACCCCTTGGAAATCGGCGATGTGACTGCCGAACTGCTTGCGGGTCTGCGCATACTCGAGCGCGGCTTCGAGACCCGCCTGCGCGATCCCGACGGCCAGCGCGGCGATGCCTACGCGTCCCTTGTCGAGCGCGCTCATCATGATGTGGAAGCCACGGCCTTCTTGGCCGAGCAAGGCGTCATGCGGGAGCTTCACGCGATCGAAATGCAGCTCGCCAACCTGCGATGCGCGCTGGCCCATCTTGTGTTCCTTCGGACCCTTCGACACACCCGCTGAATGGCAGTCGACGATGAAGATGCTCATGCCGCGCTTGCCGGCTGTCGGGTCGGTGCGTGCGAGCACGAAGGCGAGATCCGCGACCGGCGCGTTGTGAATCCAGAGCTTTGCGCCGCTGAGTTCCCATCCTTCGGCGGTGCGCGTTGCGGTGGTGCGAATGCCGGACACATCGGTACCCGCATCCGATTCGGTGATGCAGTATGCCGGCCGCAACTCGGCGCGCAGCAGCGATTCCATGTATTTCGCGCGCTGCGCGTCGGAGCCGTGCACGCTGAGCAACGTACCGACCAGTTCGAGCAATCCGCACTGGTCCGCCACCGACGCATAGCCGCGCGACAACTCCTCCATCACGAGCGCATAAGCAGTGACATCGAGACCGGCGCCACCGAACGCCTCGGGCACCGTGATGCCGAACAGGCCGAGCTCGCCCATCTGCTTGTAAATCTCCGCTGGAAAGCGCTCTTCGCGGTCCAGTTCTTCTGCCAAGGGGCGAATCACTTCCTGTGCGAAGCGACGCGTCGTGTCGCGGATCTGCTCGTGGGTTTCCGAGAGTCTCATGCTGTCTCCGTGTGTAATCGTCATACCTGATTTTTGCGGTTCGACACGCCGGTTCAGGTAAACCCGAGCGCCACGCAATAGACCTTGAATTCAGAGGTTTCGTGTGCCAACATTCGCAACATGTAACCATCTGGTGGGTTATTTAAAACCAACGAATGGCCGCTGTCAATGGGTTTTGCGGCCGATCAGAACGGAGGGTAGTGTGAGCAAATGGACGGCGGCTGCAGATGCGGTCGAGCAGATTTTCGACGGTGCAACGATCGCGCTGGCGGGTTCCGGCGGCGGTTTGCTGGAAGCGGATGCGGTGCTTGCCAAGCTCGAACAGCGTTTCCTCGAGACCGGACATCCGCGTGATCTGACCGTGGTACACGCACTCGGTATCGGTGACGCGAAGGGCAGCGGACTAGGCCGTTTTGCACATCCGGGCATGGTGAAACGCGTGATCGGCGGGCACTGGAGTTGGGCGCCTGCGATGCAGAAACTGGCCAAGGAAAATGCCTTCGAAGCCTATAGCTTTCCCGCTGGCGCGATCTCCACGCTGCTGCGCGAAATCGGTGCCGGCCGGCCTGGACTTGTCACACACGTGGGCCTGCGCACGTTCGTCGATCCGCGTATCGATGGCGGCAAGATCAACGAGCGCGCTACCGAGGACCTGGTCGAACTTATCGAACTGGATGGGCGCGAATATCTGCGCTACAAGCCGTTCAAGGTCGATTTTGCGGTTTTGCGCGGCTCGTCGGCGGATGAGAGCGGCAATGTCACGCTGCGGCGCGAACCCGCCGATCTCGACGTCTATGCCGCCGCACTCGCATCGCACAACTGCGGCGGCCGCGTGATCGTGCAGGTGAAGGAACGCGAACCCGAGGGCTATGTGCCCGCGCGCCTCGTGCGGATTCCAGGAATACTTGTCGATACGCTCGTGGATACGCCCGATCAGGTTCAATGCGTCATATCGGACTACGACCCGGCGTTGAGCGGCGAATCGCTATGCACAATCGGTGAAGGTTTTTACGAAGTGCCGACGGGTATTCGACGCATCATTGCCGCGCGCGCAGCGACAGAGTTGCACGAGGGGCAGTCGGCGAATTTTGGCTTCGGCATTCCCGGCGGCATCCCTGCCTTGCTGGCGGAACAAGGACGGCTCGGCACGTTCTGGGGCTCGGTCGAGCAGGGCATCCACAACGGCGCAATGCTCGACGGTCCGATGTTCGGTACCGCGCGCAACGCTGACGCGATCCTCTCAAGCGTCGATCAGTTCGATTTCTATAGCGGTGGCGGTGTCGACGTCTCGTTCCTCGGCATGGGCGAAATGGACGGCGAGGGCAACATCAACGTGTCAAAGCTTGGTGCGACGGTGGTGGGGCCGGGCGGCTTTATCGACATCACGCAGGGTGCACGCAAGATCGTGTTTTGCGGCAGCTTCGAGGCGAAGGGGCTGGAGGTCGAACAAGTTGGAACGCGTCTGAATATCGTCTCGGCGGGGAGCGTGCCGAAGCTCGTCGAGCGGGTGCAGCACATCACGTTCAGCGGCGAGCAGGCACGGCGCTCGAAGCAGGAAGTGCTGTACGTGACCGAGCGCGCGGTGTTTCGCCTGGAGGCAGACGGAGTACGCCTGATCGAGGTTGCGGAGGGTGTCGATGTCGAGCGAGACGTGCTCGCGCGCATGGCATTCCGCCCGCTCGTCGATGAAGCGTTGCTCGCGAGAACGCAGCCAAGCGCGTCCCCGACTCAGGAGAAGGTGGCCTGAAACCGCGGCGCGTGGAGTGGTCCATGCTTCCATGCGCTGTAACTATCAGGGACGTACGAGCCGCAGGATGGTTTCGATGTTGAAGTCGAGACGGCTTTTCAGGGCGGCTTTGTCCATGAAGTCGATGTCGAAGATCACACCGCTCGTGAAGCGGTTCGTCAGATAGTAGTAGCCGATTGCAGCCATGGTGATGTGCAGTTGCCGCGCATCGACGCCGCTTCGAAATACGCCTGCTTCGACGCCGCGATCAAGTATGCCCTGCAACATGGAGATGAACCCTTTGTGCAGTTCGTGAAACCGCTGAGACTTCTTGACGTGGCGTGCCTTATGAAGATTCTCGCTGTTCACGAGCGTCATGAATTCGGGATTTCGCAGGTAGTAGTTCCAGGTATGCGTGGTGAGCGCAACGATCGCGTCCTCGGGCGACAAGTGATCGAGGTTCAGCTTCTGTTCGGCGGAACGGATATCGGCGTAGGCGTCCTCGAGCACTGCGACGAACAGCTCCTCCTTGCTGCCGAAGTAGTGATAGATCATCCGCTTGTTGGCTTTGGAGCGGGTCGCAATCGCTTCCACGCGGGCACCGGCGAGACCGAGCTTCGCGAATTCTTTCTTCGCGGCCTCGAGGATGCGAGCGCGCGTGACCTCCGGATCTCGCTGCCTCGGCTGGCGCGTGACTGCCGCGTCGGCGGGCTTTGATGCGCGACTTTGTGGGATTGCTTCTGGGGGCATAGGGTCGTCGAAAAAAGAGGGGATCGGGACGTCAATCTCGCCGACGCCATCGCGGTAACTATAAACCAAAAAATAGTTGCCAGGAAGTAACCGGGTGGTGCAGAATGAAGACTTGTTTCGGAGCGGTGAAGCTGTTGCAGATATGCGACGGGTAATGCGCCATGTCCATGACTATAAATGAAAAAATCCAGCGTAAGTAAGTAACTGTATGGTGTATCAAAGGCCTGACACAGTTTCGACACGCTCAGCTCGATACAAGATGGTTTTTAAGCGTCGACCGTAAAGAATTGCTTATTTGGAGGCAGGAATGACGGATTTGAGCGAACTGGCAGCCGCGCTGCGCCTACCCACCCAGCCGGTGCGCACGCCGATGTTCATCGACGGCAAGGACTATGCTGGCGCGAATGGCGATTGGGTGACTCGGAAGAGTCCCGGCCATGGCGTTCCGGTAACTGCCACGACGCGGGCATCGAGTAGCGACCTGGACCTCGCGGTCGCATCGGCGCGGCGCGCGTTCGATGATGGCCGCTGGTCGCGGCTCACGGGCGAGCAACGCGCGACGGTGCTGCTCAAGGCAGCACAACTGATCCGCGACAACGTCGAAACGCTCGCCTTTCTCGAGACGCTCGAAAGTGGCAAGCCCATCGGCCAGTCGCGCGGCGAGGTCACCGCGGCAGCAGGCATCTGGGAATACGCCGCGGGCCTCGCCCGTGTCGTACACGGCGACTCGCACGACACGCTCGGCCCCGATATGTTCGGGTTGGTCGTGCGGCAGCCGGTCGGCGTGGTGGGCATCGTCACGCCGTGGAATTTTCCGTTCTTCATCCTGTCGGAGCGCCTGCCGTTTGCCCTCGCGGCGGGATGCACGGTAGTTGTCAAGCCCGCGGAACTCACGTCCAGCACAACGCTCAAGCTCGCCGCACTGCTGACCGAAGCAGGCCTGCCCGATGGCGTCGTCAACGTGGTGACGGGGCTCGGCTCGGTGGTTGGCCAGGCGCTCGCGGAACACATGGACGTCGACATGATCTCGTTCACTGGCTCGACGCCGGTCGGCCGCTCGGTGCTCACTGCCGCCGGCGGCAACATGAAGAAGGTCGGGCTGGAGCTGGGCGGAAAAAATCCGCAGATCGTCTTTGCCGACGCCGATCTGGACGATGCAGCCGATGCCATCGCCTTTGGCATCGCGTTCAACGCGGGCCAGTGCTGCGTGTCGGGCAGCCGGCTCGTCGTGCACCGCTCGGTCGAGCAGGAACTCGTCGAGCGCGTGCAGGCGGTGCTCGCGAAGGTGCGCGTCGGTGATCCGCTCGACGCGTCGAATCACGTCGGCGCGATCGTCGAGGCACGTCAATTCGAGAAAATTCGCGGCTTCATCGACGCTGGCACGCACGACGGCGCTCAACTCGTCTGCGGCGGTACTACAAGCAGCGAAGGCGAGCGTTACTTTATCCAGCCAACGGTGTTTCGTAACGTGCAACCCGGCAGCACGCTCGCGCAGGAAGAAATCTTCGGGCCGGTGCTCTCGGTCACCGCGTTCGACACGTTCGATCAGGCGATCCTGCTCGCGAATGGCGTGCCTTACGGGCTCGCGGCAAGCATCTGGACGCGTGATCTGCAAGGCGCGTTCAAAAGCCTGCGCGAGGTGCAGGCTGGGCGCATCTGGGTCAATTGCACGATCACCGGCGGCCCTGAGCTGCCAATCGGTGGCGTCAAGCAATCGGGGATCGGCCGCGAGACGGGACGCTATGGCGTCGAAGAATACACGGAACTCAAGTCGGTGCATGTCCAGCTCGGTAATCGGCCGCGCTGGATCGCGTAAGGCGAATTCACTTCAACGAGAGCGGCCACGAAGAGCCGCACGGTAAGCCTGCCCGCGCAAAGCAGGCGGCGGAACAAAGAATCGGAGACAGCAATGTATGACTATGTGATCGTGGGCGGTGGCGCGGCGGGATGTGCGCTGGCTGCGCGTCTGAGTGAAGACGCCAGCAGTCGGGTGCTGTTGCTCGAGGCCGGTCCCGCCGATACCGACCCCTACATCCATATGCCGGTCGGCTTCTTCAAGATGACGGGCGGCCCGTTGACGTGGGGCTATCGCACGGCGGCGGCGGCGGAAACGCAACGCCGGCAGATTCCGTTCGCGCAGGGCCGCGTGCTCGGCGGCGGCGGCTCGATCAATGCGATGGTCTATACCCGAGGCCAGCCGGAAGACTACGACGGCTGGGAGCGCGACGGCTGCACCGGCTGGGGCTTTCGCGACGGCGTGCTGCCTTATCTGCGCCGGATGGAAGACAACGAGCGCCTGTGCAACGAATATCACGGCGTGGGCGGACCCCTCGGCGTATCGGATCTCATCAGCGTCAATGAAGTCACCAAAGCCTTCGTGCTGGCTGGCCAGGAAGCGGGCTTGCCCTACAACAGCGATTTCAACGGCGCGCAGCAAGAGGGCGTCGGGGTTTATCAGGTCACGCAGCGTGGCGGACGGCGTTGCAGCGCGGCGGTCGGCTATCTTCGTGAGGCACGCTCCCGCAGCAACCTGACGGTCAAGACGAACTGTCTGGTTTCGCGCATCGTGATCGAACATGGACGCGCGGTGGGTGTCGAATTCGCCGATCAGAACGCGCGCTCGAATGTTGAGGTTGCACGCGCCGAGCGAGAAGTGATCGTGACGGCGGGCGCGATCGGGTCGCCCAAGCTGCTGATGCTTTCCGGCATCGGTCGCGCGGTCGATCTCGAACGCGTGGGGGTCAAGCCCTTGCATGCGCTGAACGGCGTTGGAGAAAACCTGCAGGATCATTTCGACATCGATATCGTGTACGAACTCAACGGCCCCTACAGCCTCGACAAGTACGCGAAGAAACATCTAATGCTCCTCGCTGGCCTCGAATACAAGATCTTCAACAAGGGGCCCGTCACGTCGAACATTGCCGAGGGTGGGGCGTTCTGGTACTCCGACAGCAGCGTGCCGACCCCCGATCTGCAGTTTCACTTCCTGCCCGGCGCCGGTGTGGAGGCCGGCGTGCCGCCGGTTCCTTCCGGCTCGGGGTGCACGCTCAACTCCTACTTCCTGCGCCCGAAGAGCCGCGGCAGCGTCACGCTCAACAGCGCCGATCCCGCCGATGCGCCCATCATCGATCCTGCCTATATTCGCGACCCGTATGACTTGAAGGTAGCGGTGGAAGGCATTCGTCAAAGCCGCGAAATCATGAGCCAGCACGCGCTCTCCAAATACATCAGGAGCGAGCATTTCCCCGGCAGCGCCGTGCGCACGCAGGCGCAATACGAGGAGTACGCGCAGCAGTACGGGCGCACCGGCTATCACCCGGTCGGCACTTGCAAGATGGGAGTCGACGAGATGTCAGTGGTCGATCCGCAGTTGCGCGTGCGCGGTATCGAAGGGCTGCGGGTCGCGGATTCGTCGGTGATGCCGCGCATCGTCAGCTCCAACACGAATGCGCCGACGCTGATGATCGCGGAGAAAGCTTCGGACCTGATTCGCGGTCGCGTGGCGAAACAGACGCCGATTGCCGGTCAGCTGGCTGGCTATTCGGGGCGGGCGGTGCGCGACGCCATCACCACGACGGCGTAAAGCGGCGCGACGCGCTCGCCGGGGTTCGCCCGGCAACGAAGCCTCGCTCATAAAGTAACTATCTGCATACTTATTTACTGACAAGGGCGCAAGCCCGCTGATTGCAGGAGACACCATGTCCAGACAAGAACACTCATCGGCCTTTTCACGCCGTGACTTCATCAAGCTTGGCGCGGGCGCGGCATTTGCCGTGGCCGGCAGCAGTCTCTCGCGCCTTTCGCTCGGCGCGGATCAGACCACGCTTGCCTGTTCCTTCCGCTCGCTCACCAACCCGTATCACGCGGCCTTCAACAAAGGAGCGCAAGCCTTCGCGGCAAGCGTGGGCCTGCCGTACGTGCCGCTGACGACCGAAGGAAGCTCGGAGAAGGGCATCGCCGATATTCGTGCACTGCTGCAAAGGACTAACGGCAATCTCGTGCTCAACGTCGATCCGAACGATTCCGCCGATGCACGCGTGATCGTCGAAGCGTGTTCGAAGGCAGGCGCCTACGTCACCACGATCTGGAACAAGCCGAAAGATCTGCATCCGTGGGACCACAACCCGAATTACGTCGCGCATCTTTCCTATGACGGCGTAGCGTACGGCGAGGAAGCTGCGACGCAACTGTTCAAGTCGATGGGCGGCAAGGGCGGCGTGGTCGCGCTCGGCGGCATCTTTAGCAACGTGCCGGCGATCGAGCGCAAAGCCGGTCTCGACGCCGCGCTGAAGAAGTTCCCCGACATCCAGTTGCTCGACTTCCAGGTCGCCGACTGGAATTCGCAGAAGGCGTTCCCGATCATGCAGGCCTGGATGACGCGGTTCAACGCGAAGATCAAGGGCGTATGGGCCGCGAACGACGACATGGCGCTCGGCGCGATCGAGGCACTGCGCGCGGAAGGCCTTGCCGGCCAGATGCCGGTGACCGGCATGGACGGCACGCCGCCCGGACTGAGCGCAATCAAGGCGGGTGAGCTGATCGCGTCGGTCGATTGGGACCCGTATTGGCTCGGCGGTATCGGCCTGTCGATGGGTTTGCAGGCGAAGCAGAAAAAGATCGATGTGGCGACGCTGCCAAAG
This sequence comes from Caballeronia sp. EK, assembly GCF_014384845.1. NCBI lineage: Bacteria > Pseudomonadati > Pseudomonadota > Betaproteobacteria > Burkholderiales > Burkholderiaceae > Caballeronia > Caballeronia sp. EK. The sequence goes on from NZ_JACSUE010000021.1 coordinate 77,984, forward strand.
GACCGTCGCGAGTCATATTGCAAGGCCACTTTCGTGACCAAGGCGAACGTCCAGGACGTCATCAAGCGCGCGAGCGCGCCCAACGCCGATTGGAACAACCTCTATGCCCGCGTCGCGGGTCCTGTGGTGTATCGATGAACAAGCTGACCGCAGCGCCCACCCGGCAGGCCACATCCACAAGAACAACCGGGACTCCAATCGTATCGAAGCAGGCACTCGTGCGGCGTTTTGCACCGTTGCTCGTATTGGTGGCGCTCGGTCTTTGCATCGGCGCGCTCAACCGCGACTTCTTCGATCCGATGAACCTGTCGCGGATCGCGGTAGGTGCCGCGATTCCGCTCACCATCGCACTCGGTGCCGCCTTTGTCATTCAACTGGGAAGCATCGACTTGTCGGCCGAAGGCATCGTCGCGGTTGCGGCGATCGCGGTGTCGACGCTAGTCGAGAACTCGTATAACGACAACCACTTCGGCCTCTGGGTGCTGACTGTGGCGCTGGCTGCGGGCGCGATATTGGGCCTCGTCAATGGCGTGCTGCACGTGTTCCTGCGCATTCCTTCGTTCATCACGACGCTGGCGATCGGCTTCGTCGCAACGGGGATCGGGACCGCTTGGCTGTCGGGGAACACGATCCGTGTGAGCGACGCTTCGCTACGCGCCATCTCGATCACGCGCTACCTGGGGTTGCCGGTGTCCGTGTGGATCGCGGTGCTGATGCTCGGCGTCGCCTGGTTCGTCTACAAGCACACGCTGCTCGGCCGTCACACGCTGGCGATCGGCGGTGGCGAGGATCTGGCGCGGTTGAGCGGCGTGCGGGTTTCGCGCGTGCGCATTGCGATATTCGCGCTGGCCGGGGCTTTCTATGGCGTCGCGGGCATCCTCGCCGTGGCGCAATTCGGGCAGGGACATGCGCGTATCGCCGACGGCCAGCTCTTCGTTGCGATCACCGCGATCGTGGTGGGCGGAACATCGCTCGCAGGCGGCAACGGCACGCCGATGAACACGCTGATCGGCACGCTGATCGTGATCGTGCTCGGCAATGGCATGGTGTTGCTCGGTGTCCCGCCCTATGTGCAACAGGGCATCCAGGGCGTGTTGATCATCGCCGCCGTGACGCTCGCGCTGAACCGCTCGCGCCGGCGCATCGTCAAGTGAGCGTGAGGAGAATAGAGATGCTTTCACTCAAGAACGTCACCAAGCGCTTCCCGGGCGTGCTTGCGCTGGACAATGTATCGATCGAAGTCCGCCCAAATGAAATCGTCGGTCTGATCGGTGAGAACGGCGCGGGCAAGTCCACGCTGATGAAGCTGTTGACCGGCGCATATCGCCAGGACACCGGCGAGATCGAGCTCGGTGGCAAGCCGCTCGTGATCCGCAATCCGCGCGACGCGACGTCCAAAGGCATCGCGATGGTCTATCAGGAGCAGTCGATCCTGCCGAACCTGACGGTCGCGGAGAACCTGTTTCTCGGGCGCGAAGAAGAGTTCGTCACGTTCGGGCGCGTGAACTGGACGAAGCTCAAGCGCGCGGCGAAGAAGGAGCTTGCGACGGTGCATCTGGACGTCGATCCGCTGACGCTGTGCGAGGACATGTCGTTCGGCCAGCGGCAGATGGTGGAACTCGCGCGAGCGTTGTCGCTCGCGAGCCGCACCGGCGGCACGCCGATCATCCTGCTCGACGAGCCCACGTCCGTGCTCGAAGCCGGGGAGATCGAGATTCTGTTCGGCCTCGTGCGTGAGTTGAAGTCGCGGGCGTCGTTCGTGTTCGTTTCGCATCGGCTCGATGAATTGCTGTCGTTGAGCGATCGCGTGTATGTGATGAAGGACGGGAAGGTCGTATCCGAGATGGCTTCGGGAACGGCGTCAGTGGCGAAGCTTCATGAGCTGATGGTCGGCCGCTCGCTGCACAGCGAGTACTACCGCGAGAATCTGCAGAAGCCGTGCCGCGCAGAAGTGGCGCTGTCGGTGCGCAACGCGTCTCTGGGGCACGTGCTCCACGACGTCTCCTTCGACGTCCGCTGTGGCGAAGTGTTCGGCGTGGCGGGCGTGGTCGGGTCCGGGCGCGAGGAACTGTGCCGCGTCATTGCGGGCCTGGAGAGTCTCGATAGCGGCGAGGTCATGGTGGGTGACACGCGACTCAGGCCGCAGGCGAATCACGCGGTTTCGCTCGGCATCGGATACGTTCCGCGTGAGCGGAAGGTGGAAGGGCTCGTCACGCAGATGAGCGTCGCGCAAAACCTCACGTTGCCTCGTCTCGGCGCAGTCAGCCGTGCCGGCGTGGTGCGCAAGGCAAGCGAACGCGCGCTCGCCAACGACTGGATCCAGCGGTTGCATATCAAGACGCCGGGTCCGGATGCGTCATGCCGCAACCTCTCGGGCGGCAATCAGCAGAAGGTGGTGCTCGCAAAGTGGCGTTTCGCAGGCAGCCGGATTCTCGTGCTCGATCACCCGACGCGCGGTCTCGATGTAGGTGCTAAGGAAGAGGTCTATCAGCTCATCCGCGAACTGACGGCGGAGGGCGTCGCAGTGGTGCTGACGGGCGACACGCTCGAAGAGATTCTGGGGCTCAGTCATCGCGTGATGGTCATGCGTGACGGCCGCGCTGAGAGGACTCTCCCGTGCGAAGTGGGTCACAAGCCTTCGCAGGTCGAAATCGTCGAATACATGGTCTGAGGTCAACATGCCACAACTGAACGCATCCATCGCGACGAAGCTGCGCGACAACGCGCCCTTCCTCGCTCTCATCGTGCTGTATGTGCTGATCGAGATTGCGCAGCCGAGCTTCCTCGCACCGTCGACGCAACTCGGTCTGCTCGCCGACAGTTCGACGCTCTTCATCATGGCCGCTGGCACGACGTTCGTCGTGTTGCTCGGCAGTATCGATCTTTCGCTCCAGGCGGTGGCTTCCTTGTCGAGCGTGATCGTCGCGATGTTGCTGCCGCGCTATGGCGCGATGGCGGCCGTCGTCGCGCTCGCGGCATCGTTCGGCATTGGTCTCTTGAGCGGTGTGATCCAGACCGTGCTGCGGATTCCGTCTTTTATCGCGACGTTGGCGGTGGGCGGGATTGCCTCGGCGGCGGCGTTGACGCTTTCCGGTACCCGTTCAATCGGTATCAGCGATGAGATGCGCAACGCGTCGCTGGGCTGGACCACCGGCTCGTCGTTCGGCGTGCCGCACGAAATCCTGCTCGGCATCGCGGTGTTCGCCTTCTGCGTGTTCCTGCATCGCTCGACAGTCTTCGGCCGTCAAACCGATGCGATCGGCGCAGGCGAACCGGCGGCGATTGCATCGGGCGTTCGCGTGTCGTTGACCAAATGTCTTGTGTTCGGAACGTCGTCGTTTTTCGCGGGCCTGGCGGGGGTCGTGATGGCGGGACGCCTGGGAAGCGGCTCGCCCACGCTGGCGGACCAGTTTCTGCTGCCGGCCATCGCCGCAGTGATCGTCGGCGGCACGGCATTGACGGGTGGCGCCGGTGGTATCGGCAGGACGCTGGTGGGAGCACTTCTGGTGTCGGTGGCACGTGTGGGCATGACGTTCGTCGGCATCAGTGTGTTCGCCCAGCAGATCGTGTTTGGGCTGATTCTGATCGTCGCGGTGACCGTAGCGTTCGATCGTTCGAAGGTGCTGGTTATCAAGTGAGTTTCGATCTAGCCCGTGTCGGGCGGCTTTGTTGAAGGAAGGGTTTGCACATGAAGATTCTGGTGACTGTGAAAAGGGTAGTCGACTACAACGTCAAGGTGCGGGTGAAGTCGGATGGCAGCGGCGTTGATATCGCGAACGTGAAGATGTCGATGAACCCGTTTGATGAGATTGCGGTTGAAGAAGCTGTGCGTTTGCGCGAGGCGGGCGTTGCGACTGAGGTCGTTGCGGTGTCCTGCGGCGTGACGCAATGTCAGGAGACGCTGCGCACCGCGCTGGCCATCGGCGCGGATCGCGCGATTCTCGTTGAATCGAATGAGGACCTGCAACCGCTGGCGGTCGCGAAGATTTTGAGGGCGTTGATCGACAGAGAGCAACCTGGGCTTGTGATCCTTGGCAAGCAGGCCATCGACGACGATTCGAATCAAACCGGTCAGATGGTGGCCGCTTTGGCCGGCTTGCCGCAAGCGACGTTTGCCTCGAAGGTCGTGGTGGCGGATGGCAAGGCAACGGTCTCGCGCGAAGTTGATGGGGGCGCTGAAACGCTGTCGCTGACGCTGCCGGCGGTAGTAACCGCCGATCTGCGCCTGAACGAGCCGCGCTATGTGACGCTGCCCAACATCATGAAGGCGAAGAAAAAGCCGCTTGAGACGTTAAAACCCGCTGATCTCGGTGTCGACGTTGCGCCGCGTCTGAAAACGCTGAAAGTCGCCGAGCCGCCAAAGCGCTCTGCCGGCGTACTCGTGCCGGACGTAAAGACGCTCGTCGAGAAGCTCAAAGTCGAAGCCAAGGTCCTGTAAGGAGACGCACAAAATGACGATTCTGGTGATTGCGGAACATGACAACGCATCGATCAAAGCGGCGACGCTCAACACAGTGGCCGCTGCCGCGATGATCGCGACGTTCAGCGAACCGGACGTTCACGTTCTGGTGGCGGGCCACGATGCACGTGGCGCGGCCGAGGCGGCCGCGAAGATTGCGGGTGTAACGAAAGTATTGTTGGCCGACGCGCCGCAACTTGCCGATGGATTGGCAGAAAACGTGGAGGGTACGGTGCTGACGCTGGTGCAAGATCCGGCGAAGGACTACTCCCACATCCTGGCGCCCGCTACGGCGTACGGCAAAAACATCGCTCCGCGTATCGCTGCTCATTTGGACGTCGCGCAGATTAGCGATATCACGGCGGTGAACTGCGGGGACACGTTTGAACGTCCGATCTACGCGGGAAACGCGATCGCGACGGTGCAATCGTCCGATCCGGTCAAGGTAATAACGGTGCGCGCGACCGGATTTGAAGCGGCAGCGGCCGAAGGCGGCAACGCAACGGTAGAGACGATTAACGCGCCGGGCGACACGGGCATCGCGCAGTTCGTGAGCCGTGAGCTGACGCAACTCGATCGACCGGAGTTGACGAGTGCAAAAATCATCGTGTCGGGTGGACGTGGCCTCGGCAACGGGGAGAACTACACGAAGGTGCTCGAACCGCTGGCCGACAAGCTCGGCGCGGCCTTGGGCGCGTCGCGCGCCGCAGTCGATGCGGGCTTTGTTCCGAATGACTATCAGGTCGGTCAAACCGGCAAGATCGTCGCGCCGCAGTTGTATCTGGCCGTCGGCATCTCGGGCGCGATCCAGCATCTGGCCGGCATGAAGGACAGCAAGGTGATCGTCGCGATCAACAAGGACCTGGAAGCGCCGATTTTCAGCGTGGCGGACTATGGTCTGGCTCAGGATCTGTTCGAAGCGGTTCCCGAGTTGACAGCGCTCATCTGAACGATCGTCTTGGAGGACACACGCGGATGAGCAAAACCCGAATCGCGATCGTCGGCGCCGGCCTGGCTGCCACGCCTCACGCACTTGCCCTGAGCGAACTCAATGACGAAGTAGACGTGGTAGGCGTGGTCGGTCGTTCGCCGGAACGGATTGAGCGCTTCGCCAGCACCTACGGCTTCCCTGTTGGTAAGTCGATCGACGCCGTGTTGAACGACTCGAGCGTCGATGGCGTTCTGGTGCTCACTCCGCCGCACACGCATCTCGAACTCGTCGAACAGGCCGCTGCCGCACGCAAACATGTAATGCTCGAAAAGCCGCTTGATATATCGATAGCTCGCGCGGAACGGGCGGTCCAGGCCTGTCGAGAGGCCGGCGTGCAACTCGGCGTCGTCTTCCAGAACCGCTTCCGTCCCGCTGTCCAGCGGCTCGCGGCGTTGGCCAAGAGTGGCGCACTCGGGCCGCTCGCCTATGCGGGTGTCGAACTGCGCTGGTGGCGACCGCAGTCGTACTACGATGAGCCCGGCCGCGGCACGTATGCGCGTGACGGTGGCGGCGTATTGATGACGCAGGCCATTCACTCACTCGACATCCTGATGTGGCTGGCGGGCGACGTGTCATCGGTCGTGGCGGCAACCGCCACGACCACGCTGCATTCGATGGAAGCGGAAGATTTCGCGAGCGCCGCACTCACGTTCGAGAGCGGTGCTGCCGGTCAAGTCCTCGCGACGACGGCGGCGTTTCCCGGCTTTCCTGAACGCATTGAGTTGGTTGGCGCAAACGCAACGGCAGTGCTCGACGGCGGACACCTGCGCGTGTTCTTTCAAGACGGTCGTGTCGAGGAGTTCAGTGACCCTTCGTCGTCCGGGTTTGGTGCGAAGCCCATGGACTTTGCGCACACGGCCCATCGCGATCTTTTGAGGGACTTTTTCGCCGCCATTCGCGAGGATCGCGCTCCATTGATAACTGGCGACGACGCGCTGCGCGTGCAGCGACTGATTGAGCGCATCACCGCCAGCAAAGGACATCAGCAGTGACAAATATAGACGGAGAAACACGGATCGTTGCAATTCTGGGCGATCCCATTGCACAGGCGAAATCCCCGCAACTCTTCAATGCCTTGTTCGAACGGCACGAGGTACACGCGGCGCTCGTACCGTTTCATGTGACGGCAAGCAACCTCGGGAGGGTCCTCGAAGGGCTGCGAGGCGTAGCCAACCTCGCCGGGGTCGTTATAACGGTGCCGCACAAACTGCATGCGACCGCGTATGCCACGCAATTATCGGACGCGGCGCAGCAAACGGGCGCGGTCAACTGTCTACGCCGTGAAGCAGATGGGTCATGGACGGGCGCCATGTTCGACGGTGTTGGTTTCGTCAAGGGTTTGCAAGGGCGCGCACACACCGTGCGCGGTAAGTCCGCGCTGATCGTCGGTACTGGCGGAGCGGGCGTTGCAGTGGCGCATGCGTTGACCGATGCAGGCATCGCCTCGCTCGATCTCTTTGATACAAATGCGAAGTCGTTGCAGCGGCTCGCGGGGGCATTGCGGGCGCGCGGTAGCAAAACGGTCATCGGCGAAAGCCAGGCGCGTGCGCGAGCGAAGCACGATCTTGTCGTCAACGCGACGCCGTGCGGGATGAGCCCCGACGACCCCGTGCCGATTGATCTCGCCGAGGCCGCTCCACACGCCGTCATCGCTGACCTGATCATGAAGCCGGCAAAAACGCGCCTTTTGGAAAGCGCAAAGGCGCGTGGTCTCGCAGCGCATCCCGGCCGTTACTTGCTCGAGAACTCAGTCGAATCGATGGCCGCTTTTCTGGGACTTACCGCTCCTGCATAACGTTCGGATGCGCCGTTACCAAGGCGGCGAAAGCCCTGACAACGCGTGGCAGGAGGCGGGAAAACCCTCTTTCATCGATTTCGAAACTGGGAATAGAATATCCGATTAGTAACTATCCGGTGGGTTCTATCGAAGAGATTTGACGGACGCCAATCACAGATGGTGGCTAATGAAGCCGGCAGGAAGCTAAGCAGATACTTGCTGCTCGAAATCGGACGTCATCACACGGGCCTTACGCACTACTGACGGCATGCCACGATCGCGCTAGCCATATTTAGCGCCAGGTAGCGACAGTATGACGAAGCGGTCTATCACTCGGAGAGACACATGACCAACCTAAAGAATAGCGAGCCGAAAGGCAGGCACCAGTCGAAGAAAGCCGCCGCCAGCGGCTGGATCGGCTCAATGCTGGAGTACTACGACTTCTTCATCTACGCCACGGCAGCATCACTGATCTTCCCGCAGATCTTTTTCTCGAAGAACGATCCGAAGATCGCCATTATCGCGTCGCTGGCGACATACGGTGTCGGCTATGTGGCGCGTCCTATCGGGGCGCTCGTACTTGGTCACTTGGGTGACACCCACGGTCGCAAGTACGTGCTGATTCTCTGTATGTTCATGATGGGCTTTTCGACCATGGCCGTCGGCCTGCTGCCCACCTACGAGCGGGTCGGTCTTTGGGCACCGATCGGATTGGTCGCCATGCGGCTGATTCAGGGCTTCGCTGTGGCCGGAGAAATTGCGGGTGCGAGCTCAATGGTTCTTGAGCACGCCCCGTTCGGCCGCCGAGGCTTCTTTGCGAGCTTCACGCTGCAGGGCGTGCAAGCTGGCCAGATTCTGGCTGCGGCGGTATTCTTGCCGCTCGCGCACTACATCCCGACGGACGCGTTCACAGCTTGGGGCTGGCGCATACCCTTCCTCCTGAGTTTTTTTATCATCATCGCGGGTTATTTCATTCGACGCGATGTCGATGAGACACCGGCATTTGTGGAAGAAGATCAGCATGGCGAGATTGCCAAATCGCCAATCATCCATGCCTTCGCCGACAGTTGGGCGAATATTTTGCGCGTCGCCTGCATGTCATTGACAACCGTCATTCCGGTGGTGGCGACGATTTTCGGTGCGGCGTATGCGGTGCAGCCTGCCTACGGTATCGGCTTCCATGCGGACGTCTACCTGTGGATTCCGGTGCTCGGTAACATCCTGGCAGTAATTCTGATTCCATATGTCGGCAATCTGTCGGACAGAATTGGCCGCAGGCTCCCGGCCGTCGTCGGCGCACTCGGCTCCGGTCTGCTTTCGTTCGGCTATCTCTATTCCATTAGCATCCATAGCACGCCATTGGCGATCATCATGGCACTGCTGATGTGGGGCGTCGCCTACCAGGGGTTCAATGCTATCTTCCCGAGTTTCTATCCCGAGTTGTTCCGCACTCGCAATCGGGTCACGGGGGTGGCGATCGGGCATAACATCGGAATCACCATCGCGGCACTGCTGCCTGCGCTGTTTGTCGCCGTGGCGCCCCCCGGAGGGGCGGCCAATGTTCCGCTCACAATCGGCGCTATCACGTTTGTGGCGACGATCGTCGCGGCGCTCGCGGCGCTGAGCGCGCGGGAAACGTACCGGATGCACCTAAACGATCTGGGTAAGCCAGGTGCCTCCCCCGTCGACGCGCGGGAATATCGACGGATACGGGCACAGACGTTGGCCAATGCGAGACTGGCCAAAGCGGAGCGGTCAATGGTGCCGGTTGGAAATTCAAAATCAGCACGAGATTGAAGCAAAATCGGCGGCTTTCGGCCGCCAGGCGTAGGCAAGGGCAGATGGCGCGGTAATGCGGGGTACTCGGACGCGTTGGGTTTGGTATCGTTCATCCCGGAACACGGGAACGTTCGCGGCGCATGTCTAAGCTGAGCGCCTGCGCCATCTGGCCGAGTATGGGCTGATGGCGCTGACGGCAGTGCTGTCATAGCGCAACGTAATGTACCCTATGCGTAACCGCGCCACATGGGAAGAGAGGACATCGCGAAGCCATAGCTTAACGAGCGATGAGAACACTTCCTGTGGAGGTTGCGGGACGCCGCTTCCGCAACTCAGATCGTCGTGGTCCATAAAAAAACCGTCCAGCCGCACCGATTATTTTTAATGTCGGCACGCGCGCCATCGCGTCCTATCGCTCGAGCAACGCAGCCTTGCCGGGCCACGAACAAGATCACCGGGTAAAGTCTCCACGCAGCGCCAGATGACCGCGCATCTCGAGTAGCCACCAAAGAGTTGGCAACCTAGGAAGGTGAGCAAGCGGCTAACCCTTTTAGTGCCTCAAGCACGACTGTGCGGTGGTCCTTGCGAGGTTCGTACCCAGCGCGAGCCAGGCCAGGAAGGCAACCTGTATCGGACTCCTTTTGCTCGCTCGACAAGCGCCACCGTCGACCCGACGCACCGTATGGTTACTCCGGGAAAACCCCGTTTGATTGATCGCGCAACTGAGCTTAGGATGAGTGTCAAGTAACTATCCGGTGGGTTATGAAACGAGAGAGTAACGTGCGCGGCTAACGCTACACTCGGTCGCCACCGCTTACACGAAACAAGAGCAAGCGCTAACGCGCCACCTCTGGTCGACAGGAGACAACGATGAACCCAGCAGAAAAGCGTAAATGGCCGCGATCGGGACTCGAAACGACACTGATGGGCTTCGGTGCCGCCCCTATCGGCAACATCTTCCGGCCGATTTCCGAGGAAGACTCGGCGGCCCTGATCAAGGCCGCATGGGACGCCGGCGTTCGCTACTTTGACACCGCACCGATGTACGGCCACGGTTTGAGCGAAGCGCGCTGCGGGCAGGGCTTACGCTGGTATCCGCGCAACGAGTACGTGTTGTCGACGAAAGTCGGTCGGCTTCTCAAGTCACGCAAGCGCGCAGAGATCGACTTCACGCCGTGGGTTGACGGCCTCCCGTTCGAGATGCGCTTTGACTATAGCTACGACGGCGCGATGCGCTCGATCGAAGACAGCCTGCAGCGGCTGGCGCTTGAGTATATCGACATCGCGCTGATCCACGACATCGACGCCTTCACGCACGGCAACCGGCAGCCTGAGATGTTCGACGCGGCGATGTCGGGCGCGGCAAAGGCGCTGTTGAAACTTCGCGATGAAGGTGTCGTGAAGGCGGTTGGTGTGGGCGTCAACGAGTGGCAGGTCGCGCACGAAGCCATCAAGCGAAACGACTTCGATTGCCTGCTGCTCGCGGGCCGCTACACGCTGCTTGAGCAGGACGCGCTCGATGGATTCCTGCCGCTCTGCGAAGAACGTCAGCTGTCCGTGATCCTCGGGGGTGGATATAACAGCGGCATCCTCGCAACAGGCGCAGTTGCCGGCGCGAAATACAACTATTCGCTCGCGCCGGATGCAATTCTCGAACGGGTTCGCAAGATCGAGCAGCTGTGTCGCGAATACGCGGTGCCGCTGAAAGCGGCGTCGCTGCAGTTCGTGCTCGGCCATCCTGCGATTCCGACCAACATTCCCGGCGTCCGTACCGTCGCTCAGCTCGAAGACAACTTGCAGACCTTCCGGGCAGACATCCCCTCTGCGTTCTGGGACGAGCTGAAACGTCGCGAACTGATCCGGCAGGACGCACCGACACCGCAATAACTTACGCGCTATGGTGCGCGCCTGTTCCGCCGCTGCACATCGCCGCGGCGGCTGGTAGCTCGCGCCCACGTTTCACCGTCAGGGAGAAGTCATGAAAGCTGCTGTTCTCGTTGCTCCGATGCAGTTCGAGTTGCGCGACGTGCCGGTTCCAGAATGCGGTGCGTCCGACGTGCTGATTAAAGTCGAGCGTTGCGGCATCTGCGGGACCGACCTGCATATCTATCACGGCAACTACTCCAGCGACCGCCTGCCGCTGATTCCTGGACACGAGTTCTCCGGGACGATTGCTGAAGTCGGCTCGGCGGTGAAAGGCCTGAAGGTAGGCCAGGCCGTGACTGCCGATATCAATCTCGGATGTCGCAGTTGCTTCTATTGCCGCAAGAACGAGATCCTCAATTGCACACAGATGGTCCAGCTCGGCATCCACGTCAACGGCGGCATGGCTGAGTACGTGCGCGTGCCAGCGTACGCGGTCGTTCCGCTGCCCGCTGCAATGCCCGTGGAGGAGGGTGCGATGGTCGAGCCGCTCTCATGCATTGTGCGCGCATTCCGCAGAGGTCATTTGCGACTCGGCGAAAGCGTGCTCGTGATCGGAGCCGGGCCCATCGGCCAGATGCACATGCAATTGGCCGTGCGCGCGGGCGCGGCACCTGTGATCGTCGTGGAGCCGAATGCGGAGCGCGCGGCGCTTGCGAAAGAGTTGGGTGCGGATTTCGTCGTCACCGATCCTGCGCAACTCGACGCCACGGTGCGCGCAGCGACCGACGGACGGGGTGTGGATGTCGCGATTGAAAGCGTGGGTTCGACTGACCTTTACGAGCAGGCGTTCACACTCATCCGTCCCGGAGGCCGCGTGATTGCGTTCGGTATCGCCAAACCGGGCCACACGTTCAGGATCTCCGCGCTCGATTTCGTGCTGCGCGAGCAGGGCGTGCAAGGCAGCGTCGCCGGAATGGGCGACGACATGCACGAAGCGGCCACATTGCTTGGCTATCGACGCGTGGATGTTGCGCCATTCCTCACCACGATCTATCGGCTCGATGACGTGCAAGCTGCGTTCAAGCGACTGGCTGAGGACAAGAGTGTACTAAAAATTCAGTTGCAAATCGCTTGAGCCGACTCATCGTCACCACCGCGCAGTTGAGGTTGTCCATGAACGTTCTGGAAGTGAAGGGAATCAGCAAGACGTACCCCGGCGTACGGGCCCTGGATCGCGTTGAATTTTCATGTGCCAAGGGATCGGTGCATGCCCTCGTCGGCGAGAACGGCGCGGGTAAATCCACGTTGATCAAGATCCTGAGCGGCGCGACCGCTCCGAACGAAGGCCAGCTCATTCTCGACGGCGCGGTTTACGCACCGGCATCGCCGAGCGAGGCAGTGGACGCGGGCGTATCAACGATCTATCAGGAATTCAACCTGATCCCGGCGTTGAGCGTCGCCGAAAACATCTTCCTCGGCCGCGAACGAATCAGGCGCGGGTTCCTCGACGCCGCATCCATGCGCAGCGAAGCAGATGCGCTGCTCGCGCGCATCGGCGCACCGATCGACGTGCGCAGGCGTGTTAGCACGCTGTCGGTCGCTGAACAGCAACTCGTCGAGATCGCGAAGGCGCTCGCGGTTTCGGCTCGTGTGCTGATCATGGACGAACCGTCCGCGACGCTCTCCGATCACGAGATGACGCTGCTCTACGACGTAGTGCGGACGTTGTCGCGCGATGGCGTCACGATCCTCTATGTGTCACATCGGATGGACGAAATCTTCGACCTCTGCGACACCTGCACGATTCTGAAGGACGGTCGATCGGTCTGCACGCGCCAGGTGGCAGATCTCGACCGCGCGTCGTTGATCCGTCTTATGGTGGGCCGCGAAGTTGACACGCGCTTTCCCGATCGGCGTGATGACGATGACGCGGCCCGCAACGACATCGTGCTCGATGTAAAAGCATTGCGGCTCGCGGAACGGGTTAAGGACGTCACCTTCAGCGTTCGTGCAGGCGAGATCGTGGGACTGGCAGGACTTGTCGGCGCGGGGCGCACCGAAGTGGCGCGCGCGATCTTCGGACTCGACCACATCGAATCGGGCGAGATATCGCTGGCGGGCCGCATCCATCGTCCCAAGACGGCTGCGGAGGCGATCGACGCAGGGGTCGCGCTCGTGCCGGAAGATCGCAAGGCACAAGGACTTGTGCTCGGCCTCAGCATTCGCGAGAACGCGATGCTCCCCACGCTCGACAGCGTTTGCCGCTTGGGCTTCATCAATCGGCGCCGCGAGCGGGCGCGGGTAGCGTCCGTCTGTAAGCAACTGGCCGTATCGGCGTCGAGCGCGGAAGTGCCTGTCGGCACACTGTCCGGCGGCAATCAGCAGAAGGTCGTGTTCGGAAAGTGGATCGCTCACGATTACACGCTGCTGATTCTGGACGAACCGACACGTGGCGTCGATGTCGGCGCGAAGGTCGAGTTCTACAGGCTGATCGACGAAATCGCACGTTCCGGTAAGGCGGTGCTACTGATCTCGTCGGAATTGCCCGAGTTGCTTGGGATGGCCGATCGCATCGTCGCGCTACGCGATGGCGTGGTCACAGGAGAAGCGTCCGCACACGGTGCGACGGAAGAGTCGGTCCTTCATATGATAGCGAGGTAAATCATGGCATTAGTAGAACCCATTTCTGGCGCGACTTCGAGCACACGATTTTCTAGCGGTGCTTATCGGCGTATCGAACTGATCCAGCGCTTCGGCATTCTCGCCATCTTCATGCTTTTGTGTGTGACGGCGGCGGTTTCCTCGCCTTATTTCCTCACGGCGGAGAACCTGTTGAACGTCGTGCGTCAGGTGTCGGTCGTCGGGCTGACATCGCTTGGCATGACGTTCGTGATTCTCACGGCGGGCATTGATCTCTCGGTGGGATCGATTCTCGCGCTCACCACGCTCGCCATCGCTGGGCTCAAGCCCTATGGACCGTTTGCGTCGCTGGCTGGCGGCCTTGCGATCGCCATCGCGTGCGGCTGGGCCAACGGCTTCATCACCACGAAAGGCCGCATCCAGCCGTTCATCGTCACGCTCGGGATGATGACGGCACTCGTTGGCGTTGGGCTCGCGTATTCGGATGGACAGCCGGTCATCGGCGTGCCGGTGTCGCTGTCGTGGATCGGGCGCGGCAAGCTCGCTGGCGTGCCGGTGCAGGCGTTGCTGTTCATCGTCATGGCCATCGCGTCGGCAGTGATATTGCGGATGACCCGCTATGGGCGACATGTGTACGCGGTAGGCGGCAATGCCGAAGCGGCACGTTTGTCGGGTGTACCGGTTGACAAGGTTCGGGTGATCGCCTACTGCCTCTCCGGACTGTTCGCAGGCCTCGGTGGCCTCGTCATGTCGACGCAACTCAATATCGGCGAGGCGAATCTCGGCAAGGGCCTTGAACTTGATGCGATTGCCGCTGTAGTCGTGGGCGGCACGAGCCTCTCGGGCGGTGCGGGTGGCATTGGCGGCACGATCGTCGGTGTCTTGCTGATCGGCGTTCTGAACAACCTGCTCAATCTGCTCAACATTCCCGCCTATACGCAGTTGATCGTGAAGGGGGCAATTATCGTCGGCGCGGTCTTGATCCACGCGCAACTCAATCGTTCAAAAGGCCGCTAGAGCGGTCCCATAGTCAAGGAGACAACCCATGGTCAACGCAAAAATGATGCAGCTCGCAGTCGCCGCAGCGCTTGCTTTTGGTAGTGCAGCGACCGTGCTTGCTGCCGACACGATCGGCCTCTCGCAGGAAAGCCTCGATCATCCGTGGCTTGCGACGCAGCGCAAGCAGATCAACGAAGCTGCAGCGGCTGCCGGCATCAAGGTCCTTGCCACCGACGGGCAGGGCAACGTCGCGGGCCAGATCGCCGGCATCGAGGACATGGAATCCAAGGGCATCAAGCTGTTGCTCGTGCAAGCCGGGAAAGCCGAAGGGCTGCGTCAGGAGTTGGCGTCGTTGAAAGAGCGAGGCGTGCCGTACATGTTTGTCGGCAAACCGATCGAGAATGCCGGCGCCGTCACGATGGTCTCAGGCGATAACCGGGCGCTCGGCGCGGACGCGGGTCAATACATTGTCGAAACGCTGACGAAGAAGTATGGCAAGCCCAAAGGCAACATTGTCTTGCTCGAAGGGATTCCGGGTGACGAAACATCGGTGAACCGTATTGGCGGGGTGACGTCGGTGACAGGAAAATCCGCGGACATCAAGGTGATCGCAAGACAACCCGCGGATTACCGTCGCCCGAAGGCCTATGCGACGATGCAGAACATCTTGCAGGCGCATCCTGCGGGCACGATTGATCTCGTGTTCGCAGCGAATGGCGAGATGGCGCTCGGTGCGATCCAGGCGATCAAGGAAAGCGGCCGATCGGGCGAGATCAAGGTGCTCGGGCTCGACGGGCAAAAGGAGGAATTTGAAGCGATCCGCGCGGGTGATGAAGCTGCGACGTGGCTGTATCCGCCCGCCGGTACTGAGAGTATGGCTGTCGCGGTCAAGATCTTAAAGGGCGAAAAGGTGCCCCCGAAGGTCGTATTGCCCACCGTGCGGGTCACGAAGGACAACATTGACTCGGTAAAGCCGGCGTTCTGAAAAGACAAACGGAATTGCGTCGTTACTTTGGAAGGCGCAATTCCTTTCTTCGGAGACTAACTTAGCTCCTCAACATCTAGACTTGACATAAGTAACATCAGCACATTTTCCGTAGGTGTCCTAATGTTTTTTATGATACCCCATCCTAGTGATCCTCAACATTGACGGGCCCCTGGAAGCGGAAGGAATAGGGCGTTAGCAAGGTGCCCCTGGGCACCCATCTTCAACAGCATTCTCGCATGCAAGTAAGGGCCGCGTCGCTAGCAGCTGACCACGTGGCGTCGGGGGCCTCACCGCGGGCCATGACATCGCCAAATAATATGGCGCCACGGTGCGTTCAAGTTTCTTCGCGGGCCCTCTGAATTGCGAGTCGAAACTTCCTACGCAGGAATATCAGGCACATAAGGTAACATCCATAAACGCCTAAATTAATGGGCAACAACAACACCGGGAGGCGCCAACCTTCGGTGATGCCTTCGCTTCAGCTTTCGCCTTCCTGATTTCGTATTGCCATTTCATCGCACCGCCAAACGCTGTGAGGACAGCCCCCAGGCCGACAAAATATGGCCCCCGTGACTGATACTCTCCAGCGACGCTTGAAACCCATTCGAGCATGCCATACCTCTGCAATTTTCCATGGAGTTGACCAGCAATCAATGCGTCAGAAAGGGCACGCCTTTTTCTTTCGAACTCTCGAAGATCAGCCAGAGAGGCCTTCACCGTATCCGCTGCCTGCTGGTGCAGTTGAATCAACGCGTCGTCGATCTCCGCTCGGTCGCTTTCTCCACTCCGCAGAGTCGAATAGCCGGTTGATCGCGGCCCGCAGGCGAGTGCCAGGGTTAAGTCTGCCATCTTAGCGTTTCCCAATTTTCAAACTGTCATGACCAGCTTGGAGTAGGCCGAGAGGTGGCCATCGGCCGTCAGCAGGATCAGCGGTTCCGACATGGCTTGTGCCACCAGCAGTCTGTCGAAGGGGTCTCGATGAATGTCCGGCAGGTCGCGAACCAACACCGCATGTTTTCCAAGCACTGGCAGTTCACGAAAGCCGCTGCCCTCGATCTCCGCTACCAGCATCTTCGGATCCGCGTCGAGCTTCCCCAGCCCCGCTTTAATCGACGCTTCCCAAATCGACGCGCTGCTGACGAAAACGTCGTCGGCCTCGGTTATCAGGCCGCGGGCGATGTGGCTCAGTTGCGGATCGTCTTGAAGCACCCACAGGTAGATGTGCGTATCCAGGAGCACGCGCACCATTAACGACCCTCAAAAGAAGCGAGCACGTCGTCTGGCAACGGCGCGTCGAAATCATCGGCAATGTGCAGTTTTCCTTTTAGCCGGCCAAAAGCGCGCGTCGGCCGCGCCGGCTCGATCGGAACGAGCTTGGCCGTCGGCTTTCCTGCTTTGGCGATGATAATTTCTTCTCCGCCCGCCGCAGCGTCGACCAACTTCGAAAAGTTCGTCTTGGCGTCGTGAATATTGACGGTTTGCATAATTTCCCCCATGTGGACTAAGGTTAGTCTAGTCCATATTAGCCCACTCGGTCAATCTTTCTTGGCCGCGGCCGAGGGGATTAATGATATGACGCGGGGCTGAAGTCGAAGCGCCGCAGCCGCCCGCGCAATTTCAGACAACAGCGCGGCGAAGTTCACACTTCATTTTACATAATTAACATGATCGAACTTTTGCATTGCATTGCGTCCTTGGCGTCGCCACGGGGACTGGGCGCGTCCGTTGATGGCCGTTCCCGTCGCGCCAGCCCATGCGACAATCCACGTCAACTGGGTGACGCTGGATGGTGACCTTATGACGCAAACCCGCTGGGAGCGATGTCGCGCGGACAAGCCTGCGCATGACTTTGTGCGTGCCGGTTCGTCAGACGGGACTTGGCGTGTGCTCCGCAGTCAGTGTTTCAACGACGAGATGGCACAGTTCGCGGACCTTCGAAACTTCGAGCATCCGAACTTCACGCCGCTGCGCCTGCTAGATGTGCACGGCGACGAGCACGAGTTCCATTTTCGCAGTCTGCTACTCGGCGAGCAGCTTTCGTTGGAAGCATTCGAGCTCATGGGCGACGACGACTCCGGCGGCTACCGCTTCCAGATCCTGGGTGATCCTGAATCGGAGCCGTTCGCGCCGATGGCTCAGCTCGTTCAGAAAATCAAGCGCGCCTTAGGGATCACGCACCTCGTCGCGGATGCTGGCGGGCTGCAGGTCGCCGAGACGATCGTCAGAGGCCGGCTCGAATGGGACGGGGTCGAACACACCAGCCAACCCTGCGTGATCATCGACGGCCGGCGTGTCGACTGGCGTGATTTCGGCGCGATGCTTCTCGCCTTCGAGGGATGGCAGTTCCGGCTTGAGCTGCTCGATCCTAGCGATGAAGCTTGATACAGTCGCGCGACACTCCCGACACTCCAGGAATTGATGGGTCACCGAATCAACGGTCGTCGATATATATGAGGTCGGATTTCTTTTTAGTTTCACGGGAAACCCTTCGGTGACCGGCTCGAAGAACATGCACTGTGAACTCGACGATGCGTGATGTTTGATGTTTGATGCGGCCCGGCTATACTTATGGTATTTGCTGCGGTCATGACGGGAGAACATCATGCGAACTACCCTCGATATCGACGACGATGTCATGGCGGTCGTACGCGCTCGCGCTGAGCGAGAGCACGTCTCTATCGGGCGCGTGCTGTCAGCACTTGCCCGGGCAGCGCTGCAGCCGGTTGCCGCCTCACCAACGATGCGCAACGGACTACCGGTCCTGCCAAACGCGCGCTCGGCGCGCCCCGTGACCCTCGATCTCGTTAATCAGTTGCGCGACGAGACCTCTTGATGGCATATCTTCTCGACGTGAACGTCCTGATCGCCCTGCTCGACGCCGGCCACGTGCAGCATGAGGCGGCGCATGCATGGTTCGGCCAAGTCGGGCACGCAGCATGGGCGACCTGCCCACTGACCGAAAACGGCGTGCTGCGCATCATCGGCAATCCGCGTTACCCGAACACACTCGAGACGCCAGCCGCTATCGCACCGCTCGTGACGCAATTGCGAGCACATCCCAGCCACGAGTTCTGGGCTGACGACGTGAGCCTCCTCGATGCACAACACGTCGATGCCAGCCGGATCCTTGCGACAGATCAAGTGACTGATACCTACCTGCTCGCGCTCGCGCGCGCGCATCGCGGCACGCTCGCGACGTTTGACCGCCGGCTGGTCGTCGATGCGGTCCCCGACGGCGCGCGGCACCTCGAATTGATCACATAGCGGCCAACGACACCCCGAGGGCTGGAAGCGCTTCTTCGGTGCGAGGCCGGAACTTGGCAGCTCTCCCGCCCTTCCTTTTGATTAGCGATGCTTGATAAATTCGGCAATTCCTTTTTTGTCAAATTGATAAAGTATGCGAAGCAAAATTCCCCTGACGCTTCCCGGCAACCCCCTACAGGAGCAATCCGGCAGGGCCTCGCTATCTCGTTGGGCTGGCGGCCTACCTGTCCGTGGAGGACATTGCGTCCCGCCCCGTTTTCGGCGGAGTCGAGGCAATTGACCTGGCGCGCGAGTGGGCACCGCATGTGATCCTAATGGACATCTCGATGCCGCAATGCAACGGCTTTGAGGCTGCCCGCGCGCTGCGCCAGGACGCCCGTACTGCTGGCATTGCCATCGTCGCGCACACCGCACTGGACGAAAGCGAGGTGCGCCGGCAGCTGACGGGCTACGAATTCGACGGCTATGTGCAGAAAGGCTGGCCCTTTGGCGAGCTGCTCGCGCTGATCACCGCGCTGGTCCAGTAACTGCCTGCCGCGGCAGGCTCACTGTAAAGACGGTCTCCTGTTCGTCCGACCGCACGTCGATCCTGCCGCCGTGCGCTGCGGTGATCTCCCGGGCGATGTACAGTCCGAGCCCGAGATTAGCGCCCTGCCGGGCTCCGGCATCCGGGCCGCGCTGAAGCGGGTCAAACATCCTTTGCAGCAGCGATGGTTCGATGGCAGCACCGGCATTTCTCACTCCGAACCGGACCTCCGTCTCGTCAACTGTCAGCACCACCCGCACCGGCATGTCCTGCGCGCCATACCTGATCGCATTCACGACCAGGTTGCCCAGCACCTGCTGCAGGCGTAGACCGTCCCAGACACCCGGCAAGCTGACAGGGGCCTCCAGCACGATCCGGCGGTCGCGATGCGCCGCACGAAGTTGGTCCGTCTCATCGGCAAAAACCGCCGCAAGGTCGACTTCGGTCGGCGCGATCCTGATTCCCAGGCCCAGCTCGGTCCGATTGAAATCGCACAGATCGTCGAGCAGTGCCTGCATCCGGGCACCGGTCCGGATCAGACGGTCGGCGGCGGCCGACACACCTTCACCCGCACCCTTCCTGACGAGATATGCAGCCGTCGCCTGGATGGTCTGCAACGGGCTTCGCATGTCGTGGCCGAGCATCCCAAGAAACAGGTTGCGCGCCCGCTCGACCTCGGCGCGGAAAGAACGGACGGATTCGGCGATCGCCTGGTCCATCGCTTCATTGAAGCGGATGATGTCATTCAGGTGGGGGCCTTCAGGCTGGCAATCATCCATCCACAACTGAAGTACGCTGGCGCGCAACGCGCGGTATTCGGCGGCCAGCTGGTTGATGTCAAAACCGCTTTGCGCGCGCAGGATGGCGTGCGTCTGTGCCGCCGTCTCGGGCGCACCGGCCAGTTGTGGGGCAAGTCCCCATGCCTTCTGCGATTGCGCTTCCCGGGTCTGCGAGGTCGACAGGTCGGCCACGATCGCCTGAAGCAGCGGCTTGGCATGGTCGCGCAAAGCCAGTGAGTCCATGCTTGCCGCCGCTGGCAGCAGGGTCACGGCAAACGCCTCCCATTGCGCCAGGATGCGCTCCATATCGCGCACGATGAAAACAGCCAGTCGCATTTCATTGCTTGAAAAAGCAAAGCTTCCCTTGAGGCTCGGGCGTGCGGGTTCATCGTAACGGTAGTATGCGCCGGTTCGCGGGGCATACCGTCCACTGAAACCGCCACCTGCAGATCATCCCCCGGCACCGGCAATGATTCTATCAATGAGGTCGCGCCTACCACCGCATTGCCAGCGCATCCCGATCCATAACAGCCACTTGGCCTTGTGGCTTTCTTCCCTGTCATTGCGACGCGGCAACCGCGCCGGCAGCAGTGCTGGGATCTCAGGGAGCCAGCAAAACAGCCCGCGCTTACGTCGCCATGCCTAGCGTTCGCAAGAGATCGGCCAGCCGGTACGGTTTGTGGATAAATGCGAAGTCGTCCAGCTGGCCGTGCTGTGCCCTCAGGGCGGGAAGGGGGTATCCCGAGGCAAGCACGATCCTGACATCCGGCCGAAGGTCGCGCGTCGAACGCGCGAGCTGGATGCCATCAATTCCCCGGGGCATCACGACGTCGGTGAACAGGATGTGGATGTCGTCGCGACGACTCAGCGCGTCCATCGCCTCCGATCCGTTGCTCGCGGTCAGCACCTCGTAGCCGAGGCTGCGGAACAGCGCCGCCGTCGCCTCCAGCAAATCTGGTTCGTCCTCCACGACCAGCACCGCATCCAGTGCCGGGCCGGTCAACGTGTCAGCCTCGCCAGATGTGTCTGTCGCGACGGGCAGATAGATGCTGACGACCGTGCCCTGACCCGCCTCACTGCGGATGAGCACGTCGCCGCCGGACTGAGCAATGAAGCCGTAGACCTGGCTCAGGCCCAGGCCGGTGCCCTTGCCCACCTCCTTGGTGGTAAAGAACGGTTCAAATGCACGGGACGCAACCTCGGGCGCCATCCCCGAGCCGGTGTCCGCGACGGACACCCTGACGTACGGGCCAGCCGCCAGCGCTCCCACAGTCCCTTCGCTCAGTTCGACGTTCTCGACGGCGATGACAATCTTTCCGTCGTCGGGCATGGCATCGCGCGCATTGACGACCAGGTTCAGCAGCGCGGACTCGAACCGCGCGACATCGAGCAGCACCGGCCGGGACCGGGGCTCCTGCCTGACTTCAAACTCGATCATGCCGTCCGCGGCCCGGCGAAGAACCGCCTCGATGCCACGGATCACGGCGTTCAGATTGCATTTTTCGACTTTGAGCGGCTGCTGGCGCGCGAACGATAGCAACTGCTGGGTCAGTGTCGCGCCGCGTGCGACCGCGCGCTGCATGGTTTCCAGCATCCGGAAATCAGCGTGGTCGTGCACCCGCAGCGAAAGTACATCCAGTCCGTTGGACATCACCGCCAACAGGTTGTTGAAGTCGTGAGCGACGCCACCGGTCAGCTGGCCCAGCGATTCCATCTTCTGTGACTGGAACAGTGCCGCGTTGGCGCGCTCCAGGGCCTCCGCTGCCTGTTTGCGCTCGGTCACGTCGCGCGTCACTTTCGCAAAGCCCACGAGTTCGCCGACGTCATCGCGGATCGCGTCGACCACCACATGCGCCCAGAAGCGCGAGCCGTCCTTGCGGACGCGCCAGCCCTCTTGCTCAAATCGGCCTTCTGCCGCGGCGGTTGACAGCGTCCGGGCAGGCGCTCCTCGGCCGCGATCTTCCTCGGTATAAAAGCACGAGAAATGTTTGCCGAGAATTTCGTCGTGCTTGTAACCCTTGATGCGCTCGGCGCCGGCATTCCAGTTGGTCACCTCACCCGCTGGCGAAAGCATGAAGATCGCGTAGTCGGTGACCCCCTGGACCAGCAGCCGGAACTGCTCCTCGCTTTTACGCAGCGCTTCCTGGGCGGCCTTTCGCTCCGTAATGTCGCGTGTGATCTTGGCAAACCCGATGAGCTTGCCCGAATCATCGCGCACCGGATCAATCACCACGCTTGCCCAGAACTGGATGCCGTCCTTTCGCACCCGCCAGCCCTCATCCTCGAATTTCCCTTCGGCCAGGGCGGTTCGCAGGGCAAGCGCCGGTCGACCGACACTGCGTTCATTTTCTGGATAAAACACGGAAAAGTGCTGGCCAATTATTTCACCCGCGGTATAGCCCTTGAAGCGTTGCGCCCCCGCATTCCAGGTTTTGATGAAACCGTCCGGGTCGAGCATAAAAATTGCGTAATCCCTGATGCCTGCCACGAGAAGCTGGAAAGACCGTTCCTCGGACATTTCCCCGGTTGGCGGTGTACGGTTTGTCATGGTGTTTTGTGAGTGGCGCCCGATCAGCGGTTTCGTCGCACGTGGGTGCAACGGCCTCGCCCGCTTACTCGCAAAACGCGCGCCAGCGCGGCGCATCATACACACTTCAAACCGCCGGCGGGACGCCTTTGGAGGCGGGCAGGTCCGGTGATGAGCCAGAGGAACCGGCCACCACCCCTACATCAAACGGACAAACACAAGGGAGACAATCATGACCGAGCGACTGGTTGACGTGATGGATGGCAGCGGTAATGTGCTGCATACCTACCCGATTACGCTAAGCGAGTCGGGCAGCGCTGACGATTCCGGATACAAGGCCAAGGCGCTGGAAGCCGCGGCGCACGGGCGGCTTGTGCCGGACCCTGAACTCGGTACCCTCACGGCCAGGATGCACACGGGTCGTGGCGGCCAGATGGCGCCGTACGGCGATGACCTGCAGGGTAATTCGGAAACTAGACAAGGTCTAGAGCAGGCTGTCCGGGAACGTGCTTATTTGCTTTGGGAGAAAGAAGGACGACCTGATGGGCACGCCGAAGAATACTGGCATCGCGCTCTCGACGAGCATCTTCGGGAGCGGGCCTACGTCCTGTGGCAGCAAGAAGGAAGTCCCGAAGGGCGACAGGATGAATACTGGCGTCGGCTAGTTCAGTTCCAGGCCCAGTGATTCCCGCCTGCCGGGGAAAATCCGGTGTGTACGGAACGGACAACGGATATAGCATGTGACGACATCACCCGGACGGGTCAAGTGGATTCGTCCACGCTTCGCCAAACCATTGCTATTCGAATTTGCGACTTTCGCCCGAAAGCCTGTCTGGGCCCCACATGTATTTGCGCCGCCGGAGTCTCTGATTAAACAGATGCGCATTTACGAAAAGCATTGACAGCGCCGCTCCCACACTATATTGTGGACCTCGAAATATTCAAGAAGCTCGATTGCTGATCACCATTTTCCGCCCCATCTGCGCGGTACTCGCTGTCCTCTCTTCTTCCTTGAAGTTTTTGCCGCTCCGCACCGGAGCTGTTATTTTTTTATTTCAGGGAATTCTCATGGATACCGGTACTGTCAAATGGTTCAACGATAGCAAAGGCTTTGGCTTTATTACTCCTGACGCTGGCGGCGACGATCTCTTCGCTCACTTCTCGGAAGTTCGGGGCGACGGCTTCAAGACGCTTGCCGAAAACCAGAAGGTGAGCTACGAGACCAGGCGCGGCCCGAAGGGTCTGCAGGCCGCGAATATCTCGCCGCAGTAACGTATTTAAAGGGCCGGTCTACCGGCCCTTTCTCTGTTAGAGACTAGCATCCTCGCGGAGCCATGCGCTCCCGATCTGAGCGCGGACTTCGACCTGCGCATCATTTGTCCTTCGACGCGATCCGTCTAGCCTCATTTCAATTTATTTCGCCTGTACTACAAGATGTCGTGCGGTCGGTTATCGCTTATGCACAATAATCAAAATCTTCACCACTACAACGGTTATTCAATCTCCCCATCCTCTCACGGGTTACCTGACGGCTGGTTTGCTGCAAATCTGCTGCTCACAAGAGGCGGGGCCGGGTGCTTGGCCGGTCTACTACCACTTTGACGCGCTCGACTATTTTGATAGCGAAACGCAGGCTGTCGGGCACGCAGCAGCATGGGCGCGCGGCTGGGTTGACAGTCGCGGTTGAGTGGGCCGGCCTGGTAGCGCAGGCGCGGCGATACGTGGCGCGCATCGGTTTGAATGCCTCTCAGTCGTGTGTTCCACCAAGCGCCCGCATCATTCAGCTCTTCCAGGAACGTGGTACTGAAGAGCGCGAAGAGGTGGGCCCCGTCACGTCGCCCTGAAATGCCACTCAAATGGGTCACCGGGCTCGACCGTCTGATGGGCGCAGCGGTATCCGTCATTCACATTTCAAGGAGCAGCGATGGCGTTGCTGGTTATGCAGGTTGCAGTGAGCGGGGAACTGGTGGAGGTGTTCGAGATGCCAGTGGATGACGTCGATGGACACCGGATGCTCGCTTGCGCAAATGACGATGAGCGGGTGATTCATCGTGCCGGCCAGACACTTGAAGATGGCGAGGTCTGGATCGATCTGATTGACCGGGACGGCGAGACGCTGTTTGATCAGGTGGCATGTTTCCACCGGGCGGATGCCGCCGACGCGCTGCAGGTTCATTTCGGCATGAACGCCGATGTCGTTAAGGACTGTCTTTCCAGGCCAAATGTTGCGTCGCTATATGCGAGGCATCGCGTAGCGGCTCAAGCTTATTTTCGCAAGATTGATCGCCTGGTCGACTGCTCCACGGTAAGCGGCTCGTCTCGACCGTTGTAGGGGGTGACCTCAGTACGCAGCACAATGATGTCCATCACTTTCGATTTGATGGACACCACTTTGTCAGAGTTCTCAGAGAAGAAGCCGGGTAGTCG
>NZ_JACSUE010000022.1:0-90285 GCF_014384845.1 Caballeronia sp. EK
TCGAAGCGCTCGCGCCGGTACGCGATACCAGTCGCACGCCACTGTTTCAGGTCATGTTCGTATTGCAGAACGCGCCGATGGAAGCGCTCGCCTTGCCTGGCCTCACGCTGACCTTGCTGCCCGGGGCCGAAGCGGGCGCCAAGTTCGATCTCACGCTGAGTCTGACGCATTCGCAAAACAGTTTCGCAGGCACGCTCAGCTACGCCACCGATCTGTTCGATGAAGTCACCATTGCACGGCTGGGTGAACGCTTCACGCGATTGCTTCAACAAGCGCTCGATCAACCCGATGCGCCGCTGCATGCGCTCGAACTCGTGTTGCCTGAAGAACATGCGCTGCTCGAACGCTGGAACGACACGGCTGCTGCCTATCCCGAACACGTGTGCATTCATCAACTCTTCGAGCAACAGGTTCGACGCACGCCCGATGCGACCGCACTCGTCTTCGAAGATGAATCGCTGACCTACGCGCAACTCAATGCACGTGCGAACCAGCTTGCGCATCATCTGATCGCGCTGGGTGTGAAGCCGGAAGATCGCGTGGCGCTGTGCATGGAGCGTGGTATCGGCATGGTCGTCGCGTTGATGTCGATACTCAAGGCAGGCGGTGCTTACGTGCCGCTCGATCCGGCGTATCCGGGCGAACGTCTGAGTCATATCCTCACCGATGCCACGCTCCGCCTGCTGCTCGCCGATGCCGCCGGACGTGAAGCGCTGGGCGACACCGGCTCGCTGAGTGTGCTCGATCCCGATGCATCGCTCGACGGCTCGTTGTCGCAAGACGATCCGCAAACGGACGTCGCCCCGCATCATCTTGCTTACGTGATCTACACGTCCGGTTCAACAGGCAAACCCAAGGGCGTCGCGATCGAACACCGGAACGCCGTCAACTTCCTGACCTGGAGTCACGAGGCCTTCACGCCGGAAGAACTTTCACAAACGTTGTTCGCAACCTCGCTCAATTTCGATCTCTCGATCTACGAATGCTTCGCGCCCTTGACGACAGGCGGAACGGTTCATCTGGTCGACAATGTCCTCGCGCTCATGAGGCGTCCGCAGGAGGTCAGCCTCATCAATACGGTGCCATCGGCTATCACGTCGCTGCTGGATGCAGGTGCATCGCTGGCATCGGTCCAGACGATCAACCTCGCCGGCGAGCCGCTGAAGCTCGCGCTGATGAAGCGAATCTTCGCCGAAACCGGGATCGAGCGGCTGTGCAATCTGTACGGTCCATCCGAGACGACGACGTACTCGACCTGGATACAGATGCACAAGGGCGAGCGTTTGACGGAGACCATCGGCAAGCCTATCGCGAACACGCAGATTTATCTGCTCGATGCGCAACGCCGGCCGGTGCCGCTCGGCACGGTGGGCGAGCTTTACATCGGTGGAGCAGGCGTGGCGCGTGGCTATCTGAATCGGCCCGAACTCACTGCCGAGCGCTTCCTCGACGATCCTTTCGTTCCCGGCGCACGCATGTACCGCACGGGCGACCTCGCACGTTATCGCGCCGACGGCAATATCGAGTTCCTTGGCCGCAACGATCATCAGGTCAAGATTCGCGGCTTCCGTATCGAACTCGGCGAGATCGAAGCGCATTTGACCGATCATCTGGCAGTGCGCGAAGCGGTGGTCATCGCCCGTGCGCGGCACGAGGAGTCGCAGGATCAGCAACTCGTCGCCTATGTCACGCTGACATCCGATATCGATGTCAGCGCCCTGCGCGAATACCTCGCCTCGCACTTGCCCGACTATATGGTGCCTTCGGCTTTCGTCGTGCTCGATGCGCTGCCGCTCACTCCCAACGGCAAGCTCGATCGCCGTGCGCTGCCCGATCCGCAAGCCGATGCCTTCGCGCTGCGTCCCTTCGAAGCGCCGCAAGGTGCCACCGAAACCGCGCTCGCCGATCTGTGGGCCGAACTGCTCGGCCTCGAACGCGTCGGTCGGCAGGATAACTTCTTCGCCCTCGGCGGTCATTCGCTGCTCGCCGTGACGCTCATCGAGCGCATGCGTCGCGTCGGGCTGCACGCCAGCGTGCGCGATCTGTTCGCCACGCCGGTGCTCTGTGCACTCGCGGCTTCGCTCGAACAGGGTGCCGTTGCCGCAGAGATTGTCGTCCCGCCCAATGCGATCACTCGTGACTGCACCGCGCTCACGCCGCCCATGCTGCCGCTCATCGCGCTCACGCAGACGGACATCGATCGTATCGTCGCGCAGGTGCCCGGCGGCCTCGCCAACGTACAGGATATCTACGCGCTCGCGCCGTTGCAGGAAGGTATCCTGTTCCATCACATGCTGACCACCGACGGCGATCCGTATCTGCAAACCGCGCGTATCGCCTTCGATAGCCGTGCACGGCTCGATGCGTGGCTCGATGCCTTGAAGCAAGTCGTGCGACGCCACGACATCCTGCGCACGGCCTTCATCCACGACGGCCTCAGCACGCCCGCGCAAGTGGTCTGGCGTGACGCGCCCCTGTCGATCGACGAAATCAGCCTCACGGAGGACAACGCTGCCGATCAGTTGGCTCGACATTTCGATGCGCGCTCACAGCGCCTTTCCCTCGCTCAAGCCCCGCTGCTGCGACTCACCATCGCTCGCGAACCCGGCTCGGCACGCTGGCTGGCGCTGCTCGTCTGGCATCATCTGATCGGCGATCACGTCACGCTGGAAGTGGTCCAGAAGGAGATCGGCGCACTGCTCGACGGCCGCGCGCACACGCTCGGCGCGGCTCAGCCGTTCCGCGATCTGGTCGCTCAGGCGCGGCTCGGCGCGACCCGGCAAGAGCATGAAGCGTTCTTCCGCGACATGCTCGCCGCCGTGAGCGAACCGACTTTGCCCTTCGGCCTCACCGACGTTCATCACGATGGCTCGGCGGTTGCCGAAGCGCGCGTTACGTTGCCCGCATCGCTCAATACGCGTCTGCGCACTCAGGCACGCAGCATCGGCGTGAGTCTCGCAAGTCTGTGCCATCTGGCGCTGGCGCGTGTGCTCAACGCCGCCAGTGCGGCGAACCCGGATGGTCACGTCGTGTTCGGCACCGTGCTGCTCGGACGCATGCAGGCAGGGGTCGATCAGGCGCTGGGCTTGCTGATCAACACGCTGCCGATTCGCCTCGATGTGAACGATGCATCGGTCATCGATAGCGTGCGTGACACGCATGAACGGCTCGCCGCCTTGTTGCAGCATCAGCACGCTCCGCTTGCGCTTGCACAGCGATGCAGTGGCGTCGCCGCGCCCGCGCCGCTCTTTAGCGCCTTGCTCAACTATCGCCACAATCAGGCCTCGACCGATGAGCAACCGGTCTTCGACGGTATCGAGTTGCTCGGCGCCGAAGAACGCACCAACTATCCGCTGATGCTCGCGGTCGAAGACGATGGCCAAAGCCTCGGACTCACCGCGCAGACACTCGCGCCGTTGTCGCCCGAGCAACTGTGCGGCTACATGGAGCAGGCGCTGTCGAGCCTTGCGCAGGCGCTCGAACAGGCACCTCAGACGCCGGTGAATCAGCTCGACGTGTTGCCGCCCGAAACCCGCAGCTTGCTGGTCCAGACGTGGAACGACACCGCTGCCGCTTATCCCGAACACCTGTGCATTCATCAGCTCTTCGAGCAACAGGTTGAACGTACGCCTGATGCCATCGCGCTCGTATTCGAAGATGAATCACTCACCTATGCGCAACTCAATGCGCGTGCCAATCAGCTTGCACATCATCTGATTGCGCTCGGTGTACAGCCGGAAGATCGCGTGGCGTTGTGTGTGGAGCGTGGCATCGGCATGGTCGTCGCGTTGATGGCGATACTCAAGGCAGGCGGTGCATACGTGCCGCTCGATCCGGCGTATCCCGGCGAGCGTCTGAGTCATATCCTCACCGACTCGACGCCACGGCTGTTGATCGCCGATGCCGCCGGCCGTGAAGCGCTGGGAGATACCGGTTCTCTGCGCGTGCTCGATCCCGATGCAGCGATCGATGATGCACTCCCGCAAGACGATCCGCACACAGACGTCGCTTCGCATCACCTCGCTTACGTGCTCTTCACCTCCGGTTCCACCGGCAAGCCCAAGGGCGTGATGGTCGAGCATCGCGAGATGCTGAACTTCCTCTGCTCGATGCGCGATGTCACCGCGATGCGCGCAGCCGACACGCTGCTCGCCGTCACGACCATCTCCTTCGATATCGCCGGGCTGGAGCTGTATCTGCCCTTGAGCACCGGGGCGTGCGTGGTGCTGGCCCGCAGAAGCGATGCAGCCGATCCGCTCGCGCTTCAAACGCTGCTCGTGAAGCACGACGTCCGCTTCATGCAGGCGACTCCGGCAACCTGGCGCATGCTGCTCGATGCGCAGTGGCCCGGCTCCGCGCAACTCACGGCGTTGTGCGGTGGCGAAGCCTTGTCCGAGGGACTGGCTGCGCGTCTGCGCGAGAAGGTCAAGTCGCTGTGGAATCTTTATGGTCCTACCGAAACCACGGTCTGGTCCTCGTGCTATCAAACCGGGCTCGAAGCGAGTACGTCATCGACGGTGCCGGTGGGTCGTCCGATCGCCAATACGCGCATGTACCTGCTCGATGAGCGTTATCAACTGGTGCCGCCGGGGGCGGTGGGCGAGTTGTATATCGGTGGGGCAGGTGTGGCGCGGGGTTATCTGAATCGTGATGATCTCACCACCGAGCGTTTCCTCGATGATCCGTTCGTTTCAGGCGGGCGGATGTATCGCACCGGCGACGTCGCACGTTATCGTGCCGATGGGAATATCGAGTTCCTGGGCCGCAACGATCATCAGGTCAAGATTCGCGGCTTCCGGATCGAACTGGGTGAGATCGAGGCACAGATCGCCAGTCATCCGGCGGTGCGGGAGGCGGTGGTTATTGCGCGTGCTCGACAGCAGGATCAGCAGCTTGTGGCATACGTCACGCTGGTTTCGGAGATCGATACGAGCGCCTTGCGTGAACATCTCGATTCGCGTTTGCCCGACTATATGGTGCCATCGGCCTTCGTCGTGCTCGATGCGCTGCCGCTCACGCCCAATGGCAAGCTCGATCGCCGTGCATTGCCCGATCCGCAGTGGCAAGACCTCGCCGCTTATGTCGCACCGCGCACGTCGATCGAACATTCGCTCGCGGAGTGCTTCGCCAGTGTGCTTGGTCTCGAACGCGTCAGTGTCTTCGATAACTTCTTCTCGCTCGGTGGACACTCGCTGCTCGCCGTACAACTGATGGCGCTTATCGACGCCCGGCTCGGCCAGAACATATCCATCCGGGTCTTGTTCAACGCGCCATCGGTGGCCGAGTTGGCGGACCATCTGAGCACCGCGCCCTCGAACACGGAATTCGACGCGATCCTGCCGATCCGTACTCCCGGCGACGGCGCGCCGCTGTTCTGCATTCACCCGGTCGGCGGACTCGCCTGGAGCTATGCGGGACTTGCTCAAAGCATCGACGGAAATCGGCCAATCTACGCCGTGCAGACGCCCGCGCTCCAGCAACCCGATTACAGTCCCGCGACTATCGCGGAGATGGCGAGCGATTACATCACGCGCATCCGGAGCGTTCAGCCTCAAGGACCCTATCGGCTGTTCGGCTGGTCCTTCGGCGGACTGGTTGCCTATGAAATGGCGACGCAGCTTCAACGCGCCGGCGAGACCGTCGATCAGCTCGTTCTGCTGGACTCGCGCCTGCCCGATGGCCGGGAAGCACGCGAATTCGACGAATGCGCGCTCATGGCAGCGGCCTTTTCCAACATGCCCGAGGAACTCACGCTCGCGCTTCGCGAGATGCAGACGACTACGGAGCGTGTCGATGCCCTGCGCCAGCATCGGCTGATTCCGGCGTATATCACCGATGGACACGTGATGACGCTGATCGATGCAACGCGGCGGAACATGCATCTGCAAAGCACGTTTGCGCCAGCGCAGTTCGGCGGCGATATCGTCTACTTCACGGCCACGCGGTCCGAAGCGGACGGTCAGGCGCGGCATGTCGCGCAATGGCGCGAGCGGGCGGAAGGCGCTGTCGTGAACTTCGATATCGATTGCGCGCACGGCGAAATGTGCCAGCCGTCCTCGCTCGCGACGATCGGACGAAGTCTCGCTTCGCTGAGCGTCTTCGAAGGTTCTGCGCGTCGGCATCCGGGTGAGGAACTCGGCGTGAAGTGAAGCTTGCCATCGGCTCCACGGCCGATGGCAAACAACGAAGAGGAGAAGTCAGATGATCGTGCGAATGTCACCACCAAAAAAAACGGCGGCGCATGGCGCGCCGCCGCTCGTCACGCGAAGCCAAAAGTCAGCTTTCGCGCCGGTTATTTCGATCGCTATGCTTGCGCACGTTGCTCGCGAGTTCGGAAATGATCTCGGTCGCCGCGCCGATGATCTGGTTGAAGTCGAAGCCCGCGCGCGTCATCTCGCGATAGAAGGACCGGGCGAGCAGCTTCGAGAGCTGGCTCGGATTCTGGACCGATTGAGCAACGATGTCACCGATAGTCTGATCCGTCGAGCGCTTCAGCGTCATGCGCGCGAAGGGCGAAGCAACGAGCTTCTGCAGTCTGTCCGCTTCGACGGCCCGCGTGATGAACGCCGCGAAAATGCGCAGCAGCTTGAGGTCATGTTCATCGAACCGCCGTTTGTCTCGCGGCCCCGAAACCTGCACCACGCCAATCGCCTTTCCATTCGACTCGAGCACCGAGAACATCTTGTCGCGCGCGTCCGAATATTCGACGATGGCGGCCGTCGCCCCGAGATGCACCTCGCCGAAGGACACATAGTGCCCCGAGCATACGTCGGCGATGCGCTCGTCCGCCGTCACGGAAACGACACAGCGTTTCGCACCCAGCGCCTCGGCGACCATCGACGCGAGTTCTTCGGGTGAGCCGAGGGAATTGCCCGTGACCGCAACGGCGGTCTCTGCGATTGGCTCTTTGAAAACAGGGTTCGAATTTGTCATGTGCGCATCCACCGGAAAGTTACATCGTGTTATCGGATCGTCGGTCAGTCTTACGTTCCATAAAGGCCCGGACCGGCAGAACATGTAATGAAGTCAAGTTAGACGTGGAAAGTTAGGAACCTGTTAGCGGGGCGCATCGGCCACTTTTACCCCGCTGGTTCGTGACCTAATCCGGCTCTAACTCTCGAGCGTCAAGCTGTCTTCGCTCGATCCTAACAGGTGACAATCATGAAACGCCCCTCTTTCGTGCAGCGACGCAGCGTCAGAATCCGTAATGGCCGTTTCGACATATCGGTCGAGGATTCGGGCAGCGCCGGCACGCCCTGCGTGCTGCTTCACGGCCGCGGCGAGTGCAGCGGCGTGTGGCGCACGCTGACGGAATCCGCCTGCGCCGATAACCGTTTCGTATCCATCGATCTTCGCGGGCACGGCGATTCGAGCTGGGACCCGGAGCGCGCGTACGATGCGCGAACGCTCGCCGGCGACGTGCTCGAAGTCCTGCTTGCAATGAACATACGAAAGCCCGTGCTGATCGGTCATTCGCTCGGCGGCAGCGTTGCATTGCATCTTACGGGAATGCTCGAACAGTTCACGTCGGGTTTGGTCCTGGTCGACTTTGGACCGGATTCCGATGGCGCTGGTTCGCAAAAAGTGTTCGCTGAAATACGCGAAACGCCGGCGCGTTTCAACTCGATCACCGAGTATGCGCAGTGGCTGCAGGAGCGCCGTCCGCTTGCGAATGAACGTGCGCTGCAACATCTCGCGGCGCATGCGCTGCGTCGCACGAATACGGGCGCGTTCGAGCCGAAGCTCGACAGGGCCGTCGCCGATGACTCGCCGAAGGACAACGCGCGCGACGAGCATGTCTGGGCCATGCTCAGGTCCGTGCGCTGCCCGAGCCTCGTCGTGAGAGGCATCGGGTCCGCATTGCTGACGCCGCAGATCGCGTGGCGCATGGTGAATCAGGCGCTGCCCAAAGGGCAACTCGCGACGATCCCGCGCGCAGGCCACTCCGTGATGACCGACAATCCCGACGAATTCAACCGGACGATCCAGACGTTCCTTGCGTCTCTTGCACCCGCAGCGAGCGGAGACGCGTCATGTTCTCGCTGATTCCACCGCAGATTCGACGCGAGTCGATGCCGCGCATCGTTGTCGCTGTCATTGCCGGGTTCGTCGGGGCCATTTGCAGCGCCGAAATCGCACGGCTGATCAGTATCGTCGCCAGCGGTCACATACCCACGCGCGCGCTTGCGATCGGCTTCTTCGCCGTCTGCGCGGCACAACTGCTCTTCAGAACGACGTCGCAGATTCTCATCATGGACTTCGGGCAGCAGGTGATATGCAGCCTGCGCATCGAGTTGTGCCGGAAGATCCTTCATACGCCTTATAAAAAGCTGGAGGCGCTCGGAAAGCCGCGCCTGCTCGCCATTCTCACGACGGACGTCAACACGTTCGCGCAGGCCGCGCAGATGCTGCCGGTCGTGTTCGGACATCTCGTCCTCACCGCCGTATGTCTCGCGTATATGGCATGGCTTTCCTGGCAGGCCTTCGCGTGCTTCTTCGTCTTTCTGATCACCGCGGCGGTCATTTATCACTGCGTGGAGCGCTGGCCGCTGCGAGAAATGCAGGCGGTTCGCGATCAGCTCGACGTCATCTTCCGGCATTTCCGCTCGCTGCTCGAAGGCACGCGCGAATTGCAGCTCAATACTTCGCGAGGCCGATACTTCACCGATCACGTGGTTCATCCGACCGCGCATCGGTTCAGGCGATCCTTCACGCGAGCGATGCTTCTCTATTCGCTCGTCGCCAATGCGGGCGGCATGTTGTTCTATGTGGCTATCGGCCTGATCCTGCTCGTTGTGCCGCACTGGTTTCCGCAATCGCCGGGCGTTCTGGTGACGCTCACGCTGCTGCTGCTGTTTCTGATCCAGCCGGTCAGCGAAGTGATGACGAGCTTGCCGATTCTGCGTCAGGCGTCCATCGCACTGGGGCGCATCCGCATTCTCGATGCCGAGCTGACGCACGCGCCGAACGACGACACGCCCGCGACACAGGACGATCCGTTCGCCGTCACGAAGGAAGGTGCGCCGTTGCTCAGATTCGCCGGTGTATCGCATCGCTATCCGGGGCTGACCGAGGATCGTCCGTTCACGCTCGGGCCGATCGATCTGTCGATCAGACAAGGCGAGGTCGTCTACCTGATCGGAGGAAACGGCAGCGGCAAGACCACGCTCGCGATGCTGCTGCTCGGGCTCTATGAACCCGAGCAAGGACATGTCGAGCTGAACGGGATCAAGGTCGACAGGCATAACCTCGTGCAGTATCGTCAGCGCTTCTCGGCTGTGTTCGCCGACTTTCATCTGTTCGACGAAATCCTGTGCCAGGATCAGGCTCAGGTCGACAAGCAGGCGACGCATTATCTGCGCACGCTCGAACTCGATCACAAGGTAAGCATCCGGGACAACCGGTTCAGCACCACCAGTCTTTCGTCGGGGCAACGCAAGCGGATGGCGCTGATCTCGTCTTATCTCGAAGATCGCCCGATCTATCTTTTCGACGAGTGGGCCGCCGATCAGGACCCCGTGTTCAGGCGCGTGTTCTACACGGAACTCATTCCCGATCTCAAGCGCCGCGGCAAGACGGTCATCGTCATCTCTCACGACGACGCCTACTTCGAATGCGCCGACCGGCTCGTACAGGTGGCGCAAGGCCGTCTCGTCGATGTATCGGCCGAAGCGCTGAAGGCGGGCTTGTACGCAAGACGCAATGACTCGCCCGTGGCCGACTGAACGCGCCGGGGCCGTCCGGTTAAAACTTCTTATCGAGTGAAACCATGCTCAGCTTTCCTCTTACGCCCGCGCAGCTCGGCATCTTCTTTCGACAGCAAGTCGATTTGCAGGATCCCCGATATAACCTCGCGCATCTGACGGAGATCGCCGGGCCGCTCGATATCGACGTGCTGGAATCGGCCTTGCGGCAGACCATCTCGGAAGCGGACGCAGTGCAGGTTCGTCTGCGCGGCACGGAAGGATTGCCGCATCAGGTACTGGAGCCGGTCGATTTCAGGCTTCCGGTGCTCGATGTCAGCGGCGAGGCGGACCCGTTACAGGCAGTCGAGGATCACGTGCAGGCGAGACGTTCCACCGCATTCGATCTCGATCAATGGCCATTGTTCAACGTGGCATTGCTTCGGACCGCGCCGGACCGGTTCTTCCTGTTTCTGTGCTTTCATCATCTCGTGTTCGATGGCTACTCGTTTCTTCTCTTCATCGAGCGGCTTGCGGAGATTTATTCGGCCCTGAAAGGCGGATCGCAACCCGCGCCGCCGACATGGAGCCGGCTGGCCGATCTGCTCGCGGATGACGAGGCGTATCGCGCATCCAGCGCTTTTCAAAAGGATCAGCAGTACTGGAGCGAGCATCTGGCCAATTGCCCGGAACCGCCGATCATCGCCGCGGACGTGGAGAATCCATCGCCCGAAGTCACGACGGTGAAGGCAAGGATCAACCTGCCGCCCGAGACAGTGGCATCGCTGCGTCAGACCGCTCAACAGAACGGCACCTCGTGGTCGCAGTTCATCACGGCCGCGATGGCCGCCTATCTGGCTCGCGTAAGCGGTCAAGCCGATGAAGTGGTGCTGGGCATGCCCGTCACTGCGCGGGTCGGGCGAACGGCCAAGAACGTGCCGGCCATGATGTCCAACGTGCTGCCGCTGCGAGTGCCCGTCGATCCGCGCGCGAGCATGATCGAACTCGTCAAGCAGGTTTCCGCGCAGAGCCTTCGCGTGTTGCGTCACCAGCGTTATCGGATCAAGGATATCCGGCGGGATCTGGAACGCCTCGACATCGGTCAGCGATTGTTCGGCCCGATCGTGAATATCATGCCCGGCTTCAATAGCGCGATCGCGTTCACGGACTGCGAGGTTGCATCGACTCGCACGTTTTCCGTCACGCCCGATGACCTGACGTTGCACGTCCACGACGAGGGAGAGCAAGTTGGCCTGAGACTGGTATTCGATGCCAGCGCGGCAATGTACAGCGCCGAGGCAGTGCAGACGCATTTGCGGCGGTTCACGCATTTTCTCGAACAGGCTATCGCGCAGCCCGATGTCCCGTTGCATACCCTTCCCCTGCTGCTGCCCGGCGAGCGCGACGTGCTCGATAAATGGAACGGGACGGCCACGCCCTTGCCGCAGGCGCAGTGCATCCATCAGTTGTTCGAGCAGCAGGCTGCGCGCACGCCGGATGCAACCGCGCTCGTCTTCGAAGGCCAGTCCGTCACCTATGCGCGGGTCAATGAGCAGGCCAACCGGCTCGCCCATCAGTTGATTGCGCTGGGCGTCGGACGCGAAGCGCGCGTGGCGCTGTGCATGGAGCGTCGTCCGGAACTGGTGATTGCGCTCCTGGCCATTCTCAAGGCGGGCGCTGCCTATGTGCCGCTCGATCCGGCCTATCCCGGCGAACGGCTGGCCTACATGCTCAGGGATGCCGCTCCCGCGCTGCTCATCGCGGATACCGCGGGTCGCGCGGCGCTCGGTGATACGGGCGAACTGCCGGTGCTCGAACCCGGCGCTTTCGATGACACCCGGCCCGATCACGATCCGCAAGTCGCGGGGCTCGGTTCCCGCGACCTCGCCTATGTGATCTACACGTCCGGATCGACGGGCGCGCCTAAAGGTGTCATGGTCGAACATGGCAACATCGTCAATCTTGCCGTCGCGCAAATCGCGCTCTATGGCGTTGGTCCGGAGAGCCGCGTCGTTCAGTTCGTTTCACCGGGCTTCGACGTCAGCGTCGCCGATGTGTTCATGACGCTGGCCGCGGGCGCCGCGCTCTATCTTCCGGTGCGTGACGCCTGCCTCGCGGCCACATCGCTCATCGACTACATGCGGCGGCACGCGGTCACGCACGCCCAGTTGCCCCCGGCGCTGTTGCAGGGACAGAATTCGCTGGCGCTCCTGCCGAGGCTTCAGGTTCTCGTGCTGGGCGGCGAATCGCCGGGCGTCTCGCTGATGCGCGCAGTGCAATCCGACATCACGATCTTCAACGCCTATGGCCCGACCGAAACCACGGTCTGCGCGACGGCATGGCGCAGGCCGGACGGGTTCGACGGCAACACGGTGCCTATCGGCCGGCCGCTCGCCAACACGCGGATATATCTGCTCGACGCGCACGGCCAGCCGATGCCGCCGGGCGCCGTCGGGGAGCTGCATATCGGCGGTGCGGGCGTTGCGCGCGGCTATCTGAACCGCCCGGAACTCAGCGCCGAACGCTTCCTGCCCGATCCCTTCAGCACGATGCCGGACGCGCGCATGTATCGCACCGGCGACCTCGCCCGCTGGCTCGCCGACGGCAATATCGAGTTCCTCGGCCGCAACGATCTTCAGGTCAAGATCCGGGGCTATCGCATCGAGCTCGGCGAGATCGAAGCGCGGCTCGCGGCACATGAAGGCATCCGCGAGGCGGTGGTGGTGGCGCGCGAGGGCGGCGGCGGCAAGCAGCTCGTGGCTTACTACACGGCGGACGCATCGCGGGAAGCGTCGCAGAGCCAGCAATTGCGCGCCCACATGCTGGAGACGCTGCCGGAATACATGGTGCCGGCCGCCTACGTGATGCTGGACGCACTCCCGCTCACGCCGAACGGCAAAGTGGACCGGCGCGCGTTGCCCGCGCCCGACGACGGCGCATTCACCCGTCGCGACTACGAAGCGCCGGCGGGCGATACGGAATCGATGATCGCGGCAATCTGGGCGGAGGTGCTGGGACGCGAGCGCGTGGGCCGGCACGACAACTTCTTCGAGCTGGGCGGCCATTCGCTGCTGGCGGTGACGCTGATCGAACGGATGCGTCAGGCAGGCGTACGCGCCGACGTTCGGGTGTTGTTCAGCCAGCCGAGCGTGGCCGCGCTGGCGGCTGCGGCGCAAAGCGTGCGCAACGCGGTGACGGTGCCGCCGAACGGCATCCCGGCCGGGTGCGAGGCGATCACGCCGGAGATGCTGCCGCTCGTCACGCTGACCGCGCAGCAGATCGACGCCGTGGTCGCGCAGGTCGAAGGCGGTGCGCGCAACGTGCAGGACATCTATCCGCTCGCTCCGTTGCATGAGGGGATGCTGTTTCACCATATCGCGGGCGGCGACGGCGATCCGTATCTGCAAAACATGATGATGGCCATGCCCGAGCGCGTCGAGCTCGGGCGCTTCGTGCAGGCGCTGCAAACGGTGATCGCGCGCCACGACATCCTGCGCACGGCGGTGCTCTGGGAAGGTCTGCCCGAACCGGTGCAGGTGGTGTGGCGCGAGGCGCGCCTGATCGTCGAGGAGGTCACGCTCTTGCCGGAGGATGGCGAAATCGAGGCGCAACTGGCGCAGCGCTTCGACCCGCGACATCATCGGCTGGATGTGCGGCAGGCGCCGATGATGCGGCTCTACGTGGCTCGCGACGAGCCCAACGGCCGCTGGCTGCTGCAGCTTCTCGGCCATCACATGGTGATGGACTACACGGCGCTGGAGATGATGCTGGAGGAAATAGAGACGATCCTGCGTGACGAGACGGAGTCTCTCCCCACGCCGCTGCCGTATCGCAACTTCGTCGCGCAGGCGCGGCTGGGCATGAGCCAGAGCGAGCACGAGGCGTACTTCCGCGAAGCGCTTGCCGACGTCGATGAGCCCACGCTGCCGTATGGCCTGAGCGACGTGCAGAGCAACGGCCTCGGCATCGCCGAATTCAGGACGACGCTTCCGGTCCGGCTGAGCCGGCAGTTGCGCGAAGAGGCGCGCAAGCTCGGCGTCAGCGTGGCGAGCCTCTTTCACCTCGCGTGGGCGCAGGTGCTGGGGCGCGTGTCGGGCCGTGAGGACGTGGTGTTCGGCACGGTGCTGCTCGGCCGCATGCAGGGCGGCGAGGGCGCGGACCGCGTGCTCGGCATGTTCATCAATACGCTGCCGATCCGCGTCCGCCTGCACGATGTGAGCGTCGGCGATGCCGTGCGGCACACGCATGCGGCGTTATCGACGCTGCTGCACCATGAGCACGCCTCGCTCGCACTGGCGCAGCGCTGCAGCGGCGTCGCCGCACCGTTGCCGCTGTTCAGCGCGTTGCTGAACTACCGTCACAGCCGGGCGTCCGACAAGGCGCGCGGCGCGCGCACCACCGCGAGCGGCGTGTCGGTGCTGCACGGCGATGAGCGCACCAACTATCCGCTGTTGCTCTCGGTGAACGACTTCGGCGGCGACTTCGAACTCGTGGTGCAGGCCGATACGCGCGTCGATGCATCGCGTGTGGCCGGCTATATGGACTGCACGCTCGACGCGCTGGCACTGGCGCTGGCGGAAAGCCCGTCGCTGCCCGTGCGCGCGCTCGACATGTTGCCGGTCGCCGAGCGCGAACGCCTGCTCGTCAAGCGCAACGAAATCGCGGCAGAAGCGCCGGAAACCACGGTGGTCGCGCTGTTCGAGGCACAGGTCGAAAAGTCGCCGGACGCCGTGGCGGTGGTCCATGAAGACGCGCGTCTCACGTACGGAGAATTGAATGTCCGCGCAAATCGGCTGGCTCATCGTCTGATCGATGCGGGCGTCAAGCCCGACGACCGGGTCGCGATCTGCGTGGAACGCGGCATCGAGATGATCGTCGGCGTGCTGGGCATTCTCAAGGCAGGCGCCGGATATGTGCCGCTGGACCCGGCCTACCCTGTCGAACGGCTCGCCTACATGCTCGACGATTGCGCGCCGGTGGCGGTGCTCGCACAGGCGAGCGTGCGCGAGGTGCTGGGCGAACTGTCCGCGCCGATGATCGAACTCGACACGCGGACCTTCGAAGCGCAACTGACGCACAACCCGGTGGTCGCGGACCTGAACCCGCATCGTCTGGCCTACGTGATCTACACCTCCGGCTCGACGGGCCAACCGAAGGGCGTGATGATCGAGCATCGCAACGTGGTGCGGCTGTTCAGCGCCACGGACCATTGGTTCGAGTTCGGCGCGAAGGACGTCTGGACGCTCTTTCACTCGTTCGCGTTCGACTTCTCGGTGTGGGAAATCTGGGGCGCGCTGCTGTACGGCGGCCGCCTCGTCGTGGTGCCGAAGCAGGTGAGCCGCTCGCCGCAGGACTTCTATCGTCTGCTTTGCGAGGAACGCGTGACGATCCTGAACCAGACGCCGAGCGCGTTCCGGCAACTGATCGCCGCGCAGGGAGAAAGCAATCTGCCGCATCGACTGCGTCAGGTCGTCTTCGGCGGCGAAGCCCTCGAACCGGTAATCCTCCAGCCGTGGTACGCGCGTGAGCAAAATGCGGCCACGCAACTGGTGAACATGTACGGCATCACGGAAACCACGGTGCACGTGACCTATCGTGCGCTGAGTGCCGAGGATGCGCAGCGCACGGGCCGCAGTCCGATCGGCGGGCGAATTCCGGACCTGCGCTTGTATGTGCTCGACGGTCAGGGTCATCCGGTTCCCGAGGGCGTGACCGGCGAGATATACGTGGGTGGCGCGGGCGTGGCGCGCGGCTATCTGAACCGTCCGGAACTCACCGCGCAGCGCTTCGTGAGCGATCCGTTCACGAGCGATGCGCAAGCGCGGATGTACAAGTCGGGCGATCTGGGCCGATGGCTCGCCGACGGCACGCTCGAATACCTCGGCCGCAACGACGACCAGGTGAAGATTCGCGGCTTTCGCATCGAACTGGGCGAGATCGAAGCGAAGCTGCTGGCATGCAAAGGCGTGCGCGAGGCCGTGGTGATCGTTCGGCAGGACAGTTCGGGCGACAAACGGCTGGTCGGATATGTGGTCGGCCGCGACGGGACCGGGCCATCGGCGGCGGATTTGCGTGAACAGCTCTCGATGGTGCTGGCCGATTACATGGTGCCGAGCGCCTTCGTGAATCTGGAGACGTTGCCGCTGACGCAGAACGGCAAGCTCGACCGGCGCGCGCTGCCGGCGCCGGACCAGTCTTCGGTGGTGACGAAGGACTACGAGGCGCCGCAAGGCGACGCAGAAATCGCGATCGCCGCAATCTGGCAGGAGCTTCTGGGCGTGCAGCGTATCGGGCGTCACGACGATTTCTTCGCGCTCGGCGGCCACTCGCTGAAGGTGATCACGTCGTTGTCCCGGCTTGCGAGTGCGTTCGATAAAAAGATCGCACAGCTCGATTTCTATCGCCAGCCGACCGTCGCGGGCGTCGCCGCGCTGCTCGCTCGCGATGCCCCTGCGGCGAGCACACTCGTGCCGATCATCGCGCGCGGTTCCGCCACGACGCGTATGACCGTCGTATGCGCGCCGTATGCCGGGGCGTCCGCAACCGTGTTCCGGCCTTTGGCCGATGCCTTGTGCTCGCGCGATCCGACGCTCGCGGTGCGCGCAATCGCGCTGCCCGGTAACGAGCTAGGCAGCGATCCGCGAGATTACGTGTCGGTGGTTCAGATGGCGCAGGCCTGCGCCGACGAGCTCGTCGCGGCGGACACCGGCGATATTGCCGTGTACGGTCATTGCGTGGGGAGCTTCCTGGCGTTTGAACTGGTGCGCCAGATCGAGCGCCGGGGGCGCAAGGTCGCGCTCCTCACCGTTGCGGCGGCGTTTCCGCTTCCGAGGCTTTTACGCTGGCTGCCGATGCCCTCGCCGTGGAGCCTCACCAGCGACAGCAAGCTTCAAACGTTGATTCGACGCTGGGGCGGTCCGACCGACGCGATGGAACCCGATGTGCTTGCCTTCATGATGGGCAATTTCCGCAGGAATGCGCAGTTGACGTTCGACTACGAGAAACATCGCGACGACGAGAAGATCGCCGCGCCGATACTCAGCATCGTCAGCGCCGATGATCCGCTGACGCGCGGATATGCGCGCCGGTTTCGCGCGTGGTCGGCGCTGTCGGATCGGACGGCTTTGGAAGTGTTGCCCGAGGGACAGCATTACTTCGTGGGCACGCGGCCGGAACTCGTCGCGGACGTCGTCTGCAAACATCTCGACGAGCAAAGCGAACCCCGGCCTCTGCCACTCGCGCGCAACGTCGAGGCATCGTGATGAAAGGAGATTTTCGTGGTCAAGGCAGGCACGTTTCGCGGCAAGCGGATAAACCTCTTCTACGAGGAATTCGGAGAGAGCGAAGACCCGCCGGTATTGCTCGTCATGGGCAACAGCGCGCCGGGTCTGGTGTGGCCCGATGCGTTCTGCCGTCTGCTTTCCGCAACTGGATTGCGCGTCATCCGCTTCGATGCGCGTGATACCGGTCTCTCGACATACATCGATTTCAGCACGTCGCCCTACACGCTTGGCGATCTGGCCGCCGACGCCTTCGACCTGCTCGATGGCATCGGTATAGATGAGGCGCATGTCGTCGGGCTGTCGCAGGGCGGGGTCATCGGCTACAGGATGGCGCTTGCGATGCCCGGGCGCGTGACGACGCTCTGCACCGTCATGTCGTCGCCCGATCTGCGGCCCAAAAACGATGCGTTCGCGGGGACGATCGAGACGCCGGGTGCGCTTCCTCGTCCTTGCGCCGGCTACGTCGAAAAAGTGATCGCGCTGAACGCGAATCCACCGACGAGCATCGATGATATCGCGACACGATTCATCGAGAATTTCAGGCTCGCCGCAGGACCGAGGTCGCCTTTCGACGAACGCGCGTGGCAAAGTCTCGGTCGAGCGTTTGCCGAGCGACCGCTCCTGCGACCCGATGGACTACAGCCGACGCTCGCCAACAACAGCAACCATGCGCTGGCTCAAAAAGCGACGCCGGCGCTGACCAGCGAAGAACTGGCGTCTCTCGATTTGCCGGTGCTGATCATTCAGGGAAGCGATGATCCGATCTTTCCGGTCGCGCATGGCGAATGGGCCGCCAGCGCAAGCCCGCGAGCAACGCTTCGAGTGATCGATCGCATGGGGCACGCCCTCGATCCCGCGTTCTTCGATGCAATCGTGCGAGAGATGTCGGCGTTCTATCGCAGCGATCGCAGCGACGAATCAAAATGGACTGATGCCTGACATGCCGCCGTCGACCGCGAGGTCGGCGCCTGTCATGTAGCGCGACGCATCGGATGCGAGGAACAGAATGGCGGCGGCGATTTCCGCCGGGTCGGCCGGGCGCTTCATCGGAATCACGCGCGCCCATTCCAGCAGTTGCGCTTCCGACATTCCCAGGCTATCGAAAATCGGCGTATTGGCCACGCCCGGAGAAATGCTGTTGACGCGTATGTCGGAGTCGACGAATTCCGCCGCGAAACTCTTTGCGAGCGAAACGACGGCCGCCTTCGACGCGCAGTATGCGGAAAAATTTTTGGTGCCCTGATTGGCCGCGAGCGACGCCACGAGGATGATCGACGCAGGCCTTGCAAGGAACGGCAGCGCCTCGCGCACAGTCGAGTAGACTCCGCCGACATTGGTGTTGAGCACATCGGAGAATTGCGCCAGCGATGTGTCGCGCACCGGCGTTTGCCGGGAAACGCCCGCGTTCGCAACGACCACATCGACCTTGCATTGAAAGTGGCCGACTGCGGTCTCGTATAGCTGTCGCATGTCGTCGGGAATCGCGGCGTCGGCAACGACAGGCAGTGCGTTCTCGCCGAGTTTCTGCGCGGCGCGTTGCAGTTTCTCCGCGTTACGCCCGCTGATGACCACGCGCGCGCCTTCTGCCACGAATCGTTCGGCGGCGGCGAAGCCTATACCACTGCCGCCGCCTGTCACCACTGCGAGAGCATGCTTGAGTAACATCGTGTCATACCCGCAAGTTGACGACCAATGCGCGGCCCGATCGGATCGCGCGAGTCGTATGGCCTGTGCTGTCCATGTCGCCGGCAATGAATATCGCGCCTGCTGCAAACCGTTGCGCAGTGTCGCTGCCTTGCACGGTGATTTCGAGTTCGCCATCCAGCACGATGACATATTGTCTGGCTGGCGGGTTATGCCAGCCGAGCACATAGTCTGCGTCGAACTCGTGCATGAGCACGCTTTCACACGGCTGCGGCGACGACAAGGAAACCGCGACGCCCTTGAATATCACCGGGCTCGCTTCGAACGCGTGGATGGTTCTGAACGCCGAATGTCCGTCGAGTCCGCTGTATATCTCGATGCATTCCATCGTCCCTCCTCGTGTCACGCCACGTTACGACGATGCGCGAACGAGTTCGCGTTTTGATCGACTACCCGGAATGTCGAATCAAAGTCTAGGCGGCGAGGAGGGAGAATTCAAAGCGGACTTCTTCGATGAACCTTCAGTATTGCCGGCTGCCGTCTCTCGTGAATTGACCGAAGAATCGCGCAATCTCGCGGCTTGCCG
This sequence comes from Caballeronia sp. EK, assembly GCF_014384845.1. Taxonomy (NCBI): domain Bacteria; kingdom Pseudomonadati; phylum Pseudomonadota; class Betaproteobacteria; order Burkholderiales; family Burkholderiaceae; genus Caballeronia; species Caballeronia sp. EK. The sequence goes on from NZ_JACSUE010000022.1 coordinate 19,197, forward strand.
CCGGTCCGCGCGTGTCCGTATGGGTGCCGTCGGGATGGCCTCCGGACCACGCATGACCCAGTCCGTGCACGACCCACTGCTCGCCGATCAGTTCACCGTCACGGTCATGAAACACTTGACGGGTATAGGCGTGGCCACCCGCTTCGTCGGCGACGTATATCGAGGATGACGTCACCGTGTCGTCGGACATGCCATGCAGCAACTGGCTCATCGACACGATCTGTTCACTGTTGCGCGGATGCACCGTGTCGTCGGCATCGCCGTGAAAAACGATCAGTGGCACCGCGCGCGGCTTGGGGCCGTCGGACAGGGTGTCGGGCAAGCGCACTTTGCCCTTGCCGTCATTCATCGCGCAGAGTGCGGTCATCTGCTCGTCGGCGACGCCGAACGCGAGGCCCGAATGAATCGCCGCGGCCGCGTACAACTCCGGATGCGTCACGGCGAGATTCACGGCCAATGCGCCGCCAGCCGACATTCCCGCGATATAAACGCGAGCGCGATCCACGTTATAGGTGGCCGCGACCTCGCGCGTAAGGGCCGCGATGGCCGCCGCTTCGCCTGATTCGCGCGTCTGATTCGCCGCCATGAACCAGTTCCAGCACCTCAGCGGATTCGAACTTTCCGGCTGCTCCGGATAGACGACGATAAAGCCCTTCTCTTCGGCGACGATGTTCATCCCGGTCCCCGATGCGAAGTCGTCCGGGTCCTGTTGCGCGCCGTGGAGCATGACGATCATTGGCAGCGGCTGGCCTTCGTATGCGGTCGGAACATAGACCTTGAATCGATAGCGCTCGTTGCCATGCTCGAAACTCTTGCTCAACCAGCGATGATCGCTCGCTTGCGCGATCGGGCTGTCGCGGTGCGGCGGTTCATCTTCGGAGTATGTCTTTTTCGCTTCACTTTCCGATGGCAGCGGAGTCGCAGGGCTTGCGACCGCTGTCTCGGTGTTGTCGAAGAATTGCGCCGTGAGACCGACGATTTCGCGAGGAAACATCGACCAGAACGAGTCGTGCGCCCACGCAAGCGGATGGAAGGGATTCATCGATTTTCCCGTCGGGTCGAGCAGAATAAAAAACCCGCGTGATGCGGGTTTCGAAAGTCAACAGTGGCACGTCAGGGCTGACGGCACGGATTAGCGCTTCGCGTCGGCCTTGGCAGCACGCACAGCCTTCTCGGATGACTCGATCGCCTCGACGCCTGCATCCGCGAGATCGGTCGATGCCTCGGCGGCACTCGATAGCAGTCCGACAACCTCTTGCGAAGCATCTTCGGTCGCCTTCTTCAGTCCGAAGCCGAACTGCTCGATCGGGCCACGCGCTTCGTTGAGAATGTCCGTCTGCGTCGCACGAACGATCTGCCAGAAATGCCTCGTATAAGCGGCCGCCTTTTCGGGCGTCTCGGCCAGCAGAGTCGATTGCCAGCTCAGGAAATCGGCCGGTTTTGCCTGCGGGCCGGCCTTGGCAACGGCCGTGCTCTCTTCGAAGACGGTCTTGGCCGTCTGCACGTTCAGCTCAGCAAGTTGCTGAAGCCCGCTCGCATACCGCTTTGCAACATTCACGAGGACCTGGAAACTTGCTGCCGGGTAGACAAACGTTTGATTCGCAAAAGAAGAAGGAAACATTGTTGCTCCTGAGTTCAGCTTCGTAGAAAAAGCTGTATTTATGACCGAGCGCGATTTTGCTGCACCGCAATATAGAGACCCATCATACGGCACTTTCGGCTGTCGTCAAGTGAGCATTCGTGTTTTCCTCACCGTGTTATCGGTGGTGCGGATTCCTCCTTTATGTCCTACGAATCAACGCGTCACCACCACGAAGGGCGCGACGCCGCTCGACACCGTACCGCTCGTGAACGACCGCAGCCCGAGGTCGGTGCTCCGATATTTTCCGTCCGCCCGCTGCTTCAGTTGATTGACGGACCACGTGTCACTCCGCTCCAGGAGAACGGACCCGGATGTCGGATCGAATTGCATGTATCCCACGAGGATCGGCGATGTCAGCAACGTCGTCTTCGCTCTGCTCGCCACGTCATAGAGGATGATCGCGCTCGGGCTCGTCGCATTGTCATCGGCGAAAAGAAGCTGCCCGTTACCGATTGCCGTGAGGAATTTCGGCTTCTTTTCCGGCAGATCGGTCAGCACGCGCCAGATGCCGCTCTCCAGATCCATTTCCGTCAGACTGCCCGCGGCTGCAAACGACGCGAAGGTCACGAAATAGGCCTTTTTCGCATCGGCGGTTACGGTGAATTCATCGTTCATCGTGCTCGACGCCGAACCCGCCGGATAACCGCCCACGATAAACCCGCTGGCCGCCTCGATGCGAAGCACTTCCAGCTTCGTCCCCGGCGCGTTCGCGAGCGCGAAGAGGTATTGATCGTCATTCTTCGCCGTTACCAGCTTGATGAGGCTGTAGTCCTCGGGCAGCACCATCTTTCTGAGCAGCGCCCCCGAGTCGGTGTCGATGACGCTGATGACATTCCTGTTCGACAGATAGACCTGCTTCCCATCCGACGCGGGCTGGAAGCTATAACCCGTGGAAGTCGTCAGCAGCGGCCCGATGGGCGTGACGTGCAGCACCTTGTTGGTCGCGGTATCGATCGTGGCGAGATCGAGCGATGTCGGACTTCTTTCCAGAAGCACGTGCAGCCGCTTTCCGTCGACGCTGGCGAACATTTGATCGACCTGCTTGTAGTCGCCCGTCAATGAAAGATCGATCGATGCCTTCGCTGTGCGCGAAGCGAAATCGTACGCGGTGACCTGAGCCGGAGCCTGGGCGCGCGTCAACGTGTACACGGTTTCGCTGACCCGGGGAGGTCCGTAGTACTTCTGCACCATTTCGATGTCGGTGGCGCTTAGCTTGCCGTCGCCGTTCCAGTTGGGATTGCAGTAGTTCATGATCGATGCGAGATCCCAATTGCCGATCATCGTATCGCCCGAGGTGCCTTGCGCGGGCTCGTTGCATGTCGAAGGCGTGTCGGGCCGGTTCTGCTCGTGCGCGAAGCCCAGCGCGTGGCCGAATTCATGCGCGGCAACCCGGCGAATGCAATATTCCTCGCGTCCCTGGCAACTCGGGCTCCAGTTCCTGAAGGTGAAGTCGAGCGCCATGCCGCCTGCGACGTTGTTCAGCATCGCGCCCAGGCCGACGGTATGCGGTCCGCTCGCTGCAATGTCCTCGACGGTGATCCGCACGCCGTAGTAGTTCGGATCGTTCGTGCATTGCCGCCATCCGGTAAACCGCACGCCTGAATTCTGCTCCCAGGTTTCCTGAACCGCGAGGCGGCTCCAGTTCCGTTCTGCGGAGTATCGCGCGAAATCGGCGTTGTTCATGTTCCAGCAAACGCCGATGGGAACGCGGTCCCAGATGACCGTCGACAACGCGTAACCCTTGGTTGCGGCTTCCTGCTGCGCCGCTGGCTGACCAGTCGCGCTCTTTCCGTTTGTGACCGCTGCATCGGAGCCGGCGTCGCCGCCGCATCCGGTAATCAATACTCCTGAAGATATCGCCAGAACCAGCCCTCGTATCCTTCTCATTCTCTTCTCCATTTTTCGAGACCATGCAGGCTTGCGCATGGCGGAAGGAAATATATTTTCAGCGCGTATTCAGACCGGAGGCTCCATTACGAATTATTTCCGCAAGCTTCTGCCCGGCTGCGTGCGGACGTCAATCATTAATTATCCGAATTGTCGGATGAGGAAGCGCAGCGCCGCCGCGGGGCGTGGCCGGAGCGCCTTCCCGTCACGTATCCGCACTAAAACCGACTAATAGTTGACCATTTCGTACGGGTTTGGTATGATTGCAGCCGAAGTTCAAGAAGTCGACTGCTGCTCATCAATAGTCCGTTTTAGTGCCGGAATTCGTTGTCCACTCCCTCCTTGATGCTTCTCTCGTTCAACACCCACATCAGATTCTCAAGGATTTTTCATGGATAACGGCATCGTTAAATGGTTCAATGACACCAAGGGCTTCGGCTTCATTACCCCGGATAACGGCGGCGATGATCTGTTCGCGCACTTCTCCGAAATTCGCGCCGACGGTTTCAAGACCCTGGTCGAAGGTCAGAAGGTGAGCTTCGAAACGAAGCGCGGCCCGAAGGGCATGCAAGCCTCGAACATCAAGCCGCTCTAATCGCAGCGTCACGGGGTCCGTTGTGCGGATCCCGTTCCCCTCTGGTTTTTCCGCTTCCCTCCCTCACCCCCTTCATTGCCGCACGTCCCGACATCGCTCGGTGATATATCGCGCGCACTCTTTTCTCATTCGTTGCGTTTGAACGTAAGTATCAGCGCCCAAAAAATATAAAACCTAATGGCATCCATTCAGAGTTATCACGGTTATGCGGTACAAGCGACCGCACACCGCCTGCCGGACCGGACGTTTTCGGCAAACGTGTCTGTAGACCGCAAAAATATTCGTTCTTCCGAATCGCAGTACACCTTTTATTCCGTCGGCTATTTCTCGAAAGAGGTCGAGGCCATCGCTTACGCGCATCGCTGGGCGAAGGACTGGATCGACACCCGGGGATAGTGCATGACCGAGGCGCAAGCGCATCGCGACCCGGTCTCCTTCACGTAGCCCGAAATGCCTTGACCGCTTTGGGCGAGGTGCGTATGGTGGATTCACGCTCGAGGCGGTATTCGATCCGCATCTTCCCGGCGACCGCCGCGCCTGAAGCGACCCATGTTTTTAAGCGGTCGCGTGGACAACGGTGACGCTGCAAAATTTCGCGTCACCAGGACACCACCGCAATGCATACGACCGAGTTCTATCGCAGCTCGAACGGCGACAGATGGCTCCTTAGCGATGGCGCGAATGCCGTTGTCCGGCACGTGCCAAACGAGGCGTCCGGCGGTTCTGTTTCGGACAAACCCGTCGCGGAATTCCTGTCGGAAAACAGCCTGCACGATCAGTATCCGCAGCACGACGCGTTGCGAATCTTCCTCGCGGGAAACAACGCCAACCCGAATTTGCCCAACGAGCCCGACGCCGCGCGCAAGCCCACGGTCGAAGCCCTCTTGCTCACCGCCGTGCGGGTGCGCACGTTCGTGCAAACACGTCATCTCACCAACGCGAGCGGCTTTTTCTTCGCGCGCGGAGAGCTCCTCTTTCTCGTCACGAGCCGTCATGTGCTGGTGGATGCGGCCAGCCAGCATTTCCCCGATCGCATCGAAATCGAGCTGCATGTGGATCGCGACAATCTGGGCGCGTCGGCGTGGGCGTCGCTGCCGCTATACAACGCGGGCATGAGCCTGTGGCGTCAGGCATCGGATACGGGCGGCGAGATCGATGTCGCCGTGCTCGAAGTCCCCCGCCATCAGTTGCCGCTCACGGCCGTGTTCGCCGCGTTTCGTCCCGAACATCTTCCCGCATCCAGCGACGCAATGCCGATTGGCGCTTCCGTGCTGATCGTCGGCTTTCCGCTAGGCTTTCACGACTCGCTGCATCATCTGCCGGTGGTGAGACAAGGCATCATCGCGTCCGCGTTCGGGTTGCGGTTTCAGGGCAAAGGCTGCTTCATCACCGATGCGCGCACGCACCGTGGCACGAGCGGCGCGCCCGTCGTGATAAGCCATCATCCGGCCGATGAAAGTGCCGCGTCGTGCGCGCTTCCGTGGCGGCTGCTCGGCATACATTCATCGACCATCGACATGACCACGCGCGATCTGCACGTGGACGAATCGCTCGGCCTCAACAGCGCCTGGTACGCCGATGTCCTCATGAGCCTCACGGAAAACCGACTCGATTAGTGATCGAGAAACGAGCGCAGTTTATCCGCGCGCCGCGGATGCATCAATTTGCGGATGGCCTGACTCTCGATCTGCCGGATCCGTTCGCGCGACACACCCAGATGCGTGCCTAGCTCGCCGAGCGTGAATTCGCTCAGCATATCGATGCCGAAGCGCATGCGCAAAACGCGTGCTTCGCGCGGCGTGAGCGCGCTCAACGCATCGTCGATGGCAACGCGCAAGCTGGCGCGCACGACGGCATCGAGCGGCGATTCCGCGTTCGAATCCTCGATCAGGTCGCCGAGCGTCGCATCGGCGTCATCGTTCGCCGGTGTTTCGAGCGAGATCAGGCGCATCGCCATTTTCTGAATGCTGCCGATGCGCGCCTCGGGCAACTCCATGCGCTCGGCTAGAACCGCGGGCTGCGCGGGCTTGCCGGTCTGCTGCAGAATCTCGCTTGAAATGCGGTTGAGCTTGTTGATCGTCTCGACCATATGCACAGGCACGCGAATCGTGCGCGCCTGGTCCGCGACCGCACGCGTGACCGCCTGACGAACCCACCACGTCGCGTACGTCGAGAATTTCCAGCCGCGCCTGTATTCGAACTTGTCGACGGCCTTCATCAAGCCGATGTTGCCCTCTTGAACGAGGTCGAGAAAGTGAACGCCGCGATTCACGTATTTCTTGGCGATCGAGATCACGAGGCGCAGATTGGCTTCGATCATCTCGTTCTTCGCGTGCCGCATGCGGGATTCGGCCGCGAGCAGTTGGCGGCCGATTTGCTTCAGGCGCTGAACCGGCATCGCGGCGTGCCGCTCGATATCGATCAGACGGCTTTGCTCGGCCTGAATGGCGGGCAGGCTGCGTTCCAGCGATGCACCATAGTCGCGCGATGTCGCCGCGGTTTTCGCGGTCCAGTCGAGATCGGTCTCGTGACCCGGAAACGATGCGATGAACTGCTCGCGCGGCATGCCGCACCGGTCGATGGCAATGCCGGAAATTCGCCGCTCGATCTGACGCACGTGCACCAGCCGCTGCTGGATGTCGTTGCAGGCGCGGTCCACCGTGCGCGTCGTGAAGCGCACGCGCGCAAGCTCCTTTCGAATGGTGTCGTGAGCGCCCGGAACACCGGTCGCGCCCGCTTCGCGCAATTGATCGACGCATTCTTCCACCCGCGCGAAGAGCGCGAGTGCGTCGTCCTTGAGCTGCGTCAGCCGCAAGCGGTTCGCTTCGTCCTCGGCCTCGGGATCGCGTTCATCGTCGGCACGCTCGGGTTTATCGATCTCCGACGGCATCGTCTGGTCATCGATACCGTCGATCAGTTCATCGATGCCAAGCTCGTTCTCCGCGACCTGCCGCGCGCTCGCGAGGATCATCGAGATCGTAGGGGGACAGGCCGCGATGGCCTGAATCATCTCGTTGATGCTCTCTTCGATCCGCTGCGCAATTTTCACTTCGGCCGCGCGCGTCAGCAGTTGCTTAGCACCCATCTCGCGCATGTACATGCGCACGGGATCGGTCGTGCGGCCGAATTCGGCATCGACAGTCGAGAGCGCGACTTCCGCGTCTTCTTCCGATTGATCATCGAGCGCGACAACCGGGACTGCGTCGCCGAGCAACAGCGTTTCGGTATCGGGAACCTGTTCGTAGACCGCCACGCCCATTTCGAGGAACGTGCGCGAAACATCATCGAGCACGGACGGCTGCGCGAGATCGCCAGGTAAATGATCGTTGATTTGCGCATGCGTGACGAAGCCTTGATCCCTGGCCACACGGATCAACGCGCGTACCGCACGCTGCTGCTCGTCGGCGCGTCGCTGCCGGTCTGGTTGCAATGCATCTGCAACGGCCGGCTTGCCCTTTTTCGCTGTAGCGACGCGGACATTCTGCGCGTCCGTGCCCAGATCTTCAGTGCTTTCTTTTCGACGTGAACCGGCCATCCTCGCTCCACAATCAGCTTCTTTTGCCAATGTGAGACGTTAGGAGGCGCGGCGGCCTGCGCAGACGAAATCACGGCATGTCAATCTACCGAGGTCGATTCAACCGAACCGGACTTCAAGCCACTGGCGCGCCCAGTTCGCCGCGAACGCGACGGCGTCGTCACGGCGGTCGAAGCCGGCAAGGTCGCCACTGACGAAGACATCCATTACGCTGCCGTCCGCACGGTCGGCGCAGATGCGTGCATGCGCCATATATTCGCCATCGGCGCGGCGCGGCGTCGGATCGATGCGAATGTTGCGGGTATCGGCTTGCATCATGCTTCCCCTTGCCGTTTGCGACGGCAGGTCATCGTCGGCGCTGCGAAGCGTGTTCGTAGCGCTAGTCAAGGAACGTCCGCGCCTGCGGGCACTTGTCGATCATCTGCTCGGCGTATGCGATCGATGCGCGACGCGCGTCGCCTGCGCTCTGAAACGGCTCGCCCGCGCTGATCTTGAATACACGGCTGCGCGACATACCCATTTCCGCCGATGGTTCCTGAATACGCACGGCAGCATCGAATCCATCGTCCTGGCTGTATGCGCGACTGGCGCCGGCCGGCCGATGCGAAAAGACGAGCGGGCATATTTCCAGGCCACGATATAGGCGGTTTTCGACTGTCATCAAATGATCTCGGACCGCGCACAGGCGGCAGTGTAGTAAGGGGGCGTAGAGCAGTATCGGCAAGGTGACACGATCGACCGCGTTGCACGGTCTCCGATCTGAGGCTGATCCCGTTCGGGGCCGGCGCTTGAGCGCTATCGGATGCTACGAATTGATTGCCACTCGCTGGATTCATCCATCCTACGCGGTTTAGGGATTTTGTATAGCGAAATTTTTACGAAATAAACCGTTACCGCCGACGTCTCTTCACGACAAAACAGGCGGGCGCGCCGCGAAAGTCCTTTCCACCCGACTCGACCCGCTGCTGAGCGGATGACGCTTATTTTCGCCACTCCTTGCACGCGGAATGAACTCGTTATGCGATCGCCTGCCAAATCGCTGAAGTCAGGTACATGCGTTGCGTCCGTTTGTCCATTAGCACGCTTGCCGGGCGCATCGCGCACTTCAACGCTTCGCCAATAATATCGAGGCATGCATGAAAGTCGGCATCATCACACACGTGAATTGCCCTTGCGGGCATCGCGGCTCGATTGTGGAACGCATCTACGACGATGGACAGTCACACTGGTATCGGGCCACGCTGGAAGGCCTGTCGGACACTGGTCACTACCAAGGCGCCGACCGCCTCTTCGCCGATAACACGCCTGCATGTGAAGCGTGCGGCCGTTCGCTGTCTCCGGACGATGTCGATTCGAGCGAGTTCATGACACGGCAGATTCGCAAGCACGCGGAAGTTTGATTTACATCGGATTCCGAATTCTCGTGTTATCCGGGCGTCACTTGAGAACCGCCGCCTCCACCGCCGCCAGATACGCGGCCAGTGCCCGCTTGACTTCGCGCAGATAGCGGCGCGCCAACTGCACGTCGCCCATCGCCGGACGCAACTTGACGGCCAGCGCGCCGCCCGCGAGCGCATGGAGCATCTCCACGTAGAGTTCGCGCTCGGACGCCTTCACGCCGGGCATGCGTGCATCGATTACCTTTCTCATCATGCCGGACTTGCGCTTCTTCTTCGCCTCGTCGTGCGGCATGACCGACATCAGGATCAGAAAGTCGGTCTTGCGCTCGAAGTATTCGATATGCGGCGTCATGATGCGATCGATCACCGCTTCCGCCGATAATCCCCGCCACGTTTCGCTATCGATCCGTCCGAGCTCGTCTTCGAGTTCGTCGAGCGCCGCCGCGTGACGATCCCACAACGCGGCTAGCAGGCTGTCGCGATCCGGAAAGAAGTGATACATCGAGCCGATCGGCGTCTGGGCGCGCCGGGCGACGCCGTGCATCGTCACGCCCTCAAGACCTTTCTCCACGATCAGCTCAGCGGTCGCGTCGAGCACGGCCTCGATGCGCGCCCGCCCGCGCGCCTGCAGCGGCGAACGCGCAGTGCTGCCGCGCTCCTGATCTTGCAACTCGCTTTCGTTGTCGGCACGAGGCTTTTTCATCGTCTCTCCTGGCACGGGCGAAACTAGACGCGATCGTCTAGATTCGTGCATACTAGACGCCATCGTCTAGTTTGGCGAGCGCGCCGCGTGTATCGAACATGCAGCAAACGCGCTCACCGTCTCGTATTCATCGAAGACTACCGCACGCAGGCGGTAGCGCAAGCAATCCCGGAGAAATCATGTCAGTCACAGCGCCCACGCACGGCGACCAATCCGCTGACGCCGCCCAAGGAAAAACGTCACGCAAGCGCGTGCTGATCGCGATCGGCATCGTCGCGGTCGTCGCCGGCGTTGCGTGGGGCCTGCGCTGGTGGACCGTCGGCCGCTTCGTCGAAACCACCGACGACGCCTATCTCAAGGCCGACAGCGTGACCATCGCGCCCAAGGTGAGCGGCTACATCACGGAAGTGCTGGTCGAAGACAATCAGTCCGTCGCGGCAGGCGCACCGCTCGCGCGCCTCGATACGCGGCAGTATCAGGCATCGCTCGATCAGGCGAAAGCGACGCTCGACGCGCGCGCCGCCGATATCCAGCGCGCCGAGGCCGAGCTGAAGCAGCAGCACGCGAACGCCGAACAGGCGAAGGCGCAGGCCGACGTGTCGCGCGTGAGTCTCGCGCATGCGGAGGACGACGTGACGCGCTATCGTCCGCTCGTCGCGACCGGCGCGGAAACCGCCGAGCGCCTTGCGAGCCTCGTGTCGACACGCGATCAGGCGCGCGCCACGCTCGCCGCGAATCTCGCCGCCGCGCGCTCCGCCACGATGCAGATCGGCGCGACCGAAGCGCAGATCGCGCAGGCCCGCGCGCAGATGGAAGCGGCGCAGGCGCAGCTCAACCAGTCGAAGCTCGATCTCGACGACACGACGCTCGTGAGTCCGGTCGCGGGCCGCGTGGGCGACCGCACGATGCGCGTCGGCCAGTACGTGCAACCCGGCACGCGGCTGATGACGGTCGTGCCGGTCCAGTCGCTGTATCTCGAAGCGAACTTCAAGGAAACGCAAGTGGGCCGCATGCGTATCGGCCAGCCGGCGACGCTGCACGTCGATGCGCTCAAGGGCACGGATCTGCACGGCGTCGTCGAGAGCTTCGCGCCCGGCACCGGCGCGCAGTTCGCGCTGCTGCCGCCCGAGAACGCGACCGGCAACTTCACGAAGATCGTGCAGCGCGTGCCGGTGCGCATTCGCGTCGATACCGGTCCGGAAACGCGCAAGGTGCTGCTGCCGGGATTGTCGGTGACGGTCGATGTCGATACCAAAGCCGCCACCGACGACAGCAAGCGCGTCGCCGCCGAGAATCGCCATGACTGAAGCGCACGCACGCGCGAGCGCCGTCGACTGGATCGCGGTCACGGCCGGCGCGCTCGGCGCGCTGATGGCCACGCTCGATATCTCCATCACCAACTCCGCGCTGCCGCAGATCCAGGGCGAGATCGGCGCGACCGGCACCGAAGGCACCTGGATCTCGACCGGCTACCTGATGTCGGAAATCGTGATGATCCCGCTCGCCGCGTGGCTCACGCGCGTGTTCGGCCTGCGCAATTTCCTGCTCGGCAACGCGGTGCTGTTCACGCTGTTCTCGGTCATGTGCGGCCTCTCCACCTCGTTGCCGATGATGGTCGCGGGCCGCATCGGCCAGGGCTTCACCGGCGGCGCGATGATCCCGACCGCACAGACCATCATCCGCACGCGGCTGCCGCGCGAGCAGATGCCGGTTGGCATGACGATCTTCGGTCTGATCGTGCTGCTCGGGCCGCTGCTCGGCCCCGTGCTCGGCGGCTGGCTCGCGGAGAATATCTCGTGGTCGTGGTGCTTCTTCGTGAACGTGCCGGTGGGCATCGCGCTCGTCGCGCTGCTCATCACCGGGCTGCCGGCCGAGAAGTCGCACTGGGAGGCGTTCCTGAAAGCCGACTGGATCGGCATCGCGGGACTGGCGATCGGTCTGAGCTCACTCACCGTCGTGCTGGAAGAAGGCCAGCGCAATCAATGGTTCGAATCGGGCGAGATCGTGATGCTCACCTGCGTCACCGCGTTCGGCTTTCTGTTGATCGCCCTTTCGCAGTTCGTCGCGAAGAAGCCGATCGTGCGGCTCTCGCTCTTGCGCAATCCGCGCTACGCGAGCGTGATCCTGATCGTGTTCGCGGTGGGCGCGGGGCTTTATTGCGTATCGTTTTTGCTGCCGCAGTTCCTGAGCATCGTCGCGGGCTACAACGCGTTGCAGTCCGGCGCGATCATGCTCGTGTCGGGCGTGCCCGCGTTTCTCATCATGCCGGTGCTGCCGCGTCTGCTCGGCAAGGTGGATTTTCGCGTGCTCGTCATCACCGGACTGCTGTTCTTCGCGGCGAGCTGCCTGCTCGATATCTCGCTCACCGCGCAGAGCGTCGGGCACGATTTCTTCTGGTCGCAAATCCTGCGCGGCTTCGGCCAGATGCTCGCGATGATGCCGCTCAATCAGGCGTCGATGGCCGCGGTATCACGCGAGGAATCCGGCGATGCCGCCGGCCTCTACAACATGGCGCGCAACCTCGGCGGCTCGGTGGGCCTCGCGATCCTCGGCACCGTGATCGATCGCCGCAACGATTTTCATACGGCGGCGATCCGCGAATCGCTGACGGCGAACTCCGTGATCGGTCAGGAGCGCATGGCTGCGAGCACGGCGAGCTTCGCGGCGCAGGGCGGCGACATCGCCCACGCGAAGATGCAGGCGCTCGGCCAGTTGTCGATGCAGATCGGCCAGCAGGCCATCGTCATGACCTACTCCGAAACCTTTTACGTGCTGGCCATCGCACTGCTCGCGTGTCTGCCGCTCGCGCTTCTACTCAAGACGCCGCGCGCACAGGCCGGCGAGATGCCGTCCGCCGGCCACTGATGTCATGAATCATTCGACGATGTTTCCTTCCCGCTTCACCTGTCTGCTTCCGTTGGCCGCACTAGTGCTCGCCGCGTGCACGGTCGGCCCCGACTATCACGGCGCGCCGGAAGTCGCGCCCGACGCCGCGAAGAGCGGCGCGTTCGTGCGCGCCCCGGCGCAGGGCGTCGTCGCGACGCACGCGCCCGCTACATGGTGGCAGGCGCTCGACGATCAGCAACTGAACACGTTGATCGATGCCGCGTTCGCGCACAATCCCGACCTCAAGATGGCACGGGCGCGTCTGCGTCAGTCGCGCTCGCAACTGAGCGGACAGCGCGCCAACGAGTTGCCCAAGGTGTCGGCTTCGGCGGCGGCGCTGCGCACGCGTTCGCCGGATACGTCGATCTTCGGTTCGTCGTCGGGCGATCAGGGCGCGCCGGCATCGAGCGGACGCGGTCCCGTCGATTTCTATACCGTGGGCTTCGACGCCTCCTGGGAAATCGATCTCTTCGGCGGCACGCGCCGCGCGATCGAAGCGGCATCGGACGAAGCCGACGCCGTAGACGCGGATCTTTTCGACGCGCGCGTGTCGCTCGCGGCGGAAGTGGCCTCGGTGTACATCGACTTGCGCGATCAGCAGGAACGGCTCGCGCTCGCCGAACACACGGCCGAGTATCAGCAGGAGATGCTCACGCTCACCGAGCAGCGCCGCGCGCGCGGCACGGCGGCGGAAGTCGATGTCGAACGCCTCACCACGCAGGTCGATACGACGCGCGCGACGCTCGTACCGTTACAGGTGCAGATCACCGATTCGCTCGATCAGCTCGCCGTGCTGACCGGCCGCACGCCCGGCGCGCTCGATGCGGAACTCGGCGCGCGTGCGCCGCTGCCCGCGCTGCCGTCGTCGGTGCCGATCGGCGATCCGGCAACGATGCTGCAACAGCGCCCCGATATCCGCGCCGCCGAACGGCGTCTCGCGTCGAGCAATGCGCAGATCGGCGAGCACGTCGCGGACTATTTCCCGAAGGTGTCCTTGCTCGGCGATATCGGCTTTTCGGCGTCGAACCCGGGCCATTTGCTGCGCAAGCAGAATTTCTCGTGGGTCGGCGTGCCGTATCTGCAATGGAATCTGTTCGACTTCGGGCGCACGGCGGCGAATGTCGATGCCGCCGAAGCGATGCGCGACGAAGCCGAAGCGCGCTATGAGAAGACCGTGCTCGGCGCGCTGAAGGACGCCAATTCGTCGTTGTCGCGATACGGCAATCAGCGTGAACATGTGGTGCGGCTTCAGCAGGTTCAGGGATCGGCGGAGCGATCGGCCACGCTCGTGCGACAGCGTTACACGGCGGGTGTATCGACGCTCATCGATCTGCTCGATGCGCAGCGCACGCAGTTCGCCGCGCAACAGGACGTGGTGGCCGCGCAGGCTGAATTGCTGAAGGATTTCGTGTCGCTACAGAAGAGTCTGGGCTTGGGATGGGAGTCGTCGAGCGCGGCCGTGTCGGTGGCGCGAGTGCCCTGAAGCGTCGCATCGGAAAAAAAGAGCCCCGTCAGTATCCGCGACGGGGCTCTTTGCTTTCAGCGGCGCAACGCGCTTACTTGCAGTGGCGTTCCCAGTGATGATGCACGCGCACCTTGTGGCAGACCGGTTCATGATGATGCGAAGCAGCGAAAGCCGGAGCGACCGAAAAAAATGCCATGCCAGCGGCCAATACGGCGAGAACAGCCTTTTTCATGAGTTCGTTGTCTTGGAGATGAAAGAGGCACGATCGTAACAGCGTGAGTTTACGAGTACCTGTCCGTGGTCCGGCATGACGTAAAAGCGCTTCGGCGATGCGGCATCGTCCGTTTGTGAATGCTCTAACATCAGCCATTCCTTCGGCGAACGGACGAGGAGCCCGACCGTCATGAGATTCGCTGCCGTCACCGCGTTTGCGCTCGTTCTCGCGCTTCTTGCCGCGCCGTCTTTCGCCGCCGATGTCGGTTTCGAGGAAGTCAGGATCGCCAACGGCGCGGAACCGCCGCTGATCGTCGGAATCTGGTATCCCACCGAAGCACCGGCCTCGGGCGACCCTGCGCGGACGACGATCGCGGGCAATGGGTTATCGCTGATCGTGATGTCGCACGGTGGTGGCGGCTCGTATGACAGCCACTACGATACCGCCATCGCGCTGGCTCATGCGGGCTTCGTCGCAGCGGCGGTGAGCCACGCGGGTGACACGTTCGACGACCAGACACACGTTCTGGAGATATGGCGTCGTCCGGTCCAGCTTCACCGCCTCATCGACTACATGCTCGCACAGTGGAGCGGCCGCGAGCATCTCGATCGGGCGCGCATCGGTGCATTCGGTTTCTCGAACGGCGGCTTCACCGTGCTCGTGGCCGCTGGCGGCGTGCCGAATCTCTCCGCGATCGCGCCGTACTGCCGAGCGCATCCGGATCACGACTTATGCCAGGCGCTTCAACATGCCGGCGTCGATCCCGATGTCGGCGCGAACGTGCCCGCCGACGCCTGGGTGCCGGACGCCCGCATCAAGGCGGCGGTCATCGCGGCTCCGGCTTTCGGGTTCACTTTCGGACACGCGGGCCTGAAGGACGTGCGCATCCCGATCCAGCTCTGGCGAGCCGCCGACGATCATCATCAGCCGAACCCTTTCTATGACGAAGCGGTGCGCGCGAACCTGCCGCAAGCGCCGGAGTATCACGTCATCGCTAATGCTGGACACTACGACTTCCTGCCGCCCTGTAGCGCGCGCCTGATGCGCAAGGCGCCAGCCATCTGCACGAGCGCGCCAGGCTTCGACCGGTCGGCGTTCCATGAACGCTTCAACGCCGACATAGTGCGCTTCTTCGACGCAAAGCTGCGATAGGAAGCAGATGCACTATCGCTGCGACAGCGCGTTCGCGGACTGCAACAGATCGTCGAGCATCGCTTGCCGCCGTTGCGGATCGGTATCGCGACCCGTCATGAAGCACAGCGCCGCGATCGGCATGCCGGCGCGATCGCGCACGGGCGCCGCCATGCACAGGCGAAACGCGTTCGACAATCCTTCCGTGCAGCAATAGCCCAGATCCTTCGCGCGCTGGACATCGCGCATGAATTCATCGAAGTCGATATGCACGCCGTTATCGAGCGTGAAGTCCTCGCGCGGAATCAATGCGCCGATTTCCCCGGCGTTCATGTGACCGAGCAGCAGGCGTCCGGTCGCGGTCCACGGAATCGGCACTCGCACGCCGATGTCCGAGCTGATGTTGAACGGGCGCGCGCTGTTCTCGGACAGCACCACGGTGTACTTGTTCCCCTCCAGCATGCACAACTGGGTGGTCTCGTCGTACTTGCGCACCAGCGCGAGAATCGACTGATGCGCGCGGCTGATCAGGTCGTTGTGCGTGGCGTAATCGGAGCCGTAATAGTGCATCTCGCGTCCGAAGAACACGCTTCCATCGGCGGAAGTTTCGAGCCAGCCGACTTCCGCGAGTATCGCGACCAGCTCGTAGATGCTCGAACGCGGCGCGCCGGTCGCTTCGATCAACTCGCGCATCGTCATCGGGCGCTGCGCGAGATGCAATTGCCGAAACATCGCAATGACCCGGTCCACGCCTCTCGCTCGCGACGATTCTGTAACTGCCATGCATTCACTCCGTATGCGTCAATGGTCGAGCACGCGATGCAGGAACTGCCGGGTGCGCTCGTTCGATGGATTCACGAAGATCTGTTCCGGCTCGCCCTGCTCCGCGATCACGCCCTTGTCCATGAAGACGACGCGATCCGCCGTCTTGCGCGCGAACCCCATTTCGTGCGTGACGACGACCATCGTCATGCCGTCGCGAGCGAGTCCGCGCATCACTTCGGTGACTTCGCCGACGAGTTCGGGATCGAGCGCCGATGTCGCTTCATCGAAGAACATGATGCCCGGCTCGACGGCGAGCGCCCGCGCGATCGCGACGCGCTGCTGCTGTCCGCCGGACAACTGGCTCGGGTAATGATCGGCGCGATCCGCGAGGCCGACGCGATCGAGCACGTCCATTGCGCGCTTGCGGGCATCGGCGGGATTCATCTTGCGCGCCTTGATCAGCGCGAGCGTAACGTTGCCGAGCGCGGTCTTGTGCGGAAACAGATTGAACTGCTGGAACACCATGCCCACGTGACCGCGAATGTCGCGTGCGCGCTTCGGGTCGTGCATCGGCACGTCATTGACCCACACTTCGCCGGAATCCGTCGTTTCCAGTCCCGCCATGATGCGCAGCACCGTGCTCTTGCCCGAGCCCGATGCGCCGATGAGCACGAGCACTTCGCCCGCACGCACTTCGAGATTGATCTCGTTGAGCACGCGCGTCGCGCCGAATGCTTTACTGACGCCCGAGAGCGAAATGACGGGCTTGGTCTGGCTTTGATTGCTCACGACAGTCTCCTGCGGTCATGGTGGCGCACCCACTGCGAAAGCGGGAAGCACACGACGAAATAGATGAGTGCGACGAGTCCGTATATCTCGACCGGCTTGCCGATGCGATCGACGATCGCCTGCCCGCCGTGCATCAGTTCCGACATGCCGATCATGCTGACGATCGACGTGTCCTTGATGAGCGAAAGATACTGGCCGATGAGCGGCGGCAGCACGATCCTGCCGGTCTGCGGCAACACGACGAACGCGAACGCCTGCATCCGCGACAGACCGAGAATCTGCGAGACTTCCCATTGGCCTTTCGCCACCGACTCGATCCCGGAACGGAACACTTCGGCGATATACGCGCCCTGATAGACGGAGAGGCCGATCACCCCGGCGGCGAACACATCGATCGCATAACCGAAGTAAGAGACGCCGAAGTAGATGAACATCAGCGTGATCAGCACGGGCGTACCGCGAAACAGCTCGGTATAAAGGCGTGCGATGCGATCCGTGCCCCACGGTCCGAACGTTCGCAACACGGCGGCAATCAGGCCGATCAGCGTGCCGCCGACGATCGACGCGATAGACAACAGCAGCGTCGTCACGAGACCTTGCAGCAGGATCGACAGACTGGTTCTCAGCAATTCAATTGACATGATCCAACTCCGATTCGGTCATCAGGCGCGGTTGGCGCGGCGCAGCGCGAGACCGCCGAAGCGCGCGCGCGGCCGGACGATCAGCGGCGGATGAAACATCCGGGCGCCGAGCTGCCCCGCGATCCACGACAGCACGTTGCTCAGCACCAGATACGCGACGAGCACGACCGCGAACGTCTGGATGTAGAGCAGCGTGCGCGAGTTGATCACGGTCGCGGTGCCGGTGAGTTCGGGCAACGCGATCGCGGACAACAGCGACGTGCCGAGCAACAGTTGGATCAGGTAATTGACGATCGCCGGATAGACCGCGCGCGCGGCCTGCGGCAATACGATCTCCGTGAAAATCTGGCCGCGTTCGAGGCCGAGAATGCCCGCGGCTTCGAGCTGTCCGCGCGGCACCGACTGAATGCCCGCGCGAAACACTTCCGACAGATAAGCGCCGACGTTGAGCCCCAGCGCGATCACGCCGGCCCAGTACGCATCGAGCGAAATTCCCGCCGACGGCAAGCCGAAGAACACGATGAATATCTGCAGGAGAACCGGCGTATTGCGGATGATCTCGACGTAAGCCCGGGCGATGAACCGGATCACGCCGAGCGGCGACATGCTGGCCAGCGCCGTCAGCAGACCGAGCAACACCGCCAGCACGAACGCGAGAAGCGTCACTTGCAGCGTCAGCCAGCCCGCTTTCAGGAACTCGGGGACATAGCCCCACAAGGTTAGCCACTCGTAACTCATTTCAGCCTCCGCATCGTGCCGGTTTCATGCGATATCGACATCACGCCTTCCTCAGAACTGCGGGTTGAGCGGATAACGCGGATCGACGCCGAACCACTTCTTGTAGAGCTGCGCGTTGAGCTTCGACGCGTTGATGTTGAAGAGGAACAGATTCAGGTAATTGAGCCACGCCTGATCGCCCGCCTTCACGCCGAAGCTGTTGTATTCGAGCGGCACGAGGGCTTCGTTCGTCACGGTCAGTTCGGGGTCGAGCGTCGCCTGATACGCGAGGAAGTTGTTGTCCTCGATCATCGCGTCGGCCTGACCTTGCTTCACGGCGAGAATCGCGGCCTGCGAGCTGTCGTATTCCTGGATCTTGATCGGAATGTTCAGCGATCGGACTTCATCGCCGTTGGTCGAGCCTTTCACGGTCGCGATCGTACGGTTGCCCATGTCCTTCACGGACTGAATGCCGCTGCTCTTCTTCACGAGCAGCGCTTCACTCGCGACGACGTACGGCGTCGTGAATTCGATGACCTTCGCGCGTTCCAGATTGCGCGTGAAATTGCAGAACACGACATCGACCTTGCTCGTCTGCAGGTTCGGAATCCGGTTCGCGCTCGTCGTGTTCACCACTTCGAGTTTCACGCCCATCTGTTTGGCGAGCTCCTTGGCGAGATCGACGTCATAGCCATCGGGCTGACCGGCCTTGTCGTAGAACCCGAACGGCGCGAAGGTCAGGCAGTCGCCGACACGCAAGGTCCCGCGCTGAAGCACCGCCTGAAGCGTCGAAGCGGAACCTGCTGCCGCGCCGCCTTCGGCCGGCGTGGAAACCTTGGTACATGCGGACAGCGCCAGCGCCCCGGCGATGACGAACAGCGAGACAGTTCTGGCGCCTATGTTCGAGAGTTTCATTTGCAGGTCCTGTTCTTGAGGAAGGAAATGACGGAACCGGTTCCAGACTCGTTCCGCATCGGAAATGGGGTTGTCGCTCGTTGTCCGGTATATCGGACAGGCATCTGACTAATCGGAATGCAATGCAGTGTTGGATAAGAGAATTCCGCGCGCAAGCCGCCCGAACCCTAATTGCACGGATTTTTTTGTTCGGATACAGGCGAGTTAGCACGCACGTGCGCAACCATCACGGCGTTCCGTGATGGCGTTCATGCCCTGTGCGATGACTTCGGCTGCGAAACTACTGGCTCGCGCCCGCCCCGATCCCCGCCTTCTTCTGAGCGTTCTGCAAATCCTGGGGATAGTTGGGATCGTTCGCGCGGCCCGGGTTGTAGCCCGCGTCTTCGAGCTTCTTCAGCTCGGCGTTCTTCTTGGCGCGCGCCTGCTTGCGGGCGGCCTTCTTTTCCGCTTTCGTCGTGGGTGCCGCTTGCGTCGCGTCAGTGGCGGTCGAACCGGTATCCTGAGCATAGGTAAGCGGAGTCGCGGATGCGCCCACAACGCCCATGATGAGTGACACAGCAATGCTTGCCAGCTTCGTTCTCACGGTGATTCTCCGTTCTGGAGGAGATGCGTTTCACGAAAGTATAGGGCGTTCGGGTCCACGCTGCGTCGCCGGAAGTCATCATGCGATACTCGTCGCGCCGCCCTGCCCGCTTCCATTCGCGACGGCGGCTTAACATTCCGGGATACCAACCGATGCAAATCATCGTCGATGCCGACGCCTGCCCCGCCGTCGTGAAAGATATCCTGTTTCGTGCAGGCCCGCGCATGAACGTGAACGTCACGCTGGTCGCCAATCAGTTCCTTCGCACGCCGCCCTCGCCCTGGATACGCGCGATTCAGGTGCCGGCCGGTTTCGACGTGGCCGATGCGCGCATCGTCGAGATGGCGCAAACGGGCGATCTCATCATCACGGCGGACATCCCGCTCGCCGCCGCGGTGATCGCGAAGGGCGCGTTCGCGCTCGATCCTCGCGGCGAATGGATGAGCACGGAGAACATCGAGGAACGGCTGTCGATCCGCGCGATGATGGACCAGTTGCGCAGCTCCGGTGTCCAGACGGGCGGCCCCGCGCCGTATGCGCCGCGCGACGGCAAGAACTTCGCCGCGCAACTCGACCGCTTCCTCGCGAAGAACGCGCGATAGCCACGCCTCGCCCTTCCGAAATACGGAACAACGCATCGATCGACGTTGACGCTTCGCGCGCCCGCGATGACATTGAGTGTTGACCGATAGAAAGGAGACGGCGCGAACCGCGCGCAGCGAAGTCATGAACGTTTCAAGTCATATGCCCGAATCGGCGCGCTGGTGGAAAAGCCACGACGGCGTTCGTCTCGCCGGCGATGCATGGGGCGATCCCAGCGCTGTCCCGGTCATCCTGCTGCACGGCGCGGGGCAGACGCGGAACGCCTGGCATCGCACGGGACGGCTGCTCGCGGATGCGGGCTATCACGCCATCGCGTTCGATACGCGCGGTCACGGCGATTCGGACTGGCCCGTGGACGGCAACTACAGCCAGAGCGCGATGGTGCGCGATCTCGAATGCATCGTGACATCGCTGGGTGCTCGACAGCCCGTGTTGATCGGCGCGGCCACCGGCGGCGCGACGAGCCTGCTCGCCGTGGGCGAGAATTACGTCGATGCCCGCGCGCTGATTCTCGTCAACATCGCGCCGCAGACGGAAGCCGGCGGCGTCGCGCGTGTGCAGTCGTTCATGCGGCAACGATCGCCGGAAGACTGCGACCCGTATTTCGTCGCGTGGCCGCGAGACATGGCGCGGCGGCATCGGCGGCTCAGCGCGTGCGCGCGCAAGCTCGCGGTGCCCACGCTGCTGATGCGCGGCGAGCGTTCGGATGTCATCAGCGAGGAAGGCGCGAGCGAATTTCTCAAGCTGTGTCCGCACGCCGAATACCTCACCGTGCGCGATGCGGGTCATCGCGTCGGAAAAGGCAATGACATATTCGGCGATGCGGCGCTGCGCTTCATCGAGCGCCGCGCGTGCGCCGAGCGGCCACGCGCGCGACGTCTCTACGAATGCGCATGAAAAAGGAACGACGATGAGCGCAGGAACCCGACTCGCGGGCGCACCGCAACCGACGCACATGTGGACCGGACCATCGGGCATCGCGCTCGCCGCCGATACGTGGGGCGACCCGGACGGCCCGCTCGTCATCCTGCTGCATGGCGGCGGCCAGACACGTCACGCGTGGGGCGAGACGGGCGCGCGGCTCGGCGAGGCCGGCTATTTCGCCGTCGCCTACGACGCACGCGGACACGGCGATTCGGGCTGGAGCCCGGACGGCGACTACAGCCTCGACGCGCTCGCGCAGGATCTGCAATGCGTGATTAGCGCGGTGAACGGCGCGCGACCCGTGCTCGTCGGCGCATCGCTGGGCGGCGCGACGAGCCTCGTCGCAATGGGCGAGCGCCTCGTCGATGCGAGCGCGCTGATCCTTGTCGATATCGTGCCGTACACCGAGCCCGCGGGCGTCGACCGGATTCGCGCTTTCATGCGGCAGCGTCCGGAAGGCTTCGATTCGCTCGAAGCGGTCGCGGACGCCATCAGCGAATATCGACCGTCGCAATCGCGCCGTCGCAATCCGGAGGGTCTTGCGAAGAACGTGCGGCTCGGCGACGACGGGCGTTATCGCTGGCACTGGGACCCGCGCTTCATCGAACGCCCGCTCGATATTCGCGGACGCCACGAACGGCTGTCGGCGTGTGCGCGCGCATTATCGGCGCCGACTTTGCTCGTTCGCGGCGCAAGCTCCGATGTCGTCAGCGAGCAAGGCGTGCGCGAGTTTCTCGCGCTGTGCCCGCACGCGGATCATGTGAACGTCGCGGAAGCGGGGCATATGGTGGCGGGCGATCGCAACGACCGGTTCGGGCGCGTCGCGATCGATTTTCTGCTGCGCAACGTGCCGGTCCGGGACCGGCACGGCTGAAGCGCGTTCAGGACTGCGCGGCGCGGCGAATCATGTCGATGGCCGCCGGATTGTCGAGCGACGAAAGATCGCCCGGCGAACGCCCGCAATACACGCTGCGAATCACGCGCCGCATGATCTTCGAGCTGCGGGTCTTCGGCAACTGCTCGACGACATGCAGCGCCGACGGACGGAACGGCCTTCCGAGCCGCGTATCCACGTGGCGCGCGACGGTCTGCTCCAGTTCCTTCTGCGACACGGGCGCGCCCGCCATCGGAATGACGAACACCACGAGCTTTTGCCCTTTGACGGCATCGTCCACGCCGATCGCGGCGGCCTCGGCAATCTCCGGCAATTCGAGCAGCACTTCCTCGATTTCCGCCGGCCCGACGCGTTTGCCCGCAAGCTTGATGGTGTCATCGGAACGGCCGAGCATGAACCAGTGGCCGTCCTCGCGATGCATCGCGAGATCGCCGTGCACCCAGATGCCGGGCACCGTGCGCCAGTACGAATCGAGGTAACGCTCGTCGTCCTGCCAGAACGATTGCGTCATGCCGACGAACGGCGCGCGCACCGCGAGTTCGCCGATCGCGCCGACGAGCGTGTGTCCGTCTACATCGACGACATCCACGGCCACGCCCGGTGAACTCGTGTTGAATCCGCTCGGCACGATAGGCTTCACGACCACGCTCGACAGCAACGCGCCCGACACTTCCGTGCCGCCCGTGTAATTGATGACGGGGCGCTCGCCTCTGCCGAATGCGCGCTGAAACCAGACGAAGTGTTCCGGATCGATGCCCTCGCCCGCCGTGATGAGCAAGCGCACGGACGACACGTCGCCCTGCATCGCCACGTCGGCGTTGGCCGCGAGACCGCGAATGAGCGTCGGCGCCGAGCCGAAATGCGTGATGCGATGCCGCTCGATCAGACGCGACATGCGCGACCAGTCCGGAAAATCCGGCGCGCCGTCGTAGCAGACGAGCGTCGCGCCGCGCAGCAACGCGCTCGACATCACGAGGCTGCCCGCGATCCAGCCCATGTCGGCGGGCCAGCAGAACACATCGCCGGGCTTCACGTTGAAGTGAATCGCCGAATCGTGCGCAATCTTCATCGGAAAGCCGCCGTGCGTGTGCACCGCGCCCTTGGGCTTGCCCGTCGTGCCCGACGTGTAGATCACCATGAACGGATCGCCGGATGCCATCACTTCGGGCGCAGCATCCCGCGCCGCCGACGCGACCGCCGACCAGTCGACCACATTGCCGCGAAAGCCACGCGCTTCGTTGCCGTCCTTCCAGATCAGCGTGTCGATATCGGGCAGGCGCGTGAGCGCTTCATCGACGAGCGCGCGCGCATCGACCCATTTGCCGCGCCGCGCAAAACCCGTCGTCGCGATGAGCGCGCGCGCCGTGCACGACGAGAGGCGCGAGACGATCGCATCGACGCCGAAGCCGCTGAAAAGTGGCACCGCAATGGCGCCGATCCACGACAGGCCGAGCATCATCACGGTGGCTTCGATGCCGTTTTCCATCAACAGGCCGACGCGATCGCCGCGTCTCACGCCCTGCGCCCGGAGGCCCGCCGCGAACGATGCGACACGCGCCTTCAGCTCGCTGAACGTGACGTTGCGCACCGAGCCGTCTTCGCGTTCCGCGACGACCGCGAGCCGTTCGGCGGTGGACGGATCGTCCGCCCACCTGAGCACGGAGTTGACCCAGTTGAGCTTGCCGCCGTCGAACCATTTCGGGAATTCCTTTCCCGCTGAGAGATCCGCATACGCGCGATACGGCTCGTCCCACACGATGCCGCAGTAATCGAGCACGGTCTTCCAGTAGCGGTCCGGCTCCGCGCTCGCGCAGGCCAGCAGCGCGTCGTAGTCCTGCACGCCGAGCCGTTCGATCAGCGCATTCACGTTCGACGTCGCGATGTCTTCGGCGCTCGGCCGCCACGCACTTTTCTGATGATCGTTCATTGCAATTCCATACCGATGAGATGAAGCCGGAAACCGGAACCTGGAACGAGGCCCGATCATTGTCGCTCCAATCCTGAGCGGCAGGGCAATGCCCGTCAACGCGGCACGCGAGCATGTTCCGTGCAACGAAACGGCATCGCGAACGCGCGCGACGCTCGCATAGGGCGCAACCCGCATATCGCATTCGACGTGCTATCGAAGTACGGAAATGTCTCTCGTCCTGCGTTGACGAAGGTATCGTGCGGCTCGCATCGTGCACGTACTTATCCGATATTCACATCGAAGGACGATTCATGAGACGAGCAGCCATTGTTGCACCCGTGCGAACGCCCGTCGGCGCGTTCGGCGGCAGCCTGCGCGGCGTACCGGTCGAAGACCTGACCCGGCCCGTGATCCAGGCTGTGCTCGAACGCACGCGCATCGATCCCGCGCGCATCGACGATGTCGTGTTCGCGCAGTCGTATGCGAACGGCGAGACGCCGTGCATCGGCAGATGGGCGGCGCTCAATGCGGGGCTGCCAGTCAGCGTGCCGGGCATGCAGCTCGACCGGCGCTGCGGCGGCGGATTGCAGGCCATCGTCACCGCCGCGATGATGGTGCAAAGCGGCGCCGCCGATGTCGTGCTGGCGGGCGGCGTGGAAAGCATGAGCAACATCGAGTACTACACGACCGACATGCGCTGGGGCAAGCGCTCGGGCTCGGTGCGCTTTCACGATCGGCTGGAGCGCGGCCGCGAGCGCTCGCAGCCGGAAGATCGCTTCGGCTATATCTCGGGCATGGTGGAAACCGCCGAGAATCTCGCGCGCGAATACGGCATCACGCGGGCCGAAGCCGATGCATTCGCGGCGTCGAGTCATCAGCGCGCGGCCGCGGCGTGGGAAGCAGGCAAGTTCGACGATGAAGTCGTGCCCATCGCGGTGCCGCAGCGGAAGGGCGACCCGCTCATGTTCACGCGCGACGAAGGCATCCGCGCCGACACGACCGCCGATTCCCTCGCCCGCCTCAAGCCGATCATGAAGGAGGGCGTGACGACGGCAGGCAACGCGAGCCAGCAGAACGACGCGGCGGCCGCGTGCCTGATCGTCGCGGAAGACAAGCTGGATGCGCTCGAACTTGCGCCGCACGGCTATCTCGTCGGCTGGGCCGCGGCGGGATGCGAGCCCGCGACGATGGGCATCGGCCCGGTTCCCGCCGTCGAACGACTCTTCGCGCGCACCGGCTTTTCGTTCGATCGCATCGATCTGGTGGAACTGAACGAGGCATTCGCCGCGCAAGCGCTCGCCGTGCTGAAAGGCTGGCAATGGGACGACCGCGAACGGCTGAACGTGAACGGTTCGGGCATCTCGCTCGGGCACCCTATCGGCGCGACCGGCGTGCGCATGATGACCACGCTGCTCAACGAACTGCGGCGGCGCGGCGCGCGCTATGGCCTCGAAACCATGTGCATCGGTGGCGGTCAGGGGCTCGCGGCGATCTTCGAAGCAGCATGAGCAACCGAACCTGAATCTGCACCGTTAGCGCGTTCGACAGCCTGACGGTGTCTACGCATGTCCATTAATTCGTCATCCGAAATAGATTCCCATAACCAGCAGTCGAAGTCCTACAAAATCAAGGAGACACGTCAGTGAAAAGGCATCTTTTGTCGGTCGCGGTAATCAGCAGCGTTGCGGGCGCGGCGCACGCGCAAAGCAGCGTGACCTTGTACGGTCTCGTCGATGCGGGCGTGAACTACGTCAGCAACGACAACGGCAAAGCAAACTGGACGATGACGATGGGCGTACTGCAAGGCAACCGCTTCGGCTTCAAGGGCGTGGAGGATCTCGGCGGCGGAACCCGCGCGGTATTTCAGCTCGAAAACGGCTTCACCGGCGGCGGCGCGCTCGCGCAAGGCGGACGTCTCTTCGGACGGCAAGCATGGATGGGCATCGCCAACGATCGCTTCGGCTCGCTCACGATGGGCCGTCAATACGATTCCATCGTCGAATATATTCAGCCGTTGAGCGGCATTCCCTATACGGGTCTCGCGCATCCGTTCGACAATGACAATATGGACAACTCGTTTCGCGTGAACAACTCCGTCAAGTACACGAGCCCGAACTTCGGCGGTCTGAAGTTCGGCGGCATGTACGCGTTCAGCAACACCGCGACGACGGACAACGGCTCCGGCTTCGCGACGAACCGGCTGTGGAGTCTCGGCACGAGCTACACGCAAGGCAGGCTGTCTGTGGGCGCGGCGTATATGCATCTGAATGCGCCGAATGCGAATACGACGGGCGCGATCTCGGGCGATTACATCAACGTGACGACAACCTCGCCGCTGCATGCCGCCGGCCTCACCGGCGCGGTGATTCGGGAGGACGTGGCCGCGGCGGGCGTGACGTATCAGCTCACGCCTGTCACGCTCGGCTTCGTGTATAGCCACTCCAAGTTCTATTCCGCGAGCGATTCGCTCCGCTTCGACAACTACGCGGCGACGGCAAGCTGGCAGATCACGCCCGCGTTCATTCTCTCCAGCAACTACACCTACACGAACGGCCAGGCGCACAACTCGGATCTGAAGCCTCGATATCATCAGGCCGAGCTGATCGCCGATTACTTCCTCTCGAAACGCACCGATGTGTATCTGCTCGGCGCATGGCAGCATGCGGTCGGCGACGCGCCGGTCGCATCGATCGCGCCGGATACGTACGGCGCGGGCGGCACGTCCGCGCCCGATGCATCGACCACGCGCAATCAGGTGCTCGTGCGGCTCGCGATGCGTCACAAGTTCTGATCGGCTCGTTCATGCCGGCGCACGCGATGTGCGCCGGCATGTTCAGATCGGCGGCGATTCCGGCTCGTTGGAAAAATGATGTTGACGGATGCGCCACGCACCGTCGATCGATGCGATGACGAGCGTCGTGCGCAAGCGCGCTTTCGACGTCTTGTTCCCGGCAAGAGAGAATATGAATTCGCCGTATCCCTGCGCGAGAAAGCAGTCCGGACCCAGACGAATGAACTGCTGATCTGTCAATGCGAGCGTGGCCGATTCGATCACGCCACAATAAGACGCGAAATACGCGAGGATGCCCGCTTCTCCGATGGACTGCCCTTTTCGTCCGCCGAAGAACAACGCGTCCGGCGCATAGAGCGCACCGAATGCCTCCACGTTCCAGTCGCGCGCCGCCGCGTTCCATGCGGCTTCGACTTCGCCTAGAACCTCTGCTGCGACCCACTCGCTCATCACGCGATTCTCATCGTCAGGCGGCGCGGCGCGGGCGGGAACAGATGCCACGCGCCGTCGGCATGTTTGAAGAAACAGATCGCGACATCGCCGCTGGCGTCGCGGGCCTCGACCTGCACGCATCGCAGCCGCTCGCCGCGATGAATCGAGCGTACACGAAACGGAATCGCCCGGTTGGGTGTGATACAGCTTTCCACGGCATCACGCAGGGACTTTCGCGCGGACATCATGTCGCTCTCCTTACCCGCGCGCTTCACGCAGCATGTTGCGCGCGATGACCAGTTGCTGCACCTGCGTCGTGCCTTCGAAGATGCGGAACAGACGCACATCGCGGTAAAAACGTTCGATGCCGTATTCGCTCATGTAGCCCGCGCCGCCGTGAATCTGCACTGCGCGATCCGCGACACGCCCGCACATCTCCGATGCGAACAGCTTCGCGCACGATGCCTCCGTGCTCACGTTCAGACCGTCATCGCGACGGCGCGCGGCATCGAGAACCATGCAGCGCGCCGCATAGAGTTCGGCGCGGCTGTCCGCGAGCATCGCCTGCACGAGCTGAAACTCGCCGATGGCCTGCCCGAACTGCCTGCGTTCGATCGCGTATTGCACCGTGTCGTCGAGCATGCGCTGCGCGACCGCCACGCAGATCGCCGCGATATGGATGCGCCCTTTGTCGAGCACTTTCATCGCGGTTTTGAAGCCTTTTCCTTCCATGCCGCCGATCAGATTCGCGGCGGGCACGCGGCAGTTTTCGAAGATGACGTCGCACGTATGCGCGCCGCGTTGCCCCATCTTCTTGTCGCGCTTGCCGAAGCCGATGCCCGGCGTGCCCGCCTCGACGATGAACGCCGAGATGCCGCCGGAAGACTTGTCCTCGGGATCGGTGCGCGCCATCAGCGTGAAGACGCCCGCTTGCGGCGCGTTGGTGATGTAGCGCTTCGTCCCGTTGACGACGTAATGATCGCCGTCGCGTATCGCGGTGGTGCGCAGCGAGGCCGCATCGGACCCGGCTTCCGGCTCAGTCAACGCGAACGACGCGATGATCTCGCCCGTCGCGAGACGCGGCAGATACAGCGCCTTCTGTTCCTCGGTGCCGTCGAGCAGAATGCCCTGCGAGCCGATGCCTACCGTCGTGCCGATCAGCGAGCGGAACGCAGGCGATGCGCGCCCCAGCTCGAACATCGCGATCACTTCTTCTTCCATCGTCAGTTGCAGGCCGCCGTACGCTTCGGGGATGGTCAGCCCGAAGAGGCCCATCTCCTTCATGTCGCGAACGATGTCCTGCGGAATCTCGTCGCTCTCGGCCACGCGCTCCTCGTTGGGGATCAGGCGTTCACGAACGAAACGCGCGATGTTGTCGCGCAGCAGGTTCATCGTTTCGGTGTCGCGAATCATAGTCTTCAGTCTCTCCGGATGCTTCTGTGATGTGTTCATGCTGCGATTCGCGAGGCACCTGCGTCAACGGCATGTGAAGGCACGTTCCGTACTTCGATTGCGCGTCTTCCGCGCGTGCGCCGTGTTTCCCCGCGTGATCCTTTTCGATGTACGGAATGTCCTCGCGCATCGCGTTGACACGTATCGGCCGCGCGCTTCATCGTCGAAGTCAGGCAATCGGGATTCAACGGAGACACACATGACGAGCAGGATGATGGAAGGCAAGGTGGTGGTCGTATCGGGCGCGGGCGGCGGCATCGGCCGCGATATCGCGCTGCTGATGGCGCGTTACGGCGCGCGCGTGGTGGTCAACGATATCGGCGCTTCGCTCGAAGGCACGGGCCGCGACAGCACGCCGGGCGAGCGCGTCGTCGATGAGATTTGCGCGGCGGGCGGCGAAGCCGTGTCGAACACCGACAGCGTCGCGGAAAGCGGCGCGGGCGAGCGCATCGTCGAACAGGCGCTCGATGCGTTCGGGCGCATCGATTGCGTCGTGAACAACGCGGGGATTCTGCGCGACCGCTTCTTTCACAAGATGTCGGACGAAGAATGGGATGCCGTGCTGAAAGTGCATCTGTACGGCAGCTTCAATCTGAGCCGCGCCGCCGCGAACCGCTTCAAGGATCAGGAGAGCGGCACGTTCGTCCACATGACATCGACCTCGGGGCTGATCGGCAATCTCGCGCAGGCCAACTACAACGCGGCGAAGATGGGCATCGCGGGGCTTTCGAAATCCATCGCGCTCGATCTCGGCAGGTTCAAGGTGCGCTCGAACTGTATCGCGCCGTTCGCCTGGAGCCGCATGGTCAGCTCCATTCCCACCGACACGCCCGAGCAGGCGGCGCGCGTCGAAAAGATCAGGCAGATGACGCCCGCGAAGATCGCGCCGCTCGCGGTCTATCTCGCAAGCGACGGCGCGCGCGATGTGAACGGCCAGATCTTCACCGTGCGCAACAACGAAATCTTCCTGATGAGCCAGCCGCGCCCCGTGCGTTCCGTGCATCAGAGCGAGGGCTGGACGCCCGAATCCATCGCGGAGCACGGCATGCCCGCGCTGAAGTCGTCGTTCGTGCCGATGGACCGCTCCGGCGATGTCTTCAGCTGGGACCCGGTGTGACGCGACGGAGACTGACTTGGCAATCGATTATCAGAAGTTGAAGAACTGGCCGTTCGACGATGTGCGCCAGACCTACACCGAGCGCGATAGCGCGCTGTATGCGCTGAGCGTCGGCTTCGGCGTCGATCCGCTCGACACGCGCGCGCTGAAGTTCACCTACGGCCCGGAGATGGCCGTCGCGCCGACGATGGCCGCCGTGCTCGGCTTTCCCGGACAGTGGATGCGCGACCCCGAGAGCGGCATCGATTACGTGAAGGTCGTGCATGGCGAGCAGCGCGTGACGCTCATGCGGCCTTTGCCTGCTGCCGCGACGATCATCGGGCGCACGCGCGTGCAATCGATCGTCGACAAGGGCGAAGGCAAGGGCGCGCAAGTGCTGATGTCGCGCGATGTCATCGATGCATCGAACGGTGAAGTGCTGGCGCGCGTCGAGCAGTTGAACTTCTGCCGTGGCGATGGCGGCTTCACCGCACGCGGTCAGCCGCACGATGCGCCGCTGCCCACGCCTTCGGCCGTGCCGGAAACGCAGGCGGATATCGTCTGCGATCTGCCCGTGCGTGCGGAAGGCGCGTTGCTGTATCGGCTGAACGGGGATGTGAACCCCTTGCATGTCGATCCCGCGACGGCGCGTGCGGCCGGCTTCGAGCGCCCCGTGCTGCATGGACTGGCGACGTACGGCATCGCCGGTCACGCGATTCTGCGCGCGGTGTGCGGCTACGATGCATCGCGTCTCGGGATGCTCTACGCGCGCTTCTCGTCGCCGGCGTTTCCGGGCGAAACGATACGCGTCGAAATATGGCGTCAGTCGGCGACGACGCTGCGGTTTCGCGCGCGATCGGTGGAACGCGATGTCGTCGTGCTCAACACCGGCGAAGCTGAAATCACCGAAGCCTGAGCGCAACGCGTGCCCGATTCCATCGGGCACGAGCGTCGATCACATGTTCGGATAGTTTGGCCCGCCGCCGCCTTCGGGCGTCACCCACACGATGTTCTGCGTGGGGTCCTTGATATCGCATGTCTTGCAGTGAACGCAGTTCTGCGCGTTGATCTGCAGGCGATCCTCCTGCGCATCGTTCTTCACGAATTCATACACGCCAGCGGGACAGAAGCGCGCTTCCGGGCCCGCATACGTGCGCAGATTGATATCGACCGGAATGCGCGCATCTTTCAACGTGAGATGCGCGGGCTGGTTCTCTTCATGATTCGTGTTCGAGATGAACACCGAGGACGATCGATCGAACGTGAGCTTGCCATCCGGCTTCGGATACGCGATCGGCGTGCACTGCGAAGCGGGCTTGAGCGTCTCGTGATCCCAATGCCGGTGATGCAGCGTCCACGGCGCGTTGCCGCCCAGCACCTTTTGCTCGATGCCCACCATCAGCGTGCCGAGGTAAAGTCCCTTGCTCATCCATTGCTTGAAATTGCGCGCGCGATACAACTCGTCGTGCAGCCACGAAGCCTTGAACGATGCGGGATAAGCGGCGAGTTCGTCCGATCGCCGCCCGGCCTGCACCGCATCGAAGGCGGCGTCGGCGGCCAGCATGCCGGTCTTGATCGCCGCATGCGAGCCCTTGATGCGCGATGCGTTGAGAAAGCCCGCATCGTCGCCGACGAGCGCGCCGCCCGGAAACACGAGCTTCGGCAAGGACATCAGCCCGCCCGCCGTGATCGCGCGCGCGCCGTACGACACGCGCTTGCCGCCTTCGAGAAACGTGCGGATCGCCGGATGCGTCTTGTAGCGCTGAAATTCCTCGAATGGCGAGAGATACGGATTCGAATACCCGAGTCCGACGACGAAGCCGACCATCACCTGGTTGCCGTCGAGGTGATAGAGAAACGAACCGCCGTAGGTGTCGCGATCGAGCGGCCAGCCGGCGGTATGAATGACGAGACCGGGCTTGTGCCGCGCGGGATCGATCTCCCACAACTCCTTGATGCCGATGCCGTACACCTGCGGATCGGCGCCGTCGCGCAACCTGAAACGCTCGGATAGCTGCCGTCCGAGATGACCGCGCGCGCCTTCGCAGAACAGCGTGTATTTCGCGTGGAGTTCCATGCCGAGCTGGAAGTTTTCGGTCGGCTCGCCATTCCGGCCGACGCCCATGTTGCCCGTCGCGACGCCCTTTACCGAACCGTCATCGTGATAGAGCACTTCGGCTGCGGGAAAGCCCGCGAATATTTCGACGGCCAGTGCTTCCGCATGCTGACCGAGCCAGCGCGTGAGATTCGCGAGGCTGATCACGTAGTTGCCGTGGTTCCTGAAGTTATCCGGCAGCGCCCAGTTCGGCACGGAACGCGCGCCGGATTCGGACAGGAACAGAAAGCGGTCTTCCGTCACGGCGACATCGAGCGGCGCGCCTTGCGCTTTCCAATCCGGGATGAGTTCATCGAGCGCGCGCGGGTCCATCACCGCGCCCGACAGGATATGCGCGCCGATCTCCGAGCCTTTCTCCAGCACGCAGACGCCGAGTTCGACGCCCCGCTCCGCCGCGCGCTGCTTGAGTCGAATCGCGGCGGACAATCCGGCCGGTCCGCCGCCGACGATCACCACGTCGTAGTCCATCGATTCGCGTGGACCGTATTGTTCGAGGACATTCGTTTGAGACATGAGCTTCGACTTCCCGATACATGAAGACTTCACGCCACGCCGAGTTCGCGCAGCGCCTGAATTTGCGCGTCGCCGTAGCCGGCTTCGTGCAGGATCTCCGTCGTGTGCTCGCCGATGGTCGGCGGCCGCGATTCGATCGAAGGCGGCGTGCGCGACAGCATCGCCGGCGATACGACGATCGGCGCCTTGCGCGCAAGCCCCGGATAATCCACCCAGTCGAACGCATGCGAAGCGTGGATCGCCGGATCGTCGAGCGCCTCGCGCGGCGAATAGACGGGGCCTGCGGGAATGCGCGCCGCTTCGAGCGCGGCGAGCGCTTCCTCGCGCGTGCGCGACGCACACCACGCCGACATCATCTCGCTCAGCGCCGCGCCGTTTTCGCCGCGCCGCAGGTCGTCGGTGAAACGCGGATCGTCCATCAGCGCGGGATCGCCGATCATGCGCACCCAGCGCCTGAAAAGCGGCTGCCCGATCACCTGCACGATGATCCATCCATCGCGCGTGCGGAAGATGTCGGACGGTCCGTGTATCGGGCTGCGATTGCCGGTCGCCTGCCGGTCGATGGAGAGCACCGCTTCCTCGATCAGCGCGCCGCTCGCGAACATCAGCGCGGTTTGCAGCAACGACGCCTCGACCACCTGCCCCTTGCCGCTCGTGCGCCGCTCGTAAAGCGCCATCACGGTGCCGAGCGCACACGACAGCGCGGTCGCGAAATCGACGACCGGCACCATCGCCTTGGCCGGGCTTTCCGGCGTGCCCGACATGTAGACCGCGCCGCTCATCGCCTGGCCGACGCCATCGAAACCGACGCGATTCGCCGCATCCGCATGCGATCCGAACGCGGACGACGCCGTGAGAATGATGTCCGGTTTGATCGCGCACAGCGACTCGTAATCGAGGCCGAGATTGGCGAGCGTCGCGGGCGGCATGTTGGCGATGACGACGTCGGCGTCGCGAATCAGCCGCTTCACGACCTCGCGGCCCTGAGGATGATCGATATCGAGCGTGATCGAACGCTTGTTGCGGTTCGATTGCAGAAAGAACGCGCCCTCGCCGCTTTCCGTGACCGGCATGACGAAGCGGTCTTCGCTGCCGCCGACGCGATCGACGCGGATCACTTCAGCGCCGAAATCCGCGAGCAGCGCCGCGCAAAAAGGCCCTGCGATATAGCGCCCGAAATCGAGGACGCGAATGCCTTGAAGAACCTTGGCCATGTCGTGTCGTCCTCTCAGGCGCTGCGTGCGGGCGAAACCGGCGTGGTCACCGGGAACGCGGGCGCGCGCTTCTCGCGGAACGACGCCACGCCTTCGCGCACTTCCGCGCCGCCGAAGCCGAACATCTCCAGCGCGAGCGATGCATCGAATGTGGGGCCCGCCTGACGCAGCCAGTTGTTCAGCGCGTACTTGGTCAGCCGCACCGCCGAAGGCGCGCCGTTCATGAGGCGCGTGGCGATGGAAAGCGCGGTGTCCTGAAGCTCGGCATCGTCCACGGCGAGCGATACGAGACCGATCTGTTCCGCCTTCTCGCCGCTCACCGGCTCGCACAGCATCAGGTGATACTTCGCCTTCGCCATGCCGCACAGGAGCGGCCAGATGATCGCCGCATGATCGCCGGCTGCGACGCCGAGGCGCGTATGCCCGTCGACGAGTCTCGCGGAACGCGCCGCAACCGATATATCCGCGAGCAGCGCCGCGACCAGCCCCGCGCCGACAGCCGATCCGTGTATCGCCGAGACGATCGGCTTCGAGCAGTTGATGATGTTGTAGACCAGATCCTTCGATTCGCGCCACACGCGCACGCGCGCATCGAAGGAGTCGATCATTTCCTCGACCATGTCGAAGTCGCCGCCCGCCGAGAACGCGCGGCCCGCGCCGCACAGGATCACGGCGCTCGTTTCCGCGTCTTCATCGACATCGCGCCAGACGCGCGCGAGTTCGTCGTGGCCGCGCGCGTCGAGCGCGTTGAGCCGTTCGGGGCGATTCAGCGTGATGCGCAGCACGCCGCGCGCGGGACGATCGAATGCGAGCACGCCATACGACGCATAAGACACGTTGGACTTCACAGGCTCCGACATGGATTCTTCCTTTCTCTCTGGAATTCGTTGAATCCATCGTGACGACCGCGACCGATAGCGTCAACGCGATGCGCCGCGTTGTTCCGTACGTCGAAACCGGCTCTGCTGCGTGCTGTCTCGCGCGTGAGTCGGAAGCGGATTCCGAAGTACGGAATCACGGCTCGCAATCGACATCCGCGAGCAGTTCGGTAAGCCTGTGCCCTGCCGCGTGAAGCGCGGGAATGGCGCGCTTGCGGATCGCGGTCATGTCGGGTTCGAGTTCGACCGCGCCGCAGTTGAGCGACATCAGCGTGCGCGTGCGTCCCACTGTCAGCGGCAACGCGATGCCATACGCATTGCGCTGATATTCGCCGACCGCCATGCAAACGCCCGTCGTGCGCAGGTCCTCGAACGCGGTGTCGAGATTCTTGCGCACGATGTCGGCGTTCTTGCCCGGCGTCGCGAGAATCGCGGCGATGCGTTCGCGGCGTTGCGATTCGGGCAGCGCGTACAGATGCGCGCGCCCGACCGAGGTCGTTTCCATCGGCAGCAAGGTGCCGACGCCGAGCCGCAAGGTCGCGATCCGCGCGCTCGTCCTGCACGCGATATACAGCATGTCGAGATGATCGGGCACCGCGAGCGCGACGCACAGTTCCAGCTTGTCGGCGAGCGTCTGAAGAAACGGATTGACGAGACGCGTGACGGGGCTCGCTTCGAGATAGGCATGCCCGATGCTCAACGCGCCCGCGCTCAGCTCGAACTGCCGCCCGCCGCTCACGCGCCGCAGAAAGCCGATGCGGATCAGCGTTGCGGTGATGCGCGACACCGTCGCTTTCGGAAAACCGGTGCGGCGCACGAGTTCCGCGTTCGACAGAGGCGCACGATCGGCGCGAAACGCGCGCAACACTTCGAGCCCGCGTTCGACGGTTAGCGTGACGGGCGTGGTATCGGCTGGGGTGGTCATCGTCGCCTCAATCGTCGAAAAGCACCTGCTCCTGCAGATGCTGCGCCGCCGCCACGAGACGCGGCCCGAGTTCACGTTCGACGCGCGCGCGCCCGAGCTTCGCGCTCGGCCCGATGCACGCCAGCACGAGCGGCGTCTGATCGCGAATCACGAGCGGCGCCGCGACGATCGCGAGATCCGGCTCCCATTCGCCGAGCGACGTGCAATAGCCCGCGTTATGCGTCTGCGAAATGCCTTCGCTGATGCGCCGCCGCAAATGCGGCCAGTCTCGCCCCGCCCTGCGCTCGACATTTCCGAGCAGATAGAAGCGTTCGAGTTCGGGCAGCGCGGCGAGCAGCGCCCAGCCCATCGGCGATGACGCGATGCGCAGCCGCGCGCCCGCATGAAGTTCGAGATCGATCGTCGCGGGCTTGCTCGCGCATGTTTCGAGGACGATCACATCGAGACGGTCACGCGCGGCGAGCACGACGTAGGTTCCGCTCGCATCGGCGAAAGACTGCATTTCGAGGCGCGCGAGGCGCTGCACGCTCGAATGCGCGATGGCCGCATAGCCGAGCGAAAGAACGGATGCCGCGAGCCGGTATTTGCGCTGCGCCGGCGAATAATGCAGATACCCGAGCGCCACCAGCGAACGCACCATGCGCGACACGGTCGGCGCGGGAATGCCTGTTTCGAAGACGATTTCCTGATTGCCGAGCCACGGCTCCTGCGGCGTGAACGCGCCGAGTATCGCGAGGCTGCGGGCGAGCGGCACGACCATCGCCGCGCCCGTCTGCTCGCGCGACGCATGCGCGCTGTCCGACAGCGCCGAATCCCAACGCGTCTGATGTGTTCCGGCACTGCGGCTCGGCTGCGTCGACATGATTCACTCCTTCTTCATGCTCTCGATTACAGGTTTTCGCGTCGAGAACGTCAACCGGTTGGCGAATGTGTTCCGTACTTTGGAAGGCTCATTTTCCCTGCGAAATGCCGTTCAAACAGTGTGCGCCGAACGATCGTTCGGCTGTGAGCGCTTTGCAATGTACGGATAGGCCGATCGCATCGCCATCATTTACCTAACGTTTGTTACCCTATCGCTTGTTCGGTCAGGCCACCATCGGGTAATGCCCTCGTTCAATATCCGCGAGACGCTTTCAAACTACGGAACACGCGCGCTCCTGGCGTGGACATCGCATGAAGAAGCCGCTTATCGTGAGAACAGCATACGAGGCGAACCCATGACGATTCCACACGACGACGTCAAGCGCGAAGAGATTCATCATCGCCAGATCGACATGCGCGGATACCGGCGCGGCGATGGGCTGTTCGAAGCGAGCGCGATTCTCATCGATTCCAAGTCGCACGATTTCACGCCGCCCGGCGGCGCGCGCACGGCACGCAGCCATACGCCGATTCACGACATGGGCGTGACGCTCATCTTCGACGCGGACATGATCGTACGCGACGTGCGCACATTCATCCGCGCGCATCCCTACGATACGTGCCCCGGCGGCGGCGATTCGCTTCGCGCGCTGATCGGCCTGCGCATCGGCGCGGGCTGGAACAGCGAGGTGCGCAAGCGTCTGCCATCGTGCGACACGTGCACGCATCTGAAGGAACTGCTCAGCCCGCTCGCGAGCACCGCATTCCAGACGATGGTGGGACTGCGGCCATCGGCATTGAACGACCGCAACAGCGACGGCAAGCCCGTCAAGATCGACAGTTGCCATGCCTACGGCGCGACGCGCGATCTCGTGAAGCGCTTATGGCCCGACCATCACACGCCGACATGAATCTCTCCGCGCTGATCCGCCCCGGCGATACCGTCATGTGGGGCCAGTCCCACGCCGAACCCGTCACGCTGATGCGCGCGCTCGTCGAAGAGCGGCATCGCATCGGGCGTGTGCGGCTCTTTCTCGGCATCGGCCTCTCTGACGTGCTCGCGCCCGAACACGCCGACGCCTTCGACTTTCTGGCGTACTGCGGCAGCGGCGCCAACCGGACGCTCGCGCGCGCGGGCGTGCTCGACATTCTTCCCGCGCACTATTCGCAGCTTCCGCAACTCGTGCAGAGCGGTGCCTTGCGTGTCGATGTCGTCATGCTTCAGGTATCGCCGCCCGATGCGCTCGGGCGCCATTCGCTCGGCCTCGCGCGCGAATATCTGGTCGAAGCGTTGAAGGGCGCGCGCACGATCATCGGCGAAGTGAATCGCGACGTGCCCTGGACGCATGGCGGGCCCTATCTGCGCGAATCGGACTTCGATCTGCTCGTCGAATCGGATGCCGCGTTTGCAAATCCACCCGCGAGCGCGCCGGGTCCTGTCGAAATTGCCATCGGGAAAAACGTGGCGAGTCTCATCGAAGACGGCGCGACCTTGCAGACCGGCATCGGCGCCATTCCCGACGCGGTGCTCTCGCAACTGATGGACCGCCGCGATCTCGGCGTGCACACGGGCAGCATCGGCGACGGCATCGCGACGCTATGCGAAGCGGGCGTCGTCACGAACGCCAGGAAGGCGATCGATGCGGGCGTCTGCGTGGGCGGCGTCATCATCGGCTCGGCGCGCGTGCGCCGGTTCGCGCATCGCAATCCCGCGTTGGAACTGCGCGGCACCGAGTACACGCACGACGCGAACGTGCTGCGGAGATTCGATCGTTTCGTCGCGATCAATTCCGCCGTCGAAGTCGATCTGACCGGGCAGGTGAACGCGGAAGTCGCGGCGGGAACGTATGTCGGCGCGGTCGGCGGCGCCGGCGATTTTCTGCGCGCGGCGCAGGCGAGCCGTGGCGGCGTGCCGATCATCGCGATGCCGTCGACCGCGGGCAAACACAGCCGCATCGTCGCGCGACTCGCCGGACCCGCTACGATCCCGCGCAGCGACGCGTGCGTGATCGTCACGGAATACGGCGTGGCCGACCTGCGCGGACTGTCGCTCGCGCAGCGTCTCTCGCGCATGATCGATGTCGCGCATCCCGATCATCGTGAAGCGCTGGAGCGGGAAGCACGCGACGCGTCATTGCGCGTCGTCGTGGCGCGTTGATTCGTCGCGCGGCTGATCGAGCAATTGCTGCATCAGCGCGCGCGTGGTCGGACTCGGGCTGCGGCCGCGCGGCGTCGCGATATGAATCCTGCGCACGGCCCACGGCTCCGCCAGTTCGATCACCGAAACGCGGTTCAGCAGTTCGTGGCCGAGAAAGCATTCGGGCTGCACGGTCACGCCGAGACCCGCCTGCACCAGACTGATCGCGACGCCCGCGCTGCGCACGCAATGGCGCGGCTCGAATTCCGTGCCGAGACGGCGCGCGGCCGCGCGAAACGCGCCGAGCATCGCATCGACGGTGACGAGTTGTTCCGGCAGCAATTCCTTGAACGTGACGCTCGAATGCGCGCTCAGCGGATGCCCTTGCGGCACGACCACGACCATCCGGTCATGCCGATACGGCGTGACATCGACGCCGCCGAGATCCAGCTCGTGCGCCGCCGCGAAAAGCCCGATATCCGCCTCGCCACGCGACACGGCGTGAATGATCTCGGCGTTTTCGAGTTCGTGCAGCACGAGATGCACGAGCGGATATTCGCGGCTGAACTCGCCCAGCTCGCGCGACAGAAACGGCACGTACACAGAACGCGCCGACGCGACCGTCAACTCGCCCTGCATGCCTTCCGTGAACGCGGCGATCTCGGCGCGCATGTCTTCGAGACTGCCGAAAATCGTGCGGATATAGCGCGCGAGCACGTTGCCCGCCGGACTCGCGACGACGCCTTTCGGGCTGCGTTCGAGCAGCTTGACGCCGGCGATGTCCTCGAGGTCCTGAATGCGCTTGGTCGCCGTCGATGCGGCGATGTTCTCGCGGATCGCGGCGAGGCCGATCTGTTGTTCCTCGACCGCGGAAAGAAAGAGCTTGAGCGTGAACAGATCGACCTGACGGATCAGGTGAAGCCGGTTGAAGGTTCCCATGTCTCCTCTCGCGCATCGCCGATGCGCTCATTGTGCGCTCTTTACAGGCGCTTTCTACTGGTGAACTTTCAGCAAGGCCTCCAGCCGGTCGTTGTCCGCGCCGATATCCCGCGCCGCGTGCAAGGGCGGCGGCCGCTTGCCTTCGAACGACAGCGGCAGCCCGACCAGACCGATCTCATCGTCCGGCGGCGTTTCGATGATGCCGAGCGCCTTCGTCTGCGCGTGATGCACGAGTTCGTCGGTGGTCTGAACCGGCGCGACCGGCAGGCCCGCCGCCTGCAGGCGCGCCTGCCAGAACGCGCGCGTTTCCCGCGCGAGCCGCGCGCCGATCAGGCCGTCGATCTCCGCGCGATACTTCAGCCGCGCCGCGTTGGTCGCGAAGCGCTCGTCGCGCGCCCATTCGGGATGATCGAGCGCGGCGCACAGCTTCGCGAAGAGCGCATCGTTGGCGGCGCTGATGATCAGATAGCCGTCCGCCGTCGGATAAGCCCGATGCGGCACGATGAACGCGACGCCCGAGCCGTGCCGTGCGCCGAGTTCGCCGTCGGCGCTGTAATTGGCGATGCCGACCGACATCCACGCGATCGCCGTCTCCAGCAGCGAGCTGCTGACGCTCGCGCCGCAATGCTTCGCCTGTCGCCGGTAGAGCGCCGCGAGAATGCCGATCACGGCCCACATCCCGGTGCCGAAATCGACGATGGACACACCCGCGCGCACCGGCGACTGCCCTTCCTCGCCCGTGATGCTCATGATGCCGGAGAACGCCTGCATCAGCGGATCGTAGCCGGGCAGATCGTTGAGCGGACCGGTGTGTCCGAACGCGCCGATCTCGCAATGGACCAGTTCGGGCTTGGTCACGCGCAGGCTGTCGGCGTCGAGGCCGTAGCCCGCGCTCGTGCCCGGCCGCAGGTTATGGATGAACACATCGGCATGTTCGGCGATGAGCTGATGCAGCATCCCGAGCTGCGCCTGATCCTTGATATCGATGCTGATGCAGCGCTTGCCCCGGTTGATCGCATGAAACGCGGCGCCGCTGCCCTTCCATGTGCTCGGCCCCCAGCCGCGCGAGGAATCGCCGCTCGGCCGCTCGACCTTCCACACTTCGGCGCCGAGCGCGGCAAGAATGCGGCCGCTGAACGGCGCGGACGCGCTGTCGCTCAACTCCACCACCACGACGCCCGACAAAGGCAGGTCACGTAGCATGTTCGTTCTCCGGTTGTGCCCGTTGCGCGGCCCACGCGCCGCCGGACAGCAGGATTGCTTCGATCTCGTCGCGCGAAAAACCGTATTCGTCCAGCAACTGCTCGGTGTGTTCCCCGAGGCGCGGCGCGGGATGACGCAACGCGGGCGCGCTCTCGCTCCATCGCTGGGGAATGCCGATGCCGCGCAGCCTGCCTTCCGACGGATGCTCCTGCTCTTCAAAGAAGCCGATCTGCTTCATGTGCGGATCGTCGAGCAGCGTCGCGGGCGTGTTCATCTCGATGACGGGAATGTCCGCTTCCACCAGCAGCTTCATCCACTGCGCGGTCGTCTTCGTTTCGAAGGTGCGCGCGAGATACGCGTACAGATCGGCGATATGCTGCGTGCGGCCGTGGATGTCGGCGTAGCGCGGATCGTCGGCCATCTCCGGATGCCCGCTCAGCACGAAGAAGCGTCGCCAGTGATGATCGGCATAGACGTTCACGCCGATATAGCCATCCAGCGTGCGATACGGACGGCGGTCGCCGTTCATCATGCGTGCGTAGCCCCAGTCGCCGATCGGCGGCACGAAGGTATGGCCGTAGAGATGATCGCCCATCACGAAGTGCGCAAAGGTTTCGAACATCGGCACCTCGACTTCCTGACCGACGCCGCTCTTCTCTCGTCGATACAGCGCCATCGATACCGCCGAGCACAATGCCATGCCGACGACTCGATCCGCGATCGCCGTCGCCACGTATTCGGGCTCGCCGCTCTTGCGCGCCTGCAGCACCGGCATGCCGACGCCGGCCTGAATCAGATCGTCGTAAGCCGGGCGATCCGCATACGGGCCGTTCTGCCCGAAGCCGAACGCACCGCAATACACGATGCGCGGATTCACCTCGCGCACATCCTCGTATGCGATGCCAAGCCGCGCCATCGATGCGGGCCGCAGGCTGTAGATCACTACATCGGCCTGCCGGATCATGCGTTGCAGCGCCGCCGCGCCGCGCTCGTGTTTCAGGTCGAGCACGATGCTGCGCTTGTTGCGGTTCAGATGCAGGAAGATCGCGCTCATGCCGCGATGCCTGCACGGTCCGACGCCGCGCGTCGTGTCGCCTTCGCGGGATTCGATCTTGCACACGTCCGCGCCCATGTCGGCGAGCAGAAGCGATGCGTACGGCCCCATGAAATTCGACGTGAGATCGAGAATGCGCACGCCGTCGAGTGGTCCTGCCATGACGTCTCCTCCAGCTTGTTCGTTATCGGTCGGACAGGACGAAGACCGGCATCTTCTGCGCGCCGCGCTCGACGATGCGCATCGTCACGCGCTCGCCGATGCGCACGGCGTCCGGTTCGGCATCGATCTGCGAGAACAGATAGTAGCCTTCGTCCATCTTGATGAAGCCGACTGTGTACGGCGTGATCGATGCCCACACGGGCGTCGGGCCGCGCATGATCGTGCTGTGCGACCAGACTTCGCCGCGCCCTTGCGAGCGTTCCCAGCCGAGCGATTGCGAACCGCAATGCGGGCAGTACGAATGCGCGGGCCACACGGCCTGCACGCAGCCGGCGCAGCGCTGAAACGTGAGTTCGTTCCCGGCGAGCGCGGCCCAGTACGGTTCGGCATCCGGAAGGCGGTAGGGTTGCGGCCAGCCCTGCGCCGAAATGGCTTCTGTCATGTGCGTTCTCTCAGGTCGTGGACGACAGCATCAGCACGGCGCCCGCCGCCAGCATGCCGCCCGCGCCCTGCACCAGCACGGTCTTCGGACGGTTTCTCGCGGCGAGGCCGAGCGGCGTGCCGCGCAACTGGCGGATCGCCTCGACGATGCTGTCCATGTTGCAGGAAATGCCCGGCTGCCCGAACGAGAGCCAGCCGCCGTTGGTATCGGTCGGCAGATCGCCGTCGATGCCGGTGCGGCCCTCGCGATACAAATCGATGCCGCGTCCCTTCTTCGCGAAGCCGAGGTCTTCCATCACGATCGGCCCCATGTGCGCGAAGTTGACGGAGATCTGCGTCATGTCGATATCCGATGGCGTGAGGCCGGACATCGCATAGGCCTGACGCGCCGCTTCGGCCGTCGCGGTGTGCGTGAGATTCGGGAACGCGCCGAGGCCTTCGAACTTGCAGCGGCGCATGTTCATGCGATCGGTCAGATACTCGTGCGTGCTCGCCGATCCGTAGCCGAGCACGTAGACGGGATCGCGTGCGTCCTTCACGTTGTCCGGCGATGTCACGATGAGCGCGCCGCCCGTGCCGCCGCCCCAGGTCGAGCACATCCAGCGGCGCAGCGGCGAGGCGACATACGGCGAACTCAAAACCTTCGCGCGATCGATCTCGCCGAACTTCGCCTTCGCCGCGTGCGGATGATGCCGCCCCCAGCGCTGATTCGCGATCACGACATCGGCGAGGTCGTCTTCCGTGATGCCGAACTCGTGAAAGTATCGGCACGCGGCCTGCGCATACAGCGCGGGAATGGTCGGGCCGTACGGAATCTCGAACTGCGGATCGGCGTCGGCTTCGGCGCCCATCGCGACGGCATCGACGAAAAGCTCGGTCGCATCGCTTTGCAGGCACAGCACGTACTCCGCGCGGCCGGCCGCGATCATCTGCGACGCGATGGCGATGGTCGATGTCAGCCCCGCGCCGTGCATCGTCACTTCGCTCGTGATGGTCACCGGCATCTGCATGTGCGAGATGAAGATGTTGCTCCACTGCGAGCGCTTGTCGGCCCACGGCGAGCGGCCGGTGAACACGGCATCGACTTGATCGCGACCGATGCCCGCGTCGGCGAGTGCGTTGTGCGTGGCTTCGGCCGCGAGCTGCAACGGGTCCTTGCGATTCGCGAGCGATGCATACGCATCGCCCATTCCGACGATCGCCGCGACGGGTTGAGGCGTCATGCTCGCTCTCCTCAGTCCTGAAGCTCGGGCTGCGATCCGGCGACGAGCGCGTCGAGATCGGCGCGCGTTCTCATCATCAGAAGGCTCCATTCGCTGCGCTGCACGACTTCGCCGCGCTGGTTGAACGCCTTGATCAGAAACGAGCCGACGCCGTACTTGTCGTCCTTCTCCTTCTTGCCGATGACTTCCGCGCTCACATAAACGGTGTCGCCGATCTTCACCGGATTGAGAAAGCGCATCTTGTCGACGCCGTAGTTCGCCTGAATCGCCGGGCCGAACTGCAGCAGGCCCGAGAGCAGCGAGAAGGTCAGCATGCCCTGCACGAGGCGCTCGCCCCAGCGCGTCTTCGATGCGTATTCGGTGTTCGAGTGAATCTCGATCCAGTTGCCGGTGAACATGCAGAACATGACCACATCGCTTTCGGTCACCGTGCGGCCCGCCGAGCGGAATTTCTGGCCGATCTCCAGTTCGTCCCACGGCACGTTGACGCTGTTATTGACGACGCTCATCGATATCTCCTGTGTGATTTTCGAGGGGTTCACTGACGCATCGATTTCGCGATGATCGTGCGTTGAATCTGCGACGTGCCGCCGCCGATGGTCGACTGAATGCTCTCGCGCAGATAGCGCTCCATGTCGGCCTCGGGCAGGTTCGCGTAGCCGCCCAGCACCTGCATGCCGGTGAGTGCGCATTCCTTGAGCGTCTCGGAGCCGTAGAGCTTGGCCATCGACACTTCGCGGCTGCACGGCAAGTGCGCGGCGGCCATTTGCGCAGCGCGATAGCAAAGCAGGCGCGCGGCATCGACCTTGGTCTGGCAATCGGCCAGCATGTGGCGGATCACCTGGAACTCGTACAGTTGCTTGCTGAACTGGATGCGCTCGTGCGCGTAGCGCGTGGCCGCGGTCACGGCCTGTTGCGCGTTGCCGGTGTAGGCCG
Source organism: Caballeronia sp. EK (assembly GCF_014384845.1). NCBI lineage: Bacteria > Pseudomonadati > Pseudomonadota > Betaproteobacteria > Burkholderiales > Burkholderiaceae > Caballeronia > Caballeronia sp. EK. The sequence goes on from NZ_JACSUE010000022.1 coordinate 63,769, forward strand.
CCGCGACCGCGCAGCGTTCCAGCTCCAGATGCTCGGTGATGATCTTCCAGCCCTGGCCGACATCGCCGAGCAGCGCATCGCCGGGCACGCGCGCTTCGTCGAGAAAGATTTCGGTGGTGCCCGTCGCGTGACGCGAAAGCGTCGGCAGCTTGTTGATGACGACGCCCTTGGTGTCGTTCGGAATCAGCAGCACGGACAGGCCGCCGTGCTTGTCGTCGTTGCCGGTACGCACCAGCATCGCGATGGTCGTGTCCTTCGCCGCCGCGCCGCTGCACCAGAGCTTCTGGCCGCTCACGATCCAGTCGCCGTTGCTGTCGCGACGCGCGCGCGTCTTCGTGTTGGCGGCATCGGAACCCGCGTCCGGCTCGGAGATCGACACCGAGAAGCGGATCTTGCCTTCGATGAAGGGCTTCACGTAACGCGCTTTCTGTTCCGGCGTGCCGAACTTGATGATGTTCATCGCCGTGAAGGTCGGCACGAGCACCGAGCACGCGAAGTCGAAGCCGAACTTGCCGAGACCTTCGGCCATCAGCGAGTAATCGAAAATGTCGCCGCCCGAGCCGCCCGCTTCTTCCGGAATCAGAATGCCGAGCCATCCCTGCTGCGCGATCTTCTCGTAGGCTTCGTACGGATACTGTCGTTCCATGTCGCACTTGCGCACGTAGTCGACGGTGATCTCGTTGTCCATGAACTTGTTGACGGTGTCGAGCCACATCGTTTGCGACTCGTCCAGAAAGTTTGCGGGCATGTCTTCTTGCTCCTCGTTGAATGACCGATGTATCGGTATTTGCAGGTTAGAGCGATGCAGACCGCGATCCAACTGGCGTTTTTCGAAGCCCGGTTTCGATGATGTCGAAGCGTGTTTCGCGTGCGCGGAAACGCAAACAGCGCCCTCCGGCGCTGTTTGCAGGCTGCAACGAAACGGGCTCAGACGATCGCGCCGGCCTCGCGCAATGCGCTCAGCTCCTCAGGCGTGAAGCCCCAATCGGCAAGCACGTCGTCGGTGTTCTCGCCGGGCGCGGGCGGCGGCCGCTGGATCGCGCCCGGCGTGCGGGAAAAGCGCGGCGCGGGCGCGGGTTGCATGACGCCATCGTTCTCGACGAACGTCTCGCGCGCGCGCAAATGCGGATGATCCGGCGCTTCGGCCATCGACAGCACAGGCGCGATGCACACCTCGCGCCCTTGCGCGAGCGCGCACCATTCATCGCGCGTGCGGGTGCGAAAACGCGCGGCGAATATCGCGTGCACGGCGGGCCATTGCGCGCGGTCGTGCTGAGCGGGCATATCGTCTTCGCGCAAGTCCAGCAGCGCCAGCGTATTGCGCCAGAAACGCGCCTCGTTCGATCCGAGGCTTAGCCAGCGCCCGTCCTTGGTCTCGTACACGTTGTACCAGGGCGCCCCCGAGTCGAGCCGATTGACGCCCCGCTCATCGCGCCAGTAGTCGCCCGCGCGCAAGCCGTAGAAGAGCGTCATCAGCGATGCGGAGCCGTCGACCATCGCCGCGTCGATCACCTGACCCTTGCCCGAGCGCTGCCGTTCGAGCAGCGCCGATACCACGCCCAGCGCGAGATACAGCGAACCGCCGCCGAAATCGCCCGCGAGGTTCAGCGGAATCGCGGGACCGCCCTGCGCGCGCCCCACCGAATGCAGCACGCCGGTGAGCGAGATGTAGTTGATGTCGTGTCCCGGCGCCTGCGCGAGCGGCCCGTCCTGCCCCCAGCCGGTCATCCGTCCATAGACGAGCGCGGGATTCGCGGCGAGGCACGCATCCGGTCCCAGCCCGAGCTTTTCCGCGACGCCCGGCCGGAAGCCTTCGATGAGCGCATCGGCTGAGCGGACCAGCTTCAGGACGGCGTCCGTGGCTTCCCGCTTCTTCAGATCGAGCGCCGCACTGCGACGTCCGCGATGCAGCAGATTGAAGCGATGTTCCACCGGCGCGCCGCCGTCATAGCCCGGCGGCCTGTCGATGCGGACGATATCCGCGCCCAGATCCGCCAGCAGCATGCAGCAGAACGGCGCCGGACCCACACCGCCCAGCTCGACGATGCGAATGCCCGCGAGCGGCCCTCGTGCGTTTTCCATATCGGTCGTCTCCGCTCACGTGCTCTTCGCTTGCGCATAGGGTACGTCGTATTGCGTGGCCTTCGGTATCAGCGTGACGACGCCGGCGGCCATCACGGCGGGAATCGCGAACGCATAGAAGTTCCAGTGATGGCCGAGGTTCGAGCCGAGCACCCATCCGCCGATCATCGGTCCGAGAATCGAGCCGATGCGCCCGAGACCCTGCGCGGCGCCGATCGCGGAACCGCGGCACGAGGCCGGAAAATATGCGCCGATAAAGCCATAGACGAGCGTCGATGAGCCGATCGACCCGAGGCCCGCGCCGAACACCGCCAGCATGAGCCAGGTGTGATCCGGCTTCTGGCTGAGCACGAGCAGCGAGATCGAGCAGATGAGGAAATACGGCACGAGCACGCGCTTCGAACCGAAGCGATCGGCGAGCCACGAACCGATCAGGTTGCCCACCACGGCGCCGAATTGCATCACGAGAAGGAACTGCAGCGATGAGCCCAGCGGATAGCCCGACTTGCGCATCAACTGGGGCAGCCATGCGTTGAGGCCATAGACGACGAGTTGCGCGCAGAAGCACATCAGCGCGAACAGCAGCAACGCGGCGCGGAATTCGGGCGATGTCAGCAGCCGATACCCCCGCGCGCCCGACGCCGCGACGCGCGACCGGCGATGTTCCTCTTCGTCGCGTGCGATTTCGTCGAGGTCGATTGCGTAGCGCGCAGCGAGTGCGCGCGCTTCATCGGTGCGGCCACGGTCCAGAAGATGGCTCGCCGACTCGGGCAGGTAGAAGAACATGACCGGCAGAATGAACACGTAGAGCGCGCCGAGCCCGTAGAGCACACGCCAGCCCTGCTCTTGCAGCATCGCGATGGCGAGCAGCGCGCAGATCACGCCGCCGACCGGATAGCCCGTCAACGCGATCGCGCTGTAGAGTTGCCGGCGGCTACGGGGCGCGTATTCGATCGTGAGCGCCACCGCCGACGGCACCACGCCGCCGAGCCCGATTCCGGTCACGAAACGCGCGATGCCGAGCGCCTGCGGCGAATGCGCGATCGCGCAGAGCAGCGAACCGAGCGAGAACCACAACACGCCCGCCATCATGAGCTTGCGCCGCCCGATGCGATCGGACAGCGGACCTGCGCCGAGCAAGCCGACCATCAGGCCGGCGAGCGTCCAACTGCCGATCATCCCCGCGCTCGCGGGACTCAGATTCCAGCCGGGTTCTTCGAGCAGGCGCGGGATGGTCGCACCGTAGACGATGAGATCGTAGCCATCGACTGCAATCGTAAGAAAGCACAGCATGACCACGAACAGACTGCTTCGCGGCGGTCTTGAAGATAGGTTCACATCGTCTCCTGTGTCGGATTATTCGAATGTCCGCTGATGGGCTCATCGAGTGAGCCGTCCCAATATAGGCACGCGAAATTTTCAGACCTAGTGACGGTTTTCGAATCGGGTATTCGGTGCTGTCGAATTGCGGCGCGGCATGTCGTTCGGATTATGCGAAGCGCCGGTTCGAAACATTGCAGTTGCCGGGGCAAGCGTTGCGCGCCTAACGTGATGATCGGCACGAGAGGACTCGTCAAATCATCGAGGGCGCAATGCAATGAGCGATCTGGAAGGAAAAGTGGCCATCGTCACGGGCGGCACGGGCGGCATCGGCAAGGGCATCGCGTTGCAGCTCGCCGCGCGCGGCGCCGTCGTCGTGATCAGCGGGCGCAGCGCGGCGAAGGCCGAAGCCGTGCTCGCGGAAATGCGGCAGGCCGGCGCAACGGCAGGCTTCATCGCGGGCGACGTGCGATCCAGCGCCGATATGTCCGCGCTCGCCGAAGAGACCGCGCGCAGATTCGGCGGCATCGACATCATCGTGGCGAACGCGGGCGGCAACGACGACGAAGCCCGCTCGCCGCAAGTGCGCGGCCCGTTCGGCGATATCGATCTGGCGCGCGTGGCGGCCGTCGTCGCGGAGAACACCTGCGCGAAGCTCTTTCCCGTGCAGGCGGCGCTGCCCTACATGCGCGCGCGGGGCGGCGGCAGCGTGATCTTCCTGACATCGGAGGGCGGCCGCGTGCCGACGCCGGGGCAAACCGCCGTCGCGACGTTTGCCGGCGGGCTGATCCGCGCAAGCAAGGTGATAGCGAAAGAACTGGCGCGCGACCGCATCCGCGTGAATTGCGTGTGCGTCACGGTCGTGCGCGACAGTCCGTCGTGGGAAGCGGTGTTCGGCGAGGACGGCAAGGTGTCGGAGCAGCATCGCCGACAGTACGAGAAGATCGTCGCGGGTTGCCCGCTCGGCGTCGCGGCGCCGGCGGACATCGGACGCGTGGTGGCGTTTCTCGCTTCAGACGAGTCCGCTTATCTCACCGGCGCGACGCTCAGTCCGACGGGCGGGCTCACGCTGCACTGAAGGCCGTCGCGTCCCTGCCCTTCAACCCTTCTCGTCGATGATCTTGCGGATCGCCTGCTCGAACGCTTCGGAAGGCTGGCCGCCGCTCACGAGATACTTCTGGTCGAAGATGATCGCGGGCACGGACTGGATGCCGAGTTGCTGCACCTCGCGCTCCTCGGCCCGCACTTCATCGGCATAGGTTCCGTTTTCCAGCACCGCGCGCGCCGCTTCGCCATCGAGACCGACGCTTCGGGCCGCTTCGATGAGCACGTCCGGATCGCTCGTATCCTTGCCGTCGCCGTGATACGCGCGCAAGAGCGCGAGCTTGAGCGGCAGTTGCTTGCCTTCGATGCCCGCCCAGTGCAGCAGCCGATGCGCATCGAACGTGTTGTACACCCAGTTGCGTTCGCCGAAATCGAAGCCTTCCTGCGCGCCGCGCTCGCGGATCATCGCCTGCGTCTCGCGGATCTGCTCCGGCGTGCGGCCATACTTGCGGCCCAGATAATCGACGATGCGCTCGCCTTGCGGGCCCATGTCCGGATTCAGTTCGAACGGATGCAACGTGATGCGGGCATCGACGGTATCGCCGAGGCGCTCCAGCGCGCGTTGCAGGGAAGACAGACCGACGGCGCACCACGGGCAGGCGATATCGGAGACAAAGTCGATTTGGAGAGGGCGAGACATGAGCGTGTGGTGAAAGTTGAAGATGAGTCGGACAGGCTAGCGCAAATCGGTTTGGCCTGCGTTTTTCGCTGAGTCCGCGAACAGATCGATCACCACGCCGCGCAGCCAGCGATTGCCTTCGTCCTGCTGCACGCGCGCGTGCCAGAGCAGATGGATCGGCGCAGCGGGCAGCGTCGAAGGCAACGCGCGCAGGCTGAGCGAGAACGGCTGAGCCAGTTGCTGGGCCAGTCGCTCGGGCACCGTGGCGATCAGGTCGGTGCGTTGCAGGATATAGCCGACGCTCATGAAATGCGGCACCGTCAACCGCACCCGGCGCTGCACGCCGCGACGCTTCAGCCAGTCTTCGACCTGACCGTGCCCGGTGCCAGCCGACACCACGACCAGATGCTCGGCTTCCCGCCAGGCCGCGAGCGTGAGCGGCGCATCCTCCAGCGCGTGGCCGCGTCTGAAGAGACACACATAGCGCTGATCGAACAAGCGGCGCTGATAAAAGCCGCCCTTGAGTTGCGGCAGCAGACCGATGGCGAGGTCCACGCGGCCATCGGCCATTTCGTCGCTCAGATTGACGCCGGTTTCGCGAACGGTATTCAGCGCGATGCCCGGTGCTTCACGCGACAGGCGTTCGACCAGCGCCGGCAGAAAGACGACCTCGCCGATGTCGGTCATGCCGATCGTCATCGTATCCGTAGCGCGCAGCGGATCGAAACCGGTCGCGGGATTGAGCGCGGCGTGCAGGGTCGCGAGCGCCTGCGAGACCGGTTCGGCCAGACGCAACGCGAACGGCGTCGGCACCACGCCGCCCGGCCCGCGCACGAACAACGGATCACCGAGCCGGCGACGCAGCTTGGCGAGCGCATTGCTGACGCCGGGCTGGCTCATGTCCATCTGTTCCGCGACGGTAGAGACGCGTCGTTCCTGCATCAGACGTTGAAAGAGCAGCAGCAGATTGAGATCGACGTCGCGCAGTTCCATGATTCGGTTATCTCGCGTTCATTGATTCTGGTGATGATGCAGATACACCCCATTTTATTGTGGAATGAAACTCCGCTCCCGAGAATACGTACACGGCGCACGAATGCGGCGCTCACTCGGACAAACGGAGACACATCATGGGACAGTTGGATCTGAAAATCGCCATCGTCGGCGCGGGAATCGGCGGCCTCACGCTCGCGCTCGCGTTGCGCGAACACGGCGTCGATGCACAGCTTTACGAACAGACCGACGAGCTTCGCGAAGTCGGCGCGGCCGTCGCGTTGTCGGCGAACGCGACGCGCTTCTACGAGCGCATGGGACTGCGTTCGGCCTTCGACGCCGTGTGCGCCGAAATTCCCGCGCTGATCTATCGCGATGGGCGCAGCGGCGAGCTCATCGGAGAGCATCGCGGCGAGCCGAGCTATCGGCAGCAGTTCGGCGGCTCGTACTGGGGCGTGCATCGTGCGGACCTGCAGGCGGTGCTGTCGGAAGCGGTGGGGCTCGAACGTATCAACCTCGGCCATCGGCTGATCGATCTCGTGCAGCATCCGGATCGCGTGAGTCTGAGTTTTGCCAACGGGAAACAGATCGACGCCGATCTGGTGATCGGCGCGGACGGCGCGCGCTCGATTACGCGGCGCTGGATGCTCGGCTACGACGACGCGCTGTATTCAGGCTGCTCGGGCTTTCGCGGCGTGGTGCCCGCCGGGCGCATGGATCTGCTGCCCGACCCTGAAGCCATCCAGTTCTGGATCGGTCCGCAGGGTCATCTGCTGCACTATCCGATCGGCGATGACGGCGACCAGAACTTCCTGCTCGTCGAGCGTCATCCGTCACCGTGGCCGTCGCGCGACTGGGTCACGCCGGCGAGTGAAGGCGAGCAATTGCGGCTGTTCGGGAACTGGCATCCGGCCGTGGTGCAGATGATCACGGCGGTGCCGATCAGTCAGCGCTGGGGACTGTTTCATCGGCCTCCGCTCGGACGCTGGAGCAAAGGCCGCGTGACGCTCATCGGCGATGCCGCGCATGCGCTCGTGCCGCATCACGGGCAAGGCGCCAATCAGTCGATCGAAGATGCCGTCGTTCTGGCCGCGCAACTGGCGAAGGCCGGCGCGGGACGCTGGCGGGAGGCGCAGGAGGCGTATGAGCGGCTGCGTCGGGGCCGCACGCGCAAGGTGCAATACGCGTCGATAACGACCGCGGACGTGCTGCATCTGCCGGACGGGCCCGAGGCGCGGGCGCGTAACGCTCGTTTTCAGGGGCGTGACAGCCTGATGCGTCATCTGGACTGGATTCACGATTTCGATGCCCTGACACAGGAACCGAGCGAGCGTCAGGGCGGCGTCTGGCTTTGAGGTTGGGCGTTCTCGACGCCGAAGGCTAACGATCGCGCCGAGTTGATCCGTGCGGGATTCGCTCGGTGATATGCGCCGGGCTGGTTCCGTGCGTCGCTTCTAGCGCGATCGTCGATTCCTGCTCTTCGCTGGCGAAGCGAAGCGTGGCGCAAGCTCAGCGAGACCGTTAGTTGCGGACTATGCGGTCAAGCCAGTCGCACATCGTTCCGATATGTCAGCCTCTGCTCTTGACGGATCGCATCTTGTTGAACACATATCCTGAGAACCCGTCGCGCAGATCGGGATATTTCTGGATGATGGATTCGACGAGATCATTCGATGGATCGATGCCAAGCCTGCGCAGCGTCAGTTTTCCGCCAGGGCTCGTTTTGTAGGTACGACGCCAATCTTCGCGTTGTCGTGGCGTGGCGGCTTCGTACACGTCCCAGCCTCGACGAACTTCGTCGACGATCCGGTTCTGGGCATTTACGTCTTGCGCCGCGATCTGCAATGCCCGGCGCGCCTCGGCTTGTTCCTTCGCCTCCGCCTCGCGCTGATCGGTGAGCGTCAGGCCCTGCTGGATCTGTACCATCTGACGCTCAGCGTCCGACACGATCCAGCCTTCTTTCAGCGCCTTCATGAAAAAGCCGGCCGGACTCTTCGACACCTTGCCCAGTTTCAGGCTGAAACGCGTACGCTCGATTGCCTGTTCCAGACGAGCATCGGTGTAGGTATCCCGGTCCGAAGCGATCTGACCGAATTGCGCGCTCGACAGACCGATTTCCTGTTTCAACGTCTGATACAGCGCTTGTGCGTGCTCGTGCGTATGAAGCAATCGCTCGGCCATTTCCTTTCGCTCGACGCGAAAGCGCATGCGCCCGATCTTGCGCGAGCCCGGTTCATTGCGCGTCTCATAAGACAGAGAAAGATCGGACACCTCATTGATTTGATCCACGGCGGGCGCGAGCCAGTCCCGCTTGAAGTACTTGAATTCCTGTGCCTTCGCGCCCATCGTTCCCTGCCACGCGCGCAGTTCGTCGAGTGTGAACCAGTCGGTTACGCCCTCGCCCGCGTACGGAAGAAGGTGGTCGTACATGACACGTGCATAGCTGAGCGTGAAAAGAGAGGTGATGCGCAGGCTAAGCCAGTGAGATTTCCCCGGACCACGAATGATCCCGATGAGGTCGGGCGGCACTCGGAACTGGAACCGTCCGCCCACGTAGGAAATACGGCCTATCAGTTGAACCGATCCGAATGGCTTTGACCCGTCGGCATCGGGTTCCGCAGTCGCCTGAATGAGTGCCCTCTGCGCCTCCGTGATCACCTGTTCGAGATGCGCGTTATTGCGACTCGAATAGCGCATGAGCCATTTGAAATAATCCAGTTCGACGTCGTATAGATCGTGGACCTTGTGTTCCTGAGCGACGATGAAATACGCCGCGTCGATAAGACGTCGAGCCGATACGCCGAGATCGACGATCCGAATCAGGACATTCTTGCGCGCGAAACCGATGTCCGAGCGAGCAGCATCGACGGGAAGGCCTTCGGCATTCGCATCGTCGAATAGAGCCAACGCCAGTTGTCTGGACGTGGCCACCTGCCCTGCTCCCGTCATTCCGCCTCCGCATCACGCGCTGTAGTTTTGCTTTCGAGCGGTACGTTAACGTCTGCAAGGTGAGCTGTCAACACAAGACACCTCACCTTGGTTCGACGTCAACACAGAACGCCTCACCTTTCCCGATCTCTCTCACAATTTCCCTCACCCTCGCCGCCCATACGTCTCACCTTCGTTGTCAATTCGCCTCACTTAGACGGGGTAAACACAGCACTTTGGTACTCAATCAACAGCACTTCGAACACAGTAAACCTCACCATCTGAATGTATCTACCTGATTTTTAACGAGGTTATCGGTGCTGTTTGTGGTGGTCGGTTCTGTTTTTCTAAAAAAACAAACCAGCGAACACAAGTTCACCGATTCTGCGATCGATTTCGCTGGACCATGTGTTTTGAGTCGGGCGACTGCTTTTCTCGCCGGAAGTGCTGCGGGAATGGTGAGGCGAATTGTGATCGGGTATTGATGCGTCCTTCAACGAGCCGCAGGGCCGCCTGCTGAGGTGAGGTGTTTTGTGCTGGCACGCTCGCTAGTTGATCTCCTATTAAGACGCTCGCAGAAGGATCTGTCTGATTAGGGCTTCCGCAATGAGCTATGCGGGAAGGTCAAGTCTCGGAAAGATAAGGGGTTTTTCGGTCTAGAGGGTGGCTTTTGCAAATTTCCTTCATTTCCAATAGCCATTCATCACTGCGACGAGTATTCTACGGTTCGACATCCAGTTACACCAAAACCGTGGAAACACCACGGAGCGTGGAGAAAACACCTCACCGTGGATTTATAAGGAAGCGCCGGAATGAATTTGAGTGAACTGCCAGGGATCAATCGAAGGGTAAAGCTCTCCAATCTTGGCGAGTTCGCCGAGCGTTTGTCGGTCATGACAAACGAACTGCGAGATCAGATCCTCGCCCCCAGGCCGCGGAAGACGGCTCCCGTCTTCACGATCGGCGAGCTGTCCGACATGTGCGGCATCGACCGCCAGAAAATCAACTATCTGGCGACCAAGGACGGAAGCGAATTGCCTCCGGGCGAGACGCACGGGACGGGCCGCGCCCGCATTTTTTCCTTGCAGGACGCCCGGACCTGGGTGCAACAGGTCTCGGACATTTATCAGACGCCGCTTGTCACCGGTACGCGGGAACATCGGGGTCGCGTATTGATCACCGCGAACTTCAAAGGCGGCTCGTGCAAGACGACGACATCGATGTGCATCGGTCAGGGACTGAGTCTGCGTGGCCGCAAGGTTCTCATGATCGACCTTGACCCACAAGCATCGCTTTCGGAACTGTGCGGCTTGTACGCCGAGAAGGATCTGACCTGGGAGGATACAGTCCTGCCCTATATCTATGATCCGGATATCGAAGGCGGCCTCTCGTCGAAGGTCCAGACGACCTATTGGGATGGTCTCGATGTGATTCCGGCGCACAACTATTTGCACGACGCCGAGTTTCATCTGCCGACCGCTCAGAAGACGAATGCGAACTTCGAGTTCTGGTCGGTACTACGGAAAGGGATTGAGCCGCTGCGTGCTCAATACGACTACATCATCCTCGATACCGCTCCGTCACTCTCTTATATGACGCTCAACGGACTGATGGCGGCCGACTCGATGGTGATGCCGCTCGTACCCGAAAGTCTCGACTTCATTTCCTCGGTGTCGTTTTGGTCGCTGTTCGCGGAAGTCGCGAATGGTTTCGTAGAGCATGAGGTCGACAAAACCTACGATTTCGTCTCGGTACTCCTGTCACGCGTGGACTATGGGAGCACGTCGTCGGCGCCAGTGGTGCGCTCGTGGTCTCAGCGAGCATATGGCGACTGGCTGCATACCACAGAGATCCCGGCCAGTTCTGTTATGAGTAACGGCGCGTTGGCGTTTTCGACTGTGTTCGATTTGTCGCGTGCCGAGACTGTCGCGAAAACCTTGGCGCGCGTAAAGCAGCCGATGGTGGACTACTGCAAATGGATCGATGACCAGTATGTCGCCCAATGGAGGGCAGGACAATGAGCAGCCTTCGTGATCGCATGATGAGCAAGACCGCCGAGGTTCGAGCGGCGAAAGACATTCAACTCGATCCGCAGCAGGAGAAGGCCGTCAGCCCGCGGACCGCACCCGGCATGGCGGCCGCATTGGCGGCCGCGCAGCAGCGTATTGCTCAGCTCGAACACGCCGGTCCCGCATCGGAGGCGGCAGTATCGGAAATCATTCCGAATCCGTGGCAGCCTCGCCAAGTGTTCAACGACGCCAAGCTTGTTCAGCTGGCGGAGTCGATTCGTGAAGCCGGACTTGTTCAGCCTATTGTTGTACGGCGCGTCGGCGCGGGATTTCAAATTGTCGCGGGCGAGCGGCGGTGGCGCGCGCACAAGATGATCGGAAAGGAGTCGATCAAAGTCCTGGTGGTCGACCTCTCGGACGAAGAGATGGCGATGCTCGCCCTCGTGGAGAACGTCGCGCGCGAGGATTTGTGTGACTACGAGATTTCTCGATCGATTCGGCGCACTGAGAAGGAGTTTCCTAACCGCAAGCGGATGGCGGAGGCTTTGGGAATTTCACGGTCGGAGCTTTATCGTTATTTAGCTTTCGGCGAATTGCCTGGTTTCGTTCTCCAGGATTTGGATGTGCAACCGCGTTTGTTGGGCGCGACTGCCGCTGAAAACGTCGTGTCCGTGCTTCGCGGGCGGAATGAGGCTGCTTTCGGGATCGCTAAGGATCTTTGGGCGCGAGTGGTGGCGGGGGATTTGGAGCAGTCGAAATTCGGGAGGGCGATCAAGCAGGCGTTGGAGGATGAAGGCAAGCCGGCACCCGGTGTGAGCGATCGCAGCATCGACAAAATATTCGCGGGCGGATCGCAAGCGGGGTCGATCACAAAGGACTCGATGGGGTTGACTGTCAAGATCAAAGCGGGCTCGTTGACCGCAGACAAGGAAAAGCAAATTCGGGATTTGGTCACGCAGTTGTTCGCAGATAACGGCTAGTTTGCGTCGTACTTTTGAATTAGCCGGATCGCCTATGTCGTCCTACAATTTCCGATTCGCAGTGTCACAAGTTGGGACAGTTTTCTAGACCGACATATCTTCTCGTAAGCCGAGACTCGCCGGGTGTCCCTACTTGGGACACCCATTACGCGTTCGACCGGCGAGGCCTCTCGCTACAAGTCCGCCTCCCTTTTTAGAACGCAGACTGGTGAGAACACATCCTCGAGCTCTTCTCGATCGTTCTTGCCGCTGCTGTTCTCATTCCTATCAGGTTTGCCCCGCGGCCGAAGCCTCCGTCAACTCAATAACCGCTTGCTCCCAGGCAGCCCGCTCACCATTGGATCAGTGTCAAGCTAGAGCGGCCTCAGATGACGGAAGGAATCGCGCGGACAGTCAAAGATTAGCGTTAGGACTTGTGAGCACTAGCGCTCGACGAAACGCCCGGTCACACGCTGATGTTTTACGGGATCTCTTTAGTCGGAGAAACCCAGCTAGTTTCGTTCCTTCTCCGCTTTGCCTCGCTCGATCCATGTAGCAACGGCATCGTCGGCGCGATCGCGGTATCGCCTCAAAATCGCCACGCCGTGGCTCAACTTGGAGATAGCGCGTAGGCATACGACTGCGGTTCTTAACAGCGACGAGCAAAACAGCCAGCTGCGAATAGTTCGGGGCTTTTAATCCGGCTGCGATGGTCGATCCGGTGCCAACTGGCGACCTCGCGAGAGAGCATTCGAGGAAAAACGAGCCGAACAAGACCGATCGCGAGTAGCGCGATCCGGAAAGTGGCAGCAAGCTTGTGCTTCCTGCTTTCCACCAAGATTGACTCAACCTCAGGAAAACGGACGCCGCCAGCTTGGTCGATAACATTCGTCCGCGCGCCGCTCACGTGCGCGGTTTGCAAATAAAGGCAGACGCTCGCCATGACCGCGCAGCGTCGGCATTGATGTCAAAGCCACAAGCTAAGAACACGAGCATCGAGAATCTGATGGCTCTGAACGGGTCGCGCCCACTACGACGAGCGTACTCGTCGAGTCGCTGCGACCATGAAAACAATGAGCCAAGCGCCGCCAGAGGGTGCTCACCGGGGCAACGTGGGACTCGCAGTACCGTTCAGACCGGTCTTCTTGAAACCACCTGCTGAAATCGCGTGGTTGCCAGATGACGACTCAGACTGCGCAGCGGACAAGACTTGCGTCCTTTACTCGTGCATTGGACCGAGCCCATTGTCCGCGATGTTCTTGAGTCGGCACCACGGGTGATGGAGAGTTTCGTTAGAAGCTGATGCGTGGCTATCGCCTGCATCCCGAAGTCCGCGCAGCGATCATGACTCACATCGCGCAGTCACTTTTTGAACCCTACCAACGAACATCATTCCCGTAACGCGCTGATGTTGCGTTCATCACGCCGACTCAGGTGCAGAGGCCTTTTCAGAGGAAGCGCTCACGCCTCGGCACACCCTCCGAATCCGTGGCGAACCCTTGCCGCCCTGAACGATCAATAGCTCGCTTGCGACCTGATGGACTTTTGTTCGGTGAGCCTACTTTTCGACTCGCAACCTGCCATCGCTTTTACGGAGAGAACCGTGAAACAATAATTGCAACGACGATAAGTGCCTTTAGCCCTTGCTGGTATGGGCTTTAGCGCCGTTTTTCATCTATCTTCGAGGAATTGTTTCACGCCTTTATCGAAGCTGACGCGCACCGGACCCATGCATTACGCCTTGGAGCGTTGAAGCAGACCTTCACAGTGTTTTCGTAGCAAGATAGCCTGATTATGTATCGTTCGATACATCTGCAATCAGTGCCGTGATGCGAGACGAGCGCGATCCACTCCCGCTGAATCTGAGCCAATCTCACGCGACCGCGCCGCGATTGGCAGGCTGGCTTGGTAACAATCAACGATTGAATGCATTCTGACAACGCTCGGATACGCCGCCTTCATAAGAGCGCCCCTGTCGGTGCGCAATTGGAAAAGGGTGGTTAGGTTCAGCAATTGGAAAGGGTGGTTGGGTTCAGCACGAACCACGCTTCTGCGAGATGCAATTCGACTACAAGCGGGACCCGTCTGCTCCGTATCGAGAGAACGAGAGCGAAGATGCCCACGCTGCGCATGACGTAACGCCCCGGCCGGACTAACGCGCACGTACCTTCGCAAGTTTGCGTGAGCGGACGTGATCAAAAGCGCGAAGTGGGTTCGAGTTCGGAATCAGGCGCGGGAAGAACACGTCCAAAACCGTCATCAACGACAGGAGTACGACAGCGACAAACCCAATCGTGCCAAGAAATTCAAGCAATGCCATGTCTACCTCATTCGGTCGCGAAATCTGTGGTGTCGGAGAATCGATTTGCCTTGAGTATGCATTTGGCGACGCCGCATCAAAGTCGCGATAAGCCATCACAATGCGCGTCTGTTCGGCGTTTGAGCCTTCGTGGAAACGGGCTCGTCGCGCGCAGTTGCCATGGCGTCCGTGACACGTCGTCCCGCAAATGCCGTCGTAAAAGCCGCCATGCACATCGACCTGCAAACCTTGGCGCCGCAATCGCCCACATCAATCATGACGCAACTAACGGTCTGAGGCACAAGGCACCAGCGAAACCGCCCCTGCCCAAGCATCGTCGAGAGTCTCTGCCAATTTAAAAGGCGCCATCATCCCGCCGACCGACCCGCCAAAAAGCGGCTCCTTGAAGAGGGCACTAAACCGAATTCTGCCGATTCAACGCCCTCATCCCCTCATTTCGTAGCAGCAACAACAAACGCATCCGACCGATCGGGCAGCGTCAGCGCCGCGAGCACTTGACCGTTGGTAAAGAACACGACACCCGTAACCGTGACACCCGGATAAACACAAGGCGCGCCTCCAAACGTAATCGCGGCGTCCAGAAAATACTTGTTCCCATGAGGCGTTGCCGTCCCGCTGAACGTGCAGCCGCTCGCTCCTGCACCCTTGATCGAGCCGTCCTGACCGATCGCGAACGTGGTCGTCTCACTGCCCTTGATCGACCCCGCCGCGCCCGAATAACTCCCCGCGACCGCCGACAGCGCGATCGCGCGCTCGTACGTGCCGTCGTAAAGCAGATTGAACTTGATGCTGTTCTGCTTCGCGGCGCTCGTATAAATCACGCCCTGGACACTGTTCTTCTCGTTGTAACCCGCGAGGACAGGCGTATCGCTCGCGCTCGTGCCGGTGATGTCGAAGGTGCGCGCGTTGTCGGATTGAAAAGCGCCATGAGATGCGGAAGCCGTGCCTTGCACCAACCCGAATGCGTTGGTCGTCGTGTTGGCATACACGAAATAGTAAACACCTGTATCGAGCACGACGCCGCCGACCACGTTGCCGTTTACATCGGTTCCCGAATAAAGGCCTTGGGCGGCGTTTGCCTCGGGCGCGCTGGGCGTGCTGTCCGAGCCACCGCCTCCACCTCCGCCGCATCCGGCCAAAGCGATCGAAAGTGCAGATACCGCGACGACGAATTTCATGTTTGTTCTGGTGTTTTGACTTGCGCTCGCGGCAAGGGAAATTAAAAAAGCCAACCTGGGTTTCGAAACGTTCCGGAAGCCGCAAAAACGGCCGCGTGTTCTAGCAACGGCCACGAAAGCGAATCGGCGCTCTCACTGACTTAACGGCACCGAGGATTACAACTTGAGGTCGACGTTTTCAATCCAATGCCCTGAAGCGTTACCACCGATGCCTCAACCCGACGACAGCCGAGACTTGCGTCTTCGTCGTCGACGGCGACAGCGTGTAGATCTGCGCAAAAGGCGCGTCCTTCGCCGCATGCTGATAGATGCCGACGAGGAACAGATCCGTCCGCTTGCTTAGAAAGTAGTTCGCGCCCGCATTCACCTGATGCCAAGCGGGAGACGCGTCCTGCGGATGGTACTGGCCGGTCGTGTAGATATACGCCGCGCCGAGCAGCAGGTCGGGCAAGACATAGTCCGTCAAGGAGATTTCGAAGTTCTGCAGCGTCAATCGCGACTCGTCCAGATAGTCGAAGCGCGCGTTCGTATAGAGGAACGACGCGCTCGCCGATCCGAACGCGTAAGCGCCGCCCGCGCCGTACATCGTTTGTCTGCGCACGCCCGATCCCGTCGCCGGGTTGGTGATGAAAGGCGACGTGAATCCATAATCGCCGACCACTGCGCCGTTCGGGTTGTTCGGATCGTTCGGCTCGTTGACGAGCAGGAACGCGGCGCCCAGCGACAACGGACCTCTGCGGTACTGCACCGCCGCGCTGTACGCGTTGTTGTCGGAAAAGCCGCCCGCGCGATTCGAGAAGCCATACAGCGCTTCCGCCTGAAAGCCGCCATAGTCGATCGTCTTGTACTGCACCGCGTTGTTGATGCGGAAGGTATCGAACACATTGTCGCTGTCCGCCGATATGCGCGCCATACGCCGCGAACTGGCACGCCGATTCGAACATGCACAGCGTGACTGCCTCGTCGTACTGACGCCCGAACGTGATCGTGCCGAGCGTGTTCGACGACAATCCGACGAACGCCTGCCGCCCGAACTCGCGTCCTCCCTGCGACAGCGTGCCGTTGCCGATGTTGTAGCCGCTCTCCAGCGTGAAGATCGCCTTCACGCCGCCGCCCAGATCCTCGGTGCCCTTCATGCCCCAGCGCGGCGTCTGCATCGGTCCGCTCGCGAACTGCCAGGTCGAATGTCCCTGCTTGTCCGCGCCGCGCTGATTGTTCGCATAGACGATGCCTGTCGAAACCAGTCCATAGAGCGTTACGGTGCTCTGGGCAAACGCGCTCTGGACGCACAGCGCGCTTGCGGCGATGACCAACAAACGTCGTTTCATGGCTTTCCTGTCGTATGAGTTTGAACGGAAACGTCTTGATCGATAAGGATGACGAATCAACCTCTTTGAAGCCCCGCGTTCGCCTTTCACGGACATCGGCAGCAGCGATTCGTCCCGGTTGCGACAGATTCTTGCGGAACAAAAAACGCGCGGGATAGCACCGAATTTGGCCACCAGCGAGCGAATTTTTAGCGCGCATGCGCTCCGCATCCGTGCGCGCTGCGTACGCCTTTCGTCGCTTTCGAGGCGCCGGGTATACCCACCCCGATCTAATTTCGGCATCACTCATCGCAAAAAATGATGCTATGCGGGGACACTTTTGGCTGCTGACAATGGGATCACTCGGCATCACCCGTCTGACGAAAGACAGTGGAAAAGGGGAGCCCATGCAGGAAACACCGGAGACGAAAATGGCAATGATCGAAAACGCGGGAAGGCGGCGCATGTTGCGCACGCTCACTGCGGGTGCGTTGGCGACGAGCGGCGGCCTGCTGTCGGTGCGAGCGTTCGCCGGCGGACTCGCGACCGTGAACATGCAGCTCGGCTGGGTGCCGGGTGGCAATCAGGTCGGTGAGGTGGTGGCCAAGCGCCTCGGCTACTACGAAAAGGAAGGCATCGACTTTCATATCCAGCCGGGCGGCCCGAACATCGACGGCGTCGCGATCGTCGCGTCCGGGCGCTTTCAGGCGGGCGAGATTTCATCGAGTCCGTCGATCATGCTGGCCGTGTCGGAAGGGCTGCCCATCAAGTGCATCGCGGTCGGACTTCAGCAGCATCCGTATACGTTCTTTTCGCTAAAGAAGGCGCCGATCCGCTCGCCGCAGGACATGATCGGCAAGCGCATCGGCATTCAGTCGACGGGCATGGTCCTGCTGCGCGCGCTGCTCGCGAAACACAAGATCCCCGAGAGCCAGGTGAAGATCGTGCCCGTCGGCGCGGACATGATGCCGCTCGTCGCCGGTCAGGTCGATGCCGTCACCGGCTGGCAGACCAACACCACGGCGCTGAAGCCGCTCGGCGCCGATCGCGTGGACTTGCGTCTGTGGGACACCGGCGTGCGCCTCTACGCGCTGCCGTACTACGCGACCACGTCGAGCCTGAAGGAGCATCCGGAAGTCGTCGCGGGATTTCTTCGTGCCACCGCGCGCGGCTGGATGTACGCCAACCAGAATCGCGATCAGGCCGTCGACATGCTGGTGAAGGACTATCCGAACCTGAATCGCGCGGATGAGCGCGTCGCGATCGATTCGCTGATGAGCTACGCATTCAACCAGACCACGCAGACGCAGGGCTGGGGCGCGATGGACGCGGGCGTCTGGGAAGAACAGATCGCGATGTACGGCCAGCTCGGCCAGTTCCGCGCGGGACAACCCAAAGTCGACGACGTCATGACGATGGACGTGCTCAAGGCCACTCACTCCTCTCGCCTGAAGGTGTAACCCATGCATGCTGCCACTTTGAATCCGCTGCGCGCGGAGCGGGCTAGCTCGCACTTCGCGTTGCCGCAAGACATCGATTGCGCGATCAGTTGCCGCGACATCAACGTGCGCTTTTTCACCGACCGCCGCAGCGTCACCGCGATCGAGGGACTCAGCCTCGATATCGCGGCGGGCGAATTCCTCACGCTGCTCGGGCCGTCGGGCTGCGGCAAGTCGACGTTTCTGCGCGTGGTCGCCGATCTCGTGAAGCCGAGCCGCGGCAGCATCAGCGTGCTTGGTTCGCCGCCGCAAGCCGCGCGCGAGCGCCGTGATATCGGCTTCGTGTTTCAGGACGCGGCGCTGTTGCCGTGGCGCACCGCGATCCAGAACGTCGAGCTGCCGCTCGAAGTTGCGCACGGCAAGGCGCGCGCCGGCCGCGCGACGCCGCGCGAGCTGCTCGAACTCGTCGGTCTGAAAGGCCGCGAGGATGCGTTTCCACATGAGATGTCGGGCGGCATGCGCCAGCGCGTCGCGATTGCGCGTGCGCTCGTCTGCGATCCGAAAGTGCTGCTGATGGACGAGCCCTTCGGCGCGCTCGACGAAATCACGCGCGACCGCCTCAACGAAGAACTGCGCCGCGTCTGGAAGGAGCTCGGCCTGACGACGCTCTTCGTCACCCACAGCATCTACGAGGCCGCGTTCCTCGGTCAGCGCGTGCTCATGCTCGCGGCGAACCCTGGACGCGTGAAGGAAATCGTGCCGGTGGACCTGCCCGAGGACCGCACGCTCGATATCCGCGAGACGCGCGAATTCGTCGAACTCACCGCGCACCTGCGCCGCGTACTGGAGACTTGCTGATGGCTACGTCCGAAATGAACCTGAACGTGCCGGCCAGCATGCCGGACGCGGAATCGCAGGCGTGGCGCGCGCGCCGTCGCCAGCAGTTGTGGCGCGCCCGCATGTTGCCGGCGCTCGGCGTCGCGAGCCTGATCTTCGCGTGGTGGGCGGTGGTCGCGGGCTTTCATGTGAAGCCGTTCATCGCGCCGTCGCCGGCGCTCGTGTTCGAGACGCTCTTCGCCAAGAGCGACGTGCTGCTGCAGAACCTCGTGCCGACCGCGATCGAAGCCTCGCTCGGCTTTGTGCTCGGCAATCTCGTGGCCATCGTGCTCGCGACGATCTTCGTGCACAACAAGACGCTGCAGGACATCTTCTATCCGGTTGCGGTGATGATCAATTCGATTCCGGTGGTCGCGAAGGCGCCGATCCTCGTGCTCATCATGGGCAACGGGCTGGAGCCGAAGATCACGATCGCGGCCATCGTCTGCTTCTTCCCGACGCTCGTGAACATGGTGCGCGGTCTCGAAGCGGTCAATCCGCAGTCGATGGAACTGATGCACGTGCTCTCCGCCAGCAAGCGCGAATTCTTCTTCAAGCTGAGGCTCTACGCATCGCTGCCGTATCTGTTCTCCGCGCTGCGCATCGCGGCGTCGATGTCGGTGATCGGCGCGGTCGTGGGCGAGTGGATCGGTGCGACCGAAGGCATCGGCGCGATGATCATTCAGGCGACTTATGCCTTCGACTCGGCGCTGCTCTATACGGCGATCATCATGAGCGCCGTTCTCTCGGGCTTCTTTTTTCTCGTGATCGCGGCGCTCGAGCGCTGGCTCGTCAAGTGGCAGCCGGAAGGCATCCGCTGAGTCCGACGCGACACGAACCATCAACACAGGAGACGAAATGAACACGATCAG
Organism: Caballeronia sp. EK; assembly: GCF_014384845.1. Lineage (NCBI taxonomy): Bacteria > Pseudomonadati > Pseudomonadota > Betaproteobacteria > Burkholderiales > Burkholderiaceae > Caballeronia > Caballeronia sp. EK. The sequence goes on from NZ_JACSUE010000022.1 coordinate 83,775, forward strand.
CGACTGGATTCAGGAACCCGCACGCGATGTGCGCGTGGCGGCGCAGGCGAACGTCGTCGTGGTCGGCGGCGGCCCGGCGGGCTTGTCGGCGGCGATCGCGGCAGCACGCAACGGCGCGGAAGTGATACTGCTCGAACGCTACAACCATCTGGGCGGTCTCGCATCGGGCGGCATGGTGCTCGTGCTCGACGACATGTGGGACAACCATCTGAACGAGATCTCGGTGCGCGGCACCTGCATGACGTTCATCGAGCGCATGGCCGCACGCAAGCTCGCCTATTTCCCGCGTGCCGACGAATGGGGCGACGATCCTGCGGCGTATCGTAAGTGGGGCCGCTGGGGCACGTTCGATTTTCATAGCCAGAAGAACCCGCATCCGGTGTGCTTCGCCGCGGCCTTCGATCCCGATGCGATGAAGCGCGTCGCGCTCGAAATGGTCGAGTCGCTCGGCATCAAGCTGCGGCTGCATTCGTGGTTCTCACGCACGCTCGTCGAGGACGGCAAGGTCAAGGGCGTGATCTGCGAGACCAAGAGCGGGCGCGAAGCGATTCTCGCCGATGTCGTCATCGACGCGACCGGCGATCTCGATGTCGCGGCGTCGGCGGGCGTGCCGCATGTCGGCGGCAGCTACATCACGACGACGGTGTTTCGTCTGGGCGGCGTCGATACCGATGCCGCCGAGCGCTTCGAAGCAGAGGAACCGGAAGCGTTCGCCGCGCTCGATCGCCAGATCAAGCGGATTCTCGGCGGCTCGTGGGGCTACTGGTGGCTCAAGACGCCGCTGCCGGGCGTCGTGTGGTGCAACTGCCCGCACATGGCCGGCCTCGATGGCCTGAAGCCCGGGGACCTGACACGCGCCGAGATGCAGGGACGCAGCCACATTCATGCCGTCGTCGAATTCGTGCGCGAGAAGCTGCCGGGCTTCGAGCAATGCTACGTGATCGATGTCGCGCCGCAGACCGGCGTGCGTCAGACGCGCCTGTTGCAGGGCGAATACGTGATGACGAAGGAAGACCTCGCGCAGCGCACGCGCTTCACCGACAGCATCGCGCGCGGACGCGACTACTACATGCCGTATCGCGTGCTGTTGCCGAAGGAGATCGACAACCTCCTCGTCGCGGGCCGTCATTACTCGGCGACGTCGCAGGCACAGAAGATGTCGCGCGAAATCCCGCCGTGCATGGCGATGGGCGAAGCCGCGGGCGTCGCGGCGGCGCTCGCGCTGAACGCGGGCGTCACCGTGCGCGACGTCGATGTATCCGCGCTGCAGAAGACGCTGCGCACGCAGGGCGCGGACCCGGGCGACCAGAGCGGGCGCAACGCGGACGTCCCGGCGCTCGCGCGGCATATCGATGCGAGGGAAGCGGCATGAGCAACACGGAGAACAAGATGAAAAAGAACGATCTTCCATTGACCGGCGTGCGCGTGATCGATCTCACGCAAGTGATGATGGGTCCCGTCTGCACGCAGATGCTCGCCGACTACGGCGCCGATGTCGTCAAGATCGAACGACACGGCGCGGGCGATCTGAGCCGCTCGACTTTCGAGCCGGTCGCGGGCGCGGACAACCCGATCTTCTGCAGCCTGAATCGCAACAAGCGCAGCGTCGCGCTCGATCTGCGCGATGCATCGCAGATGGAAGCGTTGAAGGCGCTGATCGCGGAAGCGGACGTCGTCGTGAACAACTTCCGCGCGGGCGTGATGGATCGGCTGGGTCTCGGCTACGAAGCCTGCCGCGCGCTGAATCCGCGCATCATCTACGCGGTCGGCACGGGTTTCGGCGAGACGGGACCGTATGCGCACAAGGGCGGACAGGACGTGCTCGCGCAGGCGATGAGCGGCGTGATGGCGCGCCGCGCCGATGACTCGCTGCCCGTCTCCGTTTATCCGACGGCGCTCGCGGATTACTCGGCGGGCATGCACATGGTGCAGGGCATTCTGCTCGCGCTCTTGCATCGGGAGCGCACGGGCGAGGGACAGAAGGTCAACGTGTCGCTCTACAACTCGATGCTCGCGATGCAGATGCAGGAAGCCGCGATGATCATGATGGCGGACTCCGAAGTGAACTGGGCCGCGATGCCGCTCTCCGGCGTGTTCGAGACGACGACGGGCCCGCTCGTGCTCGTCGGCGCGTTCAAGGCGAATCCGTTGCGCGACATCTGCGCGGCGCTGCAAATCGAGGACATGTCCGCCGATGCGCGCTTCTGCAACCTGAACCAGCAGTTCGCGCACAAGGCCGAATTGCAGCGCACCTTCCGCGAGCGTTTCGCGAGCAACAGTCGCGAGCACTGGCTCGCGCGGCTCGAAGAACAGGACCTTCTGTGCGCGCCGGTGCGCGATCTGCGCGAGGCGCTCGTCGATCCGCAGACGCTGCATAACCGGCTCGTCATCGAAGGCGACGGAGAAGGGCAGCCGGTGCGCCTGATCGGCAGCCCGATCGAGCTGTCGAACGCGCCTGTCGTGCTGCGCCGTGCACCGCCGCGCCTCGGCCAGCACACGGCCGAAGTGCTCGGCCTCACGACGACGGAGGCCGTATGAGCGTGCGCCTCGTCATCGATCGGCACGTGGCCACCGTGACGCTCGCGCGTCCCGAAGCGCTCAACGCCGTCGATCTGGAAACCGAAGCCGAATTGCAACGCATCTGGAGCGAGCTCGAGCATAACCGCGACGTGCGCGTCGTCGTGCTGACGGGCGAAGGCGAGCGCGCGTTCTGCGTCGGCGCGGATCTCAAGAATCCCGCGATGAGCGGCCTCGAATACTGGGCCGCGCCGCGTCCGGGCGGCTTCGGCGGCATCGCGCTGCGCGAGACGCTGAATGTGCCGGTGATCGCGCGCGTGAACGGTTACGCGCTCGGCGGCGGCTTCGAGATGGTGCTCGGCTGCGATCTCGTGATCGCGTGCGAGGAAGCGAGCTTCGGCTTGCCCGAGGCGCTCGTCGGTCGCATGCCGCTCGACGGCGGCATGACCCTGCTGCAACGCCAGATTCCCTATCGTCAGGCGATGGCGATGCTCATGACCGGGCGCCGCATTTCCGCGCACGAAGCGCGGGAGATGGGCCTCGTCAACGAGGTCGTGGCGCGAGCGGAGTTGGACGCAACCGTCGATCGATGGGTCGATGCGGTGCTCGCGTGCGCGCCGTTGTCGGTCCAGGCGATCAAGCAGGTCGTGCGCCGCACGTCGACGCTGTCCGCGAGCGAGGCGCAGGCGCTCAGGCTCCCCGCGCTCGTCAGCGCGCTGCAGTCCGAGGACGCGCACGAAGGCGTGCGCGCGTTCCAGGAAAAGCGCAAGCCGCAATGGAGGGGACGCTGATGGCCTACGTGATCGGGTCGCCGTGCATCGACGTGAAGGACGGCGCATGCGTGCAGTGCTGTCCGGTCGATTGCATCTACGAAGGCGGGCGCACGCTTTATATCCATCCGGAGGAATGCATCAACTGCGGCGTATGCGTTTCGGTGTGCCCGACCGAGGCGATCTATCACGAGGAAGAACTGCCGCGCGAGCAAGCAGCTTTCGCGGCGGTGAACCGTGCCTTCTTCGACGCGGACGTGAGCGCGCTCGGTTCGCCGGGTGGCGCATCGGACGTCGGCAGGGTAGCCTTCGATCACCCCGTGGTCGCGTCGTGGCCGCGAAGCAGTGTGACGGTGACGGACTGAGGGCAAACGATGCACGCGAACGTTCTGAAGTATTTCGTCGAGGTCGCGCGGTGCGGATCGATCCGCAAGGCCGCGCAGAACCTCTATGTCGCGTCGAGCGCCGTGAACCGGCAGATACTCAAGCTCGAATCCGAGATGGGCACCGAGCTATTCGATCGGCTGCCCAACGGCATCCGCCGGAACGCGGCGGGCGAGCGCGTGCTGCAGCACATTCGCGGCACGCTGAACGATTTCCACCTGATGCGCAGCGAGCTCGACGAACTGAAGGGCGATCGCAAAGGCCACGTGTCCGTGGTGGCGATGGATTCGCTGTTCGTCGATTTTCTGCCGGCGACAGTCGAGGAATTCTCGGACGCGTATCCGGCCGTGACGTACTCGATCGCCGCCGTGCCGCCGCACGATGTCCCGCCGCGCGTGCTGACCGGCGAGTACGACGTCGGCATCACGTACATCACGAAGCTGCCCGCCGGGCTCGATGTCGTGACGGAAGTGCCTTTGCCGCCGGGCGTCGTGATGGCGTCATCGCATCCGCTCGCGAAGCGCGAGCGCGTGACCTTCGACGAGTGCCGCCATCACGCGTTTCTGCGCCTCGAAGGCCGCTCGCCGATCCAGGGCGCCATGAGCAGCGAGTTCCCCGCGTTCTGGGAATTGCTGCAGCCGAGCGTCACCTGCAACTCGACGACGCTGCTCAAGCGTCTGATCGCATCCGGGCGCGGCATATCGTTCTTCTCGAAGCTCGCGTTCCTCGACGAGCTGTCGCGCGGCGACGTCGTGTGGCGGCCGATCGACGACGAGAACATCAACGAGCTGACGGTCGGCATCATCGTTCCGAGCCAGCGCGCGCTGCCGCATGTGACGGGCGAATTCATCGAGCGGATGGTGCGCAGGCTGAAGCATGTCGAGCTGACGTTGCGGGAGTTTTGAGTTGCTCCCGCGTCTTCCTCAGTTGCTTTTGCCCAGATCACGCAGGCGCTTGCCGGCCATCAGATCGTTGCCCAGTTTCTCAAGGGAGACACCGCGCGTTTCGGGTACGTAGAAGAACACGACGATCCCGAAGACGACGTTCAGGATGGCATACAGAACGAAGGTATTCGCTTCGCCGACCGTCGACAATAAGCTGAGAAACGTGGCGGCGACCGCCATGTTGGCGACCCAGTTGACCAGCGTCGAAACGGCGATGCCGAAGTCGCGACCCTGCTGGGGCTGAATTTCCGAGCAGAGAATCCATACGAGCGGACCCGCGGACATCGCAAAGCCGGCGATGAAAAGCAGGAGCGCCGCGACCGCCAGAACCTGAGCCGTGAGACCCGCCACGCCGATATGCAGGAGAACGCCGAGCGAGCACATGCCGATTGCCATGACCGCGCATCCCGCATAGAGAATCGGCTTGCGGCCCCAGCGATCGACGAAGGCGATCGCGCCGAATGTCGCCACGACGTTGACGAGACCGACGATGACCGTCGCCCACAATTGCTGCTCGTGCGTCGCGAACCCGGCCAGCTCGAAGATACGCGGTGCGTAGTACATCACGACATTGATGCCGGTGAGTTGCTGGAAGACTTGCAGCACGACGCCCAGCAGCACGGAACGGCGAAAGTTCATGTTCTTGCGCAGCAGGTTCCATCCTCGCTGAGGACGCGTGCTGTCTTCGCTGACTTGTTCTAGTTCGGCTTCGACGTCGGCCGGATTGGTGTAGAGGCGCTGCAGCACGGCGCGCGCTTCCGCGGCGCGATTTCGCTGAAGCAACCAGCGCGGACTGTCGGGAAGGGCGAGGACGCCTGCCAGGAAGAACGCTGCGGGGATCGCGATCACGCCCAGCATCCAGCGCCAGTCGGCCACGTAGGACAGCCCGATATTCGACAGAAACGCCGCCAGGATCCCGACGGTAATCATCAGCTGATACGTGGAGATCATCGCCCCGCGCACCTGCCGTGGCGCGACTTCCGAGAGGTAAAGCGGCGCCGTGAAGGACGCCATGCCGACCGCGAGGCCGAGTATCAACCGTGCGCCGATCAGATGCGCGGGACTGCCCGCGAACCCCGACCAGAGCGATCCCGCGATGAAGAATATCGCCGCCAGCACGAGCGCATAGCGGCGTCCGAGGCGCCACGACAGCCAGCCCGCACCCAGTGCGCCGATCGCCGCGCCGACCATCATCGAACTGACGATCCATTCCTGCGCGCGATCGTTCAGCACGAAATGCTTCGCGATGAACGGCAGCGCGCCCGAGATCACGCCGATATCGAGGCCAAACAGCAGACCGGCAAGCGCTGCCATGAGGCAGACGAAGAGACCATAGCGTCGGGATCTCGAGTGTGTCGGGACGGTGCTATCGGCGAGCGTGCTCATTTGGGGTGTCTCCAGGTTGTTCTTCATACTCGATTTCGGTTGCGGCGGGCGGCGTCGCATCCGTCGTTCCCATCTGCATCCATGATCGAACACGAGAATTAGCGCGTGATGAGGGCATGCCGAAGGCGGGCCGCCACGCGATCGAGCGGCAGCGCGCACCTTTGCGCGATTTCGTCATTCCGATTCGAAAATAGTCTGATTAATTTTTTTTGAAAAAGGCGCTTGACGACATCGAAATTGGTCCGCATAATTCGCCTCCCGTTGAATGACGGCGCGCAGGAAAGCAAGCGAAAGCAGGTAACTCGCGAAGCAAATTCTTAGCGTAATGCTCTTTAAAAACTAACAGCCGATAAGTGTGGGCGCTTGATAGCGAGTGCGGTTTCAGTCTTTTGGGCTGGAGCGACAAGCAAAAGTATCAAGAGTCTCACACGAAGTATCAGAGGAAGGTTTTTCATCTTTAAGATGAACAATCATCGTCAGAACGTTGAGTGAGCGACCGGTTTCTAACGG
>NZ_JACSUE010000023.1:0-81865 GCF_014384845.1 Caballeronia sp. EK
GTTTTTCGGTTCCGTTAGAAACCGGTCGCTCACTCAACGTTCTGACGATGATTGTTCATCTTAAAGATGAAAAACCTTCCTCTGATACTTCGTGTGAGACTCTTGATACTTTTGCTTGTTGTCCCAGCCCCGAAAGACTGAAACCGCACTCGCTATCAAGCGCCCACACTTATCGGCTGTTAGTTTTTAAAGAGCACATCGCAAGAGCACTACCACCTCAACTTCCGTCTTGCGTCGCTGCATCAGCAGCAGAGAAACGAGATTATGAACAACGTTTCGGTTCGTGTCAACAAGATTCGAAGCGTTTTCTTATTGACTCAACCTACTGATCCTGCCGACCTAAAGCAAACGGGTCGTGCGGACATCGCACGACCCGTCGACGTAAGTCTTGGTGCCGGCTGCAGGACTCGAACCCGCCACCTGATGATTACAAATCAACTGCTCTACCAGATGAGCTAAGCCGGCGAAGAGCGAGATTCTACTTCATTTAACGACTTTGAGGTGAGACCTCGCAGGTGATTTCGAAGCGTCGTCGTCGTCCGTGGCTGCCTGCGGCTCATCCTTCGGCGCGGACTCCGCACGCTCACCAGCGGGCTCCTCGATCTGCCGCGTCTCACGCTCAGGCGATCGCGCCCCGACGGGAGCACTCGCCAGTTCCGAGCCGGAATGCGTCTGCTCGACCGGGAATGCCATCCCCTGGCCGTTTTCGCGCGCGTAGATGGCGAGCACGTTCGCGACCTGCACCTCGATCTTGTGCGACTTGCCGGAAAACCGCGCGCTGAACTCGATCCACTCGTTGCCCATCTGCAGCTGGCTCGTCGCCTCGAAACTGATGTTCAACACGATCTCGTCGTTGCGTACGAACTGACGCGGCACGCGCGTGGCGGCATCGACCCGCACGGCGATATGGGGCGTGAAACCGTTGTCCGTGCACCACTCGTACAGCGCGCGCAACAAATACGGCTTGGTGGAAATCTCTTGCATCAACTTTCCTCTGCCGGAATGCGGCCGCGCGAAACCGCGCTGCCGCGTCCCAACGCACTCAAACTATCGACGCATCACCTTTTCGGAAGGCGTCAGCGCTTCAATATAAGCCGGGCGGCTGAAAATCCGCTCGGCGTACTTCATCAACGGTGCAGCGTTCTTCGAGAGTTCGATGCCGTAGTGATCCAGACGCCACAGCAGCGGAGCGATCGCGACGTCGAGCATCGAGAACTCTTCGCCCAGCATGTACTTGTTCTTTAGGAAGATCGGGGCGAGTTGCGTGAGGCGATCGCGGATCGCGCCGCGCGCTTTCTCGTGATTCTTCTCGGCGGCCTTGCCCTTCTCGTTCTCCAGCGTGCCGACGTGAACGAACAGTTCCTTCTCGAAGTTCAGCAGGAACAGGCGCGCGCGGGCGCGCTGCACCGGATCTGCCGGCATGAGTTGCGGGTGCGGGAAACGCTCGTCGATATATTCGTTGATGATATTCGACTCGTACAGGATCAGGTCGCGCTCGACGAGGATCGGCACCTGCCCGTAGGGGTTCATCACCGCGATGTCTTCCGGCTTGTTGAACAGGTCAACGTCGCGAATCTCGAAGTCCATGCCCTTTTCAAACAACACCAGCCGGCAGCGCTGGGAGAAGGGGCAAGTAGTGCCGGAATACAGAACCATCATGTTTTTAAAGTTCCTTCAGTAAACTCGAAGGGCCGGCCGCGGCGTTTTCTCAAGGAAAACGTCGTCGCGCCGACCCACGCCGTCGAAGGCGCGCTATTTGATATCTTTCCAGTATGCCGCGTTCAGGCGCCACGCGAGGAAACTCAGGAGCGCCAGGAACAGCAGAACCCAGACACCGAGCCGCTTGCGCGTCTGCTGCGCGGGTTCCGCCATCCACGACATGTACGAAACGAGATCGGCCACAGTTGAATCATAATCCACGGATGACATGGCACCAGGCGTAACCTGAGTGTAACCGACGAATCTTCTTACCTTTTCGCCGGTCTTTTCGTCCGCATCGGTCTCGAATTTCGCATCGCGAATGCCCTGAAGCGTCCAGAGCACGTGCGGCATGCCGACATTCTCATAGACGCGGTTGTTCCAGCCGGTCGGCCGCGTCGGATCGCGATAGAAACTCCGCAAGTACGTATAGAGCCAGTCGTTGCCGCGCGCCCGCGCCTCGACCGACAGATCCGGCGGCGACGCGCCGAACCACGCTTTCGCGTCTTCCGGGCGCATCGCGATGGACATCGTGTTGCCAACCTTGTCCGTCGAAAAGAGCAGATTCTCCTGAATCTGCTTCTGACTGATGCCGAGATCGGTCAGCCGGTTGTACCGCATCAGGTTCGCGCTGTGGCAGTTCAGGCAGTAGTTTACAAAAACTTGGGCGCCATGCTGCAAAGACGCCAAATTGTCCGAACTGTCAGGTGCGCGATCGAGCACCGCTTCTTCCTGCGCAAACGCCGGCGCCGCACCGAACGCGAGCAGCGCCGCGCCGATCATCGCTATTGTAGAGAGCCATTTTTTCATCGTATTTGTCTCCGGACGTGCGCTCAGTGAGGTTTGTAGTGCACTCGCTCAGGCGGCGTCTTGAATCTGCCGCGCGGCGTCCAGAAAGGCATCCCGAGGAAGAACGCGAAGTAGATCAGCGCGCAGATCTGCGCGATCAGCGTCGCGGCTGGCGATGGCGGTCGTGTGCCGAGGAAACCGAGCATCAGGAACGCGAAGATGAAGATCGCGTAAAAGACCTTGTGGAAGAGCGGCCGATAGCGGATCGATTTCACCGGACTGCGGTCAAGCCACGGCAGGAAGAACAATGACACGACCGCCGTGCCCATCACGACCACGCCCCAGAACTTCGATTCCGTCAGCGCCATGAAAATCAGCACGAGGGCCGCGAGCACCGGCAGGCCGAGCCGCCACTTGCCGCGCCCCTTCACCAGTGCGAGCACGCCGAGCAGCGCGATCACGATCATCAGCACGATCTTGAACGGATCGGTCGTCGCGCGAAGCATCGCGTAGAACGCGGTGAAATACCACACGGGCGCGATCTCCGGCGGCGTCTGCAGCGGGTTGGCCGGCACGAAGTTATTGGCTTCGAGGAAGTAGCCGCCCATTTCCGGCGCGAAGAAGATGATCGCGGCGAAGATCAGCAGGAACACGCACACGCCCATGAAGTCGTGCACCGAGTAGTACGGGTGAAACGGAATGCCGTCGAGCGGAATACCGTCCGGGCCCTTCTTCGCCTTGATCTCGATGCCGTCCGGATTGTTCGAGCCCACTTCGTGCAGCGCGACCAGATGCGCGACCACGAGCCCGATCAGCACAAGCGGAATCGCGATCACGTGGAACGCGAAGAAGCGGTTCAGCGTGACATCCGACACGACGTAATCGCCGCGAATCCACAGCGACAGATCCGGGCCGATAAACGGAATCGCCGAGAACAGATTCACGATCACCTGCGCGCCCCAGAACGACATCTGCCCCCACGGAAGCAGATAACCGAAGAACGCTTCGGCCATGAGGCAGAGAAAGATTGCGCACCCGAAGATCCAGACAAGTTCGCGCGGCTTGCGATACGACCCGTACATCAGCCCGCGGAACATATGCAGATACACGACGACGAAGAACATCGACGCGCCCGTCGAGTGCATGTAGCGAATGAGCCAGCCCCACGGCACCTCGCGCATGATGTACTCGACCGATGCGAACGCGAGCGTCGCGTCAGGCTTGTAGTTCATCGTCAGGAAAATGCCGGTGACGATCTGATTCACCAGCACCAGCAGCGCGAGCGAGCCGAAGAAGTACCAGAAGTTGAAGTTCTTCGGCGCGTAGTACTCGGATACGTGCTTCTTCCAGGTCGAGGTCATCGGAAACCGGCGGTCGATCCAGCCGGTCAAGCTTGTTGCCTCCACTTCCTTGTCTGCGGTCGCCATTTACGCCTCTCCCTTTTCGTCCTTGCCGATCACGAGTTGCGTCGCGGAAGTGAACATGAACGGCGGAATGTCCAGGTTCTGCGGCGCGGGCTTGTTCTTGAAGACGCGGCCGGCCATGTCATAGGTCGAACCGTGGCACGGGCAAAGGAAGCCGCCCGGCCAGTTATCGGGGAGATTGGGTTGCGCACCCTCCTGGAAGCGCGGCGTCGGCGTGCAGCCCAGATGGGTGCACACGGCGACCGCTACGAAAATGTTCTTGTGATCGGCGCGCGAGCGGAACTCGTTGTTGCAGTACTCCGGCAACGGCATCGAAAATTCCATCTTCGACTTCGGGTCGGCCACTTCGTTGTCGGCCTTCTTGACGTCGGCCAGCATTTCGTCGGTGCGATTGACGATCCACACCGGCTTGCCGCGCCAGGCGACGGTCATCATTTCGCCTGGCTTGAGTCCGCTGATATCGACCTCGACAGGCGCGCCCGCCGCCTTGGCCTTCTCCGATGGAGCAAACGAACCTACAAAAGGAACCACGGTTGCCACAGCTCCGAAACCACCTGCTGCGGTCGTCGCAATCAGCCAGGAACGGCGGCCGCCGTCGACGCGTTTCTCATCCTTGTCTCGCATCACACGCCCCACTTCTGAGTTGGATTTATACCGTCACATCAGTTGTTCGCCGTTAGTGTGCGCGAATGGAGTTAGCATTTACAAGGGCTGACTAGCAAAAATCACTCGAAGTGATTGATGCTTCAGGGTTTTCCCCACGTTTTTCGCGCAATCTGGTGAAGCTTCATTCAGGCAGCTGCAAGGGCCAATAATGGGCACGCCGGCTTAACAACGTATTAAACCGGATTATCGATGTCGATAAAAAGATGTTCGATATCGAATTGCTCGGACAGATGCGCGCCGACGGCCTGCACGCCATAACGCTCCGTCGCGTGATGGCCGGCCGCGATGTACGCCACGCCCGATTCCGCGGCGATGTGCATCGTCTGTTCCGAGACCTCACCGCTCAGATATACGTCCGCGCGTGCCGCGATCGCGTCTTCGAAGTACCCCTGCGCGCCGCCCGTGCACCACGCCACGCGACGCAACTCCTTGTCGGTATCGCCGAACACCAGGGGCTTTCTGCCGAGCGCGTTCTCGACCATCGCGCTGAAGTGCTCGAGCGAAAGCGGCATCGCGAGCGTCGCGACCCAGCCGAGATCCTGATCGGCGAAACGGCTGTCGGCGATCAGCCCGAGTCGTGCGCCGATCTGTGCATTGTTGCCCAGCTCCGGGTGCGAATCGAGCGGAAGATGGTAGGCGAAGAGATTGATGTCGTTGGCGATCAGCGTGCGCAGCCGCCGGTGCTTGCGCCCCGTGATCTGCGGCGCCTCGTTGCGCCAGAAGTAGCCGTGATGCACGAGCACGGTGTCCGCGCCCCACTCCAGCGCGGCCTCGAGGAACGCCTGCGAGGCCGTTACGCCGGTCGCGATCTTCTGCACGCGGCGCGCGCCTTCAACCTGCAGACCGTTCGGGCAATAGTCCTTGAAGCGGCCGATTTCCAGCAGATTGTTCAGATACAATTCGAGTTCGATCCGATCCATGAAATCCTCTATCCCTTCAAATGCTTAGACGCTTCTGGCTATTTTTTGCCCAAGCGGTCACCGTGCTTTTGGCCCTGATGTTCATCATCGCGACCTTGAAACCGCAGTGGCTTCAACGTCAGGGTCAATTCGGCAAGCAGCTTGCCGAGCCGATCGTCGCGTTGCAGGAAGTGGCGCCGAGCATCGGCTCGCGCCCGGTTCAGTCGTCCTACTCGGAAGGCGCGCAAAAGGCGATGCCGGCCGTCGTGAACGTCTTCTCCAGCAAGGACGGCAATCTGCCGCCCGACCCGCGTGCGAAAGACCCGCTGTTCCGCTATTTCTTCGGTAACAAGAACAAACGCAAGAGCGACGAGCCGCCTGCATCGAATCTCGGCTCCGGCGTCATCGTCAGCTCGGAAGGTTACATTCTAACGAACCAGCATGTCGTCGACGGGGCGGATCAAATCGAAGTTGCGCTCGCCGATGGTCGCACGTCCAGCGCGAAAGTGATCGGCGTCGATCCGGAAACCGACCTCGCCGTGCTCAAGATCAACATGACCAATCTGCCGAGCATCACGCTCGGCCGCATGGATCAGACGCGCGTCGGCGATGTCGTGCTCGCGATCGGCAATCCGTTCGGCGTAGGCCAGACGGTCACAATGGGCATCGTGAGCGCGCTCGGGCGCAATCACCTCGGCATCAACACGTTCGAGAACTTCATCCAGACTGACGCGGCCATCAATCCCGGCAACTCAGGCGGTGCGCTGGTGGACGTGAACGGCAATCTGCTCGGCATCAACACGGCGATCTATTCGCGCAGCGGCGGCTCGCTCGGCATCGGCTTCGCGATTCCCGTGTCGACCGCGCGCAGCGTGCTCGAAAGCATCATCACGACGGGCACGGTCACGCGCGGCTGGATCGGCGTGGAGCCTCAGGATGTCACGCCGGAGATCGCCGAATCGTTCGGGCTGGATCAGAAATCCGGCGCGATCGTCGCGGGCGTGCTGCAAGGCGGCCCGGCTGACAAGGCGGGCATCAAGCCCGGCGACATCCTCGTTTCCATCAACGACGACACGATCACCGACACCACGCGCCTGCTCAACGTCGTCGCGCAGATCAAGCCGGGCACGTCGGTGAAGGTTCACCTGATGCGCAAGAACAAGGAGCTGGACGTCAACGTGATGATCGGCAAGCGTCCCGCGCAACCACGCGCGCCGCAGATGCCGGATGAAGATCAGGGCGATCAGGGTGACCAGGGCGACGAATAAAACGCCGCGTCCCTCAAAGCAAAAAGGCAGCTTCGATCACTCGAAGCTGCCTTTTTTGTTTCCACGACGCCGACTCCCGCCGCGACAATACGCCGCACTTACTCTGCCGCCGGCTCCTCGTTCTTGACCTGTTCCTTGCCGACTACCAGCCGCGCCGCGATGATGCCCGCCTCGTAAAGAATGATGAGCGGAATCGCGAGAATCAGCTGCGAGAAAACGTCAGGCGGCGTGACGACCGCCGAGATGACAAACGCGCCGACGATCACGTACGGACGGATTTGCTTGAGTTTCTGGATCGATACGACGCCCATGCGCGCGAGAAGCACGACGACGATCGGAACTTCGAATGTCACCCCGAACGCGATGAACATCGTCAGCACGAAGCTCAGGTAATTGTCGATATCCGTCGTCATTTCCGCGCCCAGCGGCGCGTTGTAGTGCGCCATCACGCGGAAAATCGTCGGGAACACGACGAAGTACGCGAACGCCATGCCGCACAGAAAAAGCGAGTAGCTGCTGAATACGAGTGGCCCGATGAGCTTCTTCTCATGCTGATACAAACCCGGCGCGACAAAGGCCCAGACCTGATACAGCACGATCGGCAGCGCGATCACGAAGGCGACAAGCATCGTCACCTTCATCGGCACGAAGAACGAACCGGTGACATCGGTGACGATCATCTTGCCGTCGGCTGGCAGGTTCTGCATCAGCGGACGGGCGAGCAGCTTGAAGATGTCCGGCGCCCAGTACACCAGCGCGATGAATACGACGATGACCGAAGCGCCCGCGCGAATGATGCGATCGCGCAATTCGACCAGATGCGAAATGAACGTCTCTTCGACGGGCTCTTCTTTAATGTGTTGCGGGTCGCTCACGCCGGCCCTCGGTAGAAATCATCGATGAAGGAATCGCGGCTCGCTCAGAAGAACTTCGTCTGCCGGCGCAGGGTGGCGGGCGTATGACGAGCGACGCGCGCCGCGCCCGATTGGACCCGCGTGCGACGCGAAGTCGTGCGCTTGTACCAGTTGGGAATCGCGGCCTGCTTCACGCGCCAGTTCTTGCGCCTGGTCGACGTCGATGAAGACGTGCTTGCCCAGGGCTTGTCCGACGCGGCGCTGTCCGACGATTCGCCCGCGCTGCCCGCAATGCTCGGTGCGACCGACGTGCCCTCTTTCCATGCATCGTTCAGTTCGGATTCATGGCGACGCAGCGTGTCGTGAATCGTCGATTCGACATTCGACGCCGCGGTTTCGAACTCGGTGCGCATTTTCTTCAGCTCATCGAGTTCCATCTCGCGCGCGACTTCCGATTTGACGTCGTTGATATAGCGCTGCGCGCGCCCGAACAGCGCCCCCGCCGTGCGAGCGACGCCGGGCAAGCGCTCCGGCCCGAGGACCACCAGCGCCACGACGCCGATGACCGCCATTTTGGTCAGACCGAGATCGAGCATTGAACGAAAAGTGGAGGGTTACCGTCGGCGGACGGATTAGCGATAGTCGCCCGAACGGGACTTGTCCTTCGCCTCGACGTCCACGGCGCCGTTACGCGGCAGCTCGCGCTGATCGGTCGAATTTGCCGGCGTCTCGCCTTCGCGCATGCCTTCCTTGAAACCCTTCACCGCGCCGCCCAGATCGCCGCCGATATTGCGCAGTTTCTTCGTGCCGAACACGAGCGCCACGATCAGCAGAACGATCAACCAATGCCAAATGCTTAACGAACCCATGAATGAAAACTCTCCGTGATTCCGCCTCGAATTGGGTACCGAGGACGGAAGACTGGCCTTGCGACCTTAGCCGAGGCTGTCCGCCTCAACTTCAACTATCGATTTTGCTCGCCCAATATTTCATTGGAAAGGAGAAAGCGAACTTAGATTGCCGCATTACCCCATTCGGCGCCACGGGCGCTCGCCGGCCAACAAATGCGCGTGGATGTGATACACCTCCTGCCCGCCGCCCGGCCCAGTATTAATTACCGTGCGAAAACCGGTGTCGCCTCCCGTGTAAGAGACACCCAGATCTTTCGCCAAACGTCCGACGAGACTCACCATTCTACCAAGCAGCGGACTGTCACTTTCTGTGCAGTGGGAAAGTGTTTCAATATGCTTGCGCGGGATCACCAGCACATGCACCGGCGCCGCCGGATTGATGTCGTTGAAGGCGACAAACTCTTCATCTTCATAGACCTTCGTGCTCGGCAGTTGACCAGTGGCGATCTTGCAAAAAATGCAGTTGTCTTGACTCATGTATGTCCCGTGTCTCCCTGCTGGCCCGTGCGATCAAAGCAGAATCAGAACCACGCACGCGGTTCGATCGTCTTGTTCTCGTAGAGATACAACCAGCCTTTGATGATGCGATAAAGCGTCCAGATGCTAACCGCGGCCAGAATCAGGAAGCCGATGCCGATCCAGATCGTCGCGAAACCAATCAGGTGACCCAGCACCGCCCACCAGAACGTGCGGATCTGCCAGGTGAAGTGATCCTCATACGGCGTTCCGGCGGCATCGCTTCGCTTGATGTAGTTGAGGATGATGGCGACCAGCCCCGTGAGCCCGCCGGTCAGCCAATAGAAGGCATACAACGCATACAGAACGTGCGTGAACGTGCGAATGTTGCGCAGACGCTCAGGGTCATCCGAGTTCTGAACGACAGGCGGCGGATAGGGTTCGTACTGCCGGTTCATGCTTGCCCTCCTTCGCTCGAAAGCGAGATGCTCTTCAGCTGCCGCTTTGCTCGCGCTCGCGCGACTTGCGCAGCGCCTTCTCCTCGATCCCCGACAAACCTTCGCGACGTTCCAGTTCGGCGACCACATCGGCGGGGCTCAGGTCGAAATGCGACAACATCACGAGACAATGAAACCACAAATCGGCGACTTCGCTGACGAGCGCTTTCGGCGCGCCGCCATGACGCGCGTCCTTGGCGGCGAGCACGACTTCCGTCGCTTCCTCGCCGATCTTCTTCAGGACCGCATCGTCACCCTTGTGAAAGAGTCGGGAAACGTAGGATTGTTCCGGATCGCCGCCCTTGCGACTGTCGATGACGGCGGCGAGGCGCAGCAGCGTGTCCAGCGTATTGGCTTGCGTCATTTGTAAATGCTTTCTGGGTCTTTCAGGATCGGCTCGACGGCGACCCACTCGCCGCTTTCCGCCGTGCCTTCGAATTTCTGGAAAAAACAGGAATGGCGGCCGGTGTGGCACGCGATGCCCGACACCTGCTCGACCTTGAGAAGCACGACGTCTTCGTCGCAATCGAGGCGCACGTCGTGGACGTGCTGCACATGACCCGATTCCTCGCCCTTGAACCACAGGCGCTGACGCGAGCGCGAGAAGTACACCGCGCGCTTCAGTTCGATGGTCTTCGCGAGCGCCTCGCGATTCATCCACGCGAACATCAGCACGTCGTTGGTCGAAGCTTCCTGCGCGATCACCGGCACGAGGCCGTTCGCGTCCCACTTCACCTTGTCGAGCCAGGTCATTTGATCGCTCACCGCTTACGTCCTCACCGAGATACCGTGATCCGCCATGAAGCGCTTCGCCTCGCCGACCGTGTGCTCGCCGTAGTGAAAGATGCTCGCGGCAAGCACCGCGTCCGCATGACCTTCGACGATGCCGTCCGCGAGATGCTGCAACGTTCCGACGCCGCCCGAGGCGATCACCGGCACCGGCACCGCGTCCGATACGGCGCGCGTCAACGCGAGATCGAAGCCGGCCTTGGTGCCGTCGCGATCCATGCTGGTCAGAAGAATTTCGCCCGCGCCGTACTCGGCCATCTTGCGCGCCCACTCGATCGCGTCGATGCCCGTCGCCTTGCGGCCGCCGTGCGTGAACACTTCCCAGCGCGGCGTGTCGCCCTCGGCCGACACGCGCTTGGCGTCGATCGCGACGACGATGCACTGCGAACCGTGCTTGTCCGACGCGTCGCGCACGAGCTGCGGATTCGCGACCGCCGACGAATTCATGCTGATCTTGTCCGCGCCCGCGTTGAGCAGACGCCGCACGTCCTCGACCGCGCGCACGCCGCCGCCGACGGTCAGCGGAATGAACACCTGCGACGCCACCGACTCGATGATCGGCAGAATCAGATCGCGCTGGTCGGACGTTGCGGTGATGTCGAGAAACGTGAGTTCGTCGGCGCCTTGATCGTCGTAACGACGCGCGATTTCGACGGGATCGCCCGCATCGCGCAGTTCGACGAAATTGACGCCCTTGACGACGCGACCGGCGGTCACGTCCAGACAGGGAATGATGCGTTTTGCGAGAGCCATGTTCTTGCCACTTACGAAGTAAGGGCGGCGTCGCGGCCGCCCGGTGTGCTGCTCAGATGTGCTCGCGCTCAGGCGTCTTCAGGCGCCGTCGGCTTCGCGCAGCGCGTCGGCGCGCGTTTGGGCCGCCTTGAAATCGAGATCGCCGGAATAGATCGCGCGACCGCAGATCACGCCTTCGATGCCCTCGCTCTCGACCTCGCAAAGCGATTCGATATCCGCGATGCTCGACAGCCCGCCGCTCGCGATCACCGGAATCTTCACCGCCTGCGCGAGGCGCACGGTCGCGTCGATGTTGATGCCCTGGAGCATCCCGTCTCGCCCGATATCCGTGTAAATGATAGATTCGCAGCCGTAGTCCTCGAACTTGCGGCCGAGATCGACGACCTCGTGGCCCGTGAGCTTGCTCCAGCCGTCCGTGGCGACCTTGCCGTCCTTCGCGTCCAGCCCGACGATGATGTGCCCCCCGAACGCGCTGCACGCGTCCTGCAGAAAGCCCGGATTCTTCACCGCCGCCGTGCCGATGATGATGTACGACAGGCCGTCGTCCAGATAACGCTCGATGGTCTCCAGATGGCGAATGCCGCCGCCCAGTTGCACGGGAATCTCGCTGCCGACCTCGTCGAGGATCGCGCGGATCGCGTCGCCGTTTCTCGGCTTGCCGGCGAACGCGCCGTTCAGATCGACCAGATGCAGCCGACGGGCGCCGCGATCGACCCAATGTCGGGCCATCGCTGCAGGATCTTCTGAAAAAATGGTCGCCTGGTCCATATCGCCTTGTTTGAGGCGCACGCACTGACCGTCCTTAAGATCGATGGCCGGAATGAGCAGCATAGGTATCGCGTATTTTCTGGGTAGAGTTGATCAAAACGGCGCACGTGCGGTCTTTCGTGCCTGCGCCGCGAGCCGTCTCGCTAGTGTAGTACAAGTCTTGCAACGGTCATGGGCCCGTAGTAATAGGCGAAAACGCTAGCGCGCGAGCCTTTTTACGGGTTCCAGTGAACGAAATTCCGGTACAGGCGCAAACCGGCATCCGCGCTCTTTTCCGGATGGAATTGGGTCGCGAAGATATTGTCGCGCGCAACCGCCGACGTAAATGCGCTGCCGTACATGGTTTCGCCGGACGTGTGAGCCGGATTGTCCGGCACCACGTAGTAGCTGTGCACGAAGTAAAAGAACGCGCCGTCCGCGACGCCGTCCCAGATCGGGTGCGCCTGCGTCTGACGAACGCGGTTCCAGCCCATCTGCGGCACCTTGAAGCGCGAGCCGTCGTCCTGCAACAGGCCGTCGAGCTGGAAGCGCACGACCTTGCCGGGCAAGAGGCCGAGGCCCTTCGTATCGCCTTCCTCGCTCCAGTCGAAGAGCATTTGCTCGCCGACGCACACGCCGAGCATGGGCTTTTCCCGCGCCGCCTGCATCACCGCTTCCTGCAGGCCGGATTCGGCCAGATGCGCCATGCAGTCGCGCATCGCGCCCTGTCCCGGCAGCACGACCCGATCCGCCGCGTGGATGCCTTGCGGCTGATCGACGATCGCCACGTTCGCTTCGGGTGCAGCCTTTTTCAGCGCCTGGTAGACCGAGCGCAGGTTGCCCATTCCGTAATCAACAATCGCAATCGAAGTATTCATTTCAAAGATGGCATCAAGGCCTTCAACCCGTTGACGATGAATTCCACCGCCAATGCGGACAACATCAAACCCATGAGACGCGTGCCAATGTTGATTCCCGTGCGCCCGACCCAGCGCGCGATCGGCTCGGCGAGATTCAGTGCGCCGAAACACAGCCCCGCGATGATCGCGCCCAGCACGACGAGCCCGAAGCGGTCGTACCAGTGCTGCGCATTGGCAGCATAGACGATCACCGTGCTGATCGAACCCGGGCCGGTGAGCAGCGGTATCGCGAGCGGCACCACCGCGACGTTGTTGCGTTCCTCGGCTTCCATGCGTTCTTCGGCCGTCGAGCGCGCGTTGCCCACCTGCGCGTTCAACATGCTGATCGCCATGAGCAACATGATGATGCCGCCGCCCACTTCGAACGACCCGACCGAAATGCCGAAGAACGCGATGATCTGCTGCCCGAGCAGCGCCGTCACCGCGATCACGCAAAACACGGAAATCGACGCGACGCGAATCGTGTTGCGCTTTTCGATGTCGGATTGCTGCGCGGTCAGGCTCAGGAAAAACGGTATCGCGCCGACCGGATTGATCAGCGCGAGCAACGATATGAACGACTTGAACAGATCCATCTTGTTGTCGACGCGCGCGCCGAATCAGCGTGAGTCGATCAGAGACTGCCCTTGGTCGACGGAATCTGCCCCGCCGCGCGTTCGTCCATTTCGACGGCCATGCGCAGCGCGCGGCCGAACGCCTTGAACACGGTCTCGACCTGATGATGCGCATTGATGCCGCGCAGGTTGTCGATATGCAGCGTGACGCCCGCGTGATTCACGAAGCCGCGGAAGAATTCGATGGTGAGGTCGACATCGAACGTGCCGATGCGCGCGCGCGTGAACGGCACGTGGAATTCGAGACCCGGACGGCCGGAAAAATCGATCACGACGCGCGACAGCGCCTCGTCGAGCGGCACGTACGAATGACCGTAGCGGCGAATGCCCTTGCGATCGCCGATGGCCTTCGCGACCGCCTGCCCCAACGTGATGCCGGTGTCTTCGACAGTATGGTGATCGTCGATGTGGAGGTCGCCATGCGCTTCGATGTCGAGATCGATGAGCCCGTGACGGGCGATCTGGTCGAGCATGTGATCGAGGAACGGGACGCCGGTGGCGAGCTTTTGCTTGCCGGTGCCGTCCAGATCGAGCTTCACACGGATCTGCGTTTCGCTGGTGTTGCGAACGACTTCCGCAATGCGCATGGTGATTCCTTGAGACTTTCGAAAGTGGGGTTCAGTTCGGTGCGAGCTTTTTCAGCGCCGCGACCATGTGTGCGTTTTCTTCGGCCGTCCCGACCGTCAAACGCACGCAATTGGTCAGCAATGGGTGCATTTTACCCACGTTTTTTATCAAAACCCGTGAAGTCAGAAGGGTTTCGAAAGCAACGGCGGCGTCCGGCACGCGCACGAGCAGGAAATTGCCCGCGCTCGGATAGACCGTCATGCCGGGCAGCGCGGCGACTTCCCGCACGAGCGCGGCGCGTTGCGCGCGCAGATCGGCGGCCTGGGCGTCGAGCACGTCGAGGTGATCGAGCAGGAAATCGGCGGTCGCCTGCGTCAGCACGTTGATGTTGTACGGCGGGCGCACCTTGTCGAACTGCGTGATCCACGAAGGACGGCCCGCCATGTAACCGAGGCGGATGCCCGCGAGCCCGAGCTTCGAGACGGTCCGCATCACGACGACGTTATCGAACTCCGCCGCGCGCGGCATCCAGCTCTTCCCGGCGAACGGCTGATACGCCTCGTCGATCACGACGAGACTCTTCTTCGACGCGACGATCACGCGCTCCATGTCGGCGTCGTCGTAGAGCGTGCCGGTCGGGTTGTTCGGATACGCGAGATACACGAGCGCGGGCTCGTTTTCCTCGATGGCGGCGATCAGCGCGTCGGCGTCGAGCGTGAAGTCGGGCTTGAGCGGCACGCCGATGAACTCCAGATGCGCGAACTTCGCCGACATTTCGTACATCACGAAGCCCGGCACAGGCGCGACGACCTTCGCGCCCGGCTTTGAACACGCGACCGACATCATGCTGATCAGTTCGTCCGAGCCGTTGCCGAGCAGCACGTCGCATGCGTCGGGCACCTTCATCGTGCGCTTGATCTTCGCGAGCAAATCCACGGGGCGCGGAGCCGGATAGCGATTCAGCGCGACGCCCGCGAGATGCGCGCCCAGACGTTCGGCGAGATCGGCGGGCAGGCTGTAGGGATTTTCCATCGCGTCGAGCTTGATCAGGCCCGTGGCGTCGGGCACGGGATAGCTCGTCATCGCGAGGATGTCGGGACGAATGATGTCTTGTGCTGTGGTCATGTTTTCCCGGCGTGTCTCTCGCCGGTCAGGCGGCGGCTCTCAGGCCGCCTCGTTCATTCGGGCCGGCTCGATGTCAGCCGACGTTTTTCATCCGATATTCCGCACTGCGCGCATGCGCCTGCAGGCCTTCGCCGTACGCCAGTTCCGCCGCGATTTCCCCCAGCGTCTGGGCGCCGTCCGCGCTCACTTCGATCACGCTCGAACGCTTCATGAAATCGTACACGCCGAGCGGCGACGAGAAGCGCGCGGTGCGCGACGTCGGCAGCACGTGGTTCGGACCGGCGCAGTAGTCGCCGAGACTTTCGCTCGTGTAGCGGCCGAGGAACATCGCGCCGGCATTGTGAATCTGCGCGGCCCACTGATGCGGATCGAGCGCGGAAATTTCGAGGTGCTCCGGCGCGATGTCGTTCGCGATCGCGCACGCTTCGGCCATGTCCTTCACCTTGATGAGCGCGCCGCGATCTTCGAGCGAACGCTGAATGACGTCACGGCGCGGCATCGACGGAAGCAGTTCGACGATCGCATCCTCGACGCGCTGGATGAAGTTGTCGTCCGGGCACAGCAGGATGGATTGCGCGAGTTCGTCGTGCTCGGCTTGCGAGAAGAGGTCCATCGCGACCCAGCGGGGATCGGTGGTGGCGTCGCAGATGACAAGAATCTCGGACGGCCCCGCGATCATGTCGATGCCAACGGTTCCGAACACGCGACGCTTCGCCGATGCGACATACGCGTTGCCCGGACCGCAGATCTTGTCCACCGCGGGCACGCTTTGAGTGCCGTACGCGAGCGCGCCGATCGCCTGCGCGCCGCCGATCGTGAACACACGATCCACGCCGCCGAGCAGCGCCGCCGCGAGCACGAGCGGATTTTTCACGCCGTCGGGCGTCGGCACGACCATCACGATTTCCTTCACGCCCGCGACGCGCGCCGGAATCGCGTTCATCAGCACCGACGACGGATACGCCGCCTTGCCGCCCGGAACATAGATGCCCGCGCGATCGAGCGGCATGACTTTCTGGCCGAGCACGGTGCCGTCGGCTTCGGTGTATTGCCAGCTATGGCTGCCGCACTCGATGCGCTGCTTCTCGTGATAGCCGCGCACGCGCGCTGCCGCCGCCTCCAGCGCCGCGCGGCGCTTCGGCTCGAGACCCTCGAGCGCGGCTTCCATTTCGGACAGCGGCAATTCGAGCGCCGCGACGCTGTCCGCCTTGAGACGATCGAACTTGTTGGTGTATTCGAGCACGGCCTGATCGCCGCGCGCCTTCACATCCGCGAGAATCTGCGCGACCGAGCGCTCGATTGCCTCATCCTCGCTCGCTTCGAATGCGAGAACCGCACGCAACGCCTTGTGAAAACCATCGGTGCGTGAATCGAGTTTGCGAATCTTGATAGACATGCTGGTTTTCCGTTTTGCTGGTGGCGCGCCGCGGCGTGCGGCTCGCCTAATTTCCTATTGCGGCCGTGGCGCGCTCGAACGCGTCGAGGTACGGCTTGAGCGCCGCGCGCTTCAGCTTGAGCGCCGCCTGGTTCACGACGAGGCGCGATGAAATCTGCATGATCTCTTCGACTTCGACGAGATTGTTCGCTCGCAGCGTGCCGCCCGAGCTGACCAGATCGACGATCGCATCCGCGAGCCCGACGAGCGGCGCGAGTTCCATCGAACCGTACAGCTTGATCAGATCGACGTGGACGCCCTTCGCCGCGAAATGCTGACGCGCGGTTTCGGTGTACTTCGTCGCGACGCGCAGACGCGCGCCCTGGCGCACCGCGCTCGCGTAATCGAAGCCCGCCTTCACGGCCACCGACATCCGGCAGCGCGCGATGTCCAGATCGATCGGCTGATACAGGCCGCTGCCGCCGTGCTCGATCAGCACGTCCTTGCCTGCGACGCCAAAGTCCGCCGCGCCGTATTCGACGTAGGTCGGCACATCGGTCGCGCGCACGATGATCACGCGCAGGTTCGGGTTCGTGGTCGGCAGGATCAGCTTGCGCGAGCTCTCCGGATCTTCGGCCACCTGCACGCCGGCGGCGGCGAGCAACGGCAGCGTTTCCTCGAAGATACGCCCTTTGGACAGCGCGAGCGTGAGGGGCGCGCTCGGCTCCACCGACGACGACGTCTGCGGCAGCGAGCTCATTGCTCGCTCCCGCTGCCCTTGATGCGGCGCACGTTCGCACCGACCGCCGTCAGCTTCGATTCCATGCGGTCGTAGCCGCGATCCAGATGGTAGATGCGGTCGATCAGCGTTTCGCCGTCCGCGCACATCGCCGCGATCACGAGACTCGCGGACGCGCGCAGATCGGTTGCCATGACCTTTGCGCCGGAAAGCTTCTCGACGCCGCTGATGAGCGCCGTGTTGCCGTCGATCGTGATGTGCGCGCCGAGACGGTTCAATTCCTGCACGTGCATGAAGCGGTTCTCGAAGATCGTCTCGACCACTTGCGACGTGCCGTTCGCGATCGTGTTGAGCGCCATGAACTGCGCCTGCATATCGGTCGGGAACGCGGGATATTCGGACGTGCGGATATTCACCGCACCGGCGCGCTTGTCCATGCGCACGCGCATCCAGTCGTCGCCTTCCTCGATGCTGACGCCGGCTTCGCGCAGCTTGGCCGTGACAGCGTCGAGCAGATGCGAGCTCACGCGACGCAGCGTGACATCGCCGCCTGCGGCCGCGACCGCGCACAGGAACGTGCCGGCCTCGATGCGATCCGGCACGACGTCATGCTTTGCGCCGTGCAGCTTCTCGACGCCCTGAATCACCAGACGATCGGTGCCGATGCCGTCGATCTTCGCGCCCATCTTCACGAGCAGATGCGCGAGATCGCTCACTTCGGGTTCGCGCGCGGCGTTCTCGATGACCGTCTCGCCTTCGGCCAGCACCGCCGCCATCAGCAGGTTTTCGGTGCCGGTGACGGTGATCATGTCGGTGATGATGCGCGCGCCCTTCAGACGCTTCGCGCGCGCTTCGATGAAGCCGTGCTCGATATTGATCTCGGCGCCCATCGCCTGCAGGCCCTTGATGTGCTGATCGACCGGACGCGCGCCGATCGCGCAACCGCCGGGCAGCGACACCTTCGCCTCGCCGAAGCGCGCGACGAGCGGCCCGAGCACGAGAATCGACGCGCGCATCGTCTTGACCATTTCGTACGGCGCGATCAGCTTGTCGACCTTCGATGCATTGAGGCTCACGCGGCCATCGCCGGACACTTCGGACTGCACGCCCATCTGGCGCAGCAGCTTGACCATCGTGCGCACGTCCTGAAGATTCGGCACGTTCGACAGATGGACGTCGTCGGCGGTGAGAAGACTTGCGCAAAGAATGGGCAAAGCCGCGTTCTTCGCGCCCGATACGGTGATTTCGCCAGAGAGCTTCGCGCCCCCCGTGATGACCAATTTATCCATTGCGTGTCCTTCGACCGAGCTTCCTGCTGCGGAGCCGTTTTCGGCGCCGCGGTTATCTTGAATGAATCGCACTCTTACTGCCTTTGTCTGCCGGTGATGCCGGTGTTACGTGAATTGAGTCGTGTGACCTGATTGGCTTCGCCGGGTGGACTCAGGCCGATTTCCACTCGTCGGGGGTGAGGGTCTTCATGCTCAGCGCATGAATCTCCTCGCGCATGCGCTCGCCGAGCGCCGCATAAACCAGTTGATGACGCGCGATCAGCCGCTTGCCGACGAACGCATCGCTCACGATGGTCGCGAAAAAGTGCTGGCCGTCGCCTTCCACTTCGAGATGCTGGCAGGACAAGCCGCCAGCGATGTAGTCCTTCACTTGCTCCGGAGTCGGCAACATGGAAGTCTCCTTGAATTAGTGACGCAGCTTGTAGCCGCTCGCGAGCAAACGCACGGCGATCAGCGCCAGCACGGCCAGGAATCCGCCGACGATGCCGAGACTCACCAGCGGATTCACGTCGGACAGGCCGAAGAAGCCGTAACGAAAGCCGTCGATCATGTAGAAGAACGGATTCAGATGCGACACCGCGCGCCACAGGGGCGGCAGCGTATGTGTCGAGTAGAACACGCCGGAAAGAAACGTGAGCGGCATGATCAGGAAGTTCTGGAACGCGGCCAGCTGATCGAACTTGTCGGCCCAGATGCCCGCGATCAGACCCAGCGTGCCGAGAATGCCCGAACCGAGGATCGCGAACGCAATGATGTAGAACGGCGCGGAAAAAGACATCGGGATGAACCATATCGTCACGATGAACACGCCGAAGCCCACGCACAGCCCGCGCACGACCGACGCCAGCACGTACGCAAAGAACATTTCCCAATGCGCGATCGGCGGCAGCAGCACGAATACGAGATTGCCGGTGATCTTCGACTGGATCAGCGACGACGAACTGTTCGCGAACGCGTTCTGCAGCACGCTCATCATCACGAGGCCGGGCACGAGGAAGCTCGTGTAGCCGACGCCCGGATACACCTGCACGTGTCCCGACAACGCGTGACCGAAGATGGTCAGATACAGCAGCGCCGTGACGACCGGCGCGAGCACGGTCTGAAACGAAACCTTCCAGAAGCGCAGCAGCTCCTTGTAGAACAACGTCTGGAAACCGCTCATGAAAGCCCCTCGACCACTTCCGGCTCGTTCATCACCTGCACGAACACGTCTTCCAGATCGGCCTTGCGCACGTCGATTTCATCGAACGTGCAGCCTGCCGCGCGGCATTTCGCGAGAATCGGCTCGACGTCGTCGTAGCTCGCGAGGCGCAGCAAATGCTGCGCGCCCGACACCGCGTGCGGATCGACTTCGAGCGCGCGCAAGTCGGCGGGCAACGCACCGTTCGACAGGCGCAGATACAACTGCATGCCCGAGAAACGCTGCAGCAGCGTGCTCGTGCGCTCGAGCGCGACGACTTCACCGCGACGAAGCATCGCGAGCCGATGGCACAGCGATTCGGCTTCTTCGAGATAGTGCGTCGTCAGCACGATCGTGTGACCTTCGCGATTCAGACGCGAGATGAACTTCCAGAGCGTCTGACGCAATTCGACATCGACGCCGGCGGTGGGCTCATCGAGCACGATCACGGGCGGACGATGCACCAGCGCCTGCGCGACGAGCACGCGGCGCTTCATCCCGCCCGACAGCGCGCGCGTGTTGACGTCGGCTTTTTCGGTGAGATCGAGATTGGCCATGACCTCGTCGATCCAGTCGTCGTTGTTGCGCAAGCCGAAGTAGCCCGACTGGATACGGAGCGACTCGCGCACGGTGAAGAACGGATCGAACACGAGTTCCTGCGGCACGACGCCGAGTGCGCGCCGCGCCGCCCGGAAGTCGCTGACGACATCGTGGCCGCGCACGGAGATCGTGCCGCTATCGGCGCGCGCCAGGCCGGCCAGAATACTGATCAACGTGGTTTTGCCCGCGCCGTTGGGGCCGAGCAAGCCGAAGAACTCGCCCTCTTCCACCGTGAGGCTCACGCCTTTAAGCGCCTGGAGATCCTTGTAGCGCTTCCTGACGTTTCGGATTTCTATGGCTGACATGTAGACAGTGCGCGCGCCGCGCACGGCCGCGCCTCAAATGTGCGGATTTTTTCGCTTGACGGACCCGGGCTCGGACCAAAAAGGGCCGGGTTGAGGCCCGAAAAAAACGTTTGATTATAGGGCAAAGCGGCTGGAGCCGACTTCGGAGCGATCCTGATTGCGGCAGCGAAGCGCGCTGCCGCGTTCTGCACGGGGTGTCAGAACAGGATCAATGTCGGAACGAGAGAAGCGTATCGACGCCGTAGGCTCGCGCGAGACTGACGAGCCCGGAAGGAAGATTGACGACGCCCAGTGCGGCGCCGCGCGCGGACGCGGCGCGCTGCCATGCGAGCAACACGGCGAGCGCGGAGGAGTCGAACTGCGTGAGCGGCGCGCAATCGACTTCGGTCGCGCCTGCTGCGATGCGCGACAGACCCGAGTCGAGCGCGGCCTTCGCGCTCTCGTGGGTCAGGGTCGCGGCCGTCTGGAAACGGCCGCCCGTGGCTTGCGTGCTCACGATGCCTTGCCGCTCGCGAGTTGCTGGTTACGCTGCGTCAGGAACTGCAGCAGGCCGCCCACGCCATTCTGCGAGATCTGCTCGTTGAACTGCTGTTGATACGCCTGGATCAGCCATGCGCCGAGCACGTTGATGTCGTACACGCGCCAGCCTTGGGCCGTCTTGTACAGGCGATAGTCGAGTTCGACCGGCGAGCCGTTGTTCATTACGACCGAGCGGACCACGACGTCGGTGTCGTCCGGATTCGCGCGGAACGGCTTGTACTGCACCGTCTGATTGCGCACCTGGGCGAGCGCGCCCGAGTACGTACGGATCAGCAACATCTTGAACTGCTCGACGATCTGCTTTTGCTGCTCCGGCGTCGCCGAATTCCAGTTGCGGCCCATCACGAGGCGCGTCGTGCGCGTGAAATCCGTGTACGGCAGGATCTTCTGATTGACGAGCTCGGTGATCTTTGCGATATCGCCCGACTGAATCTTCGGGTCGGACTTGATTTCGTCGAGGACCTGTTGCGTCACCGTCTTGATCAGCACGTCGGGCGAACTCGAATCGACGCTCTGCGCCGACGCCGCGCCGCAAAGCGCCATGAACATCGCGAAGATGGGAAGAAGGAGAAGTTTTTTCATCACAGACCCTGCAAAAGTAGAGGCTTCGGTTTGAGCGCGCCGCCTGAATCGAGTTCAGGCGGTGCAGCATCCAAAGCGTAAGAAATGTCGTTAGATATGTTACCGCGCGTTAGCGAAAACTCGCTCAACGCAAGCGGAATGATGGGAAACCGGACGGCGGGACATACTGATTGCCCGGCACCGTATTGCTGGGTCCGCTCGCCGGAGCAGGCGCAGCGGCCGTGCCCGAAGCCGGAGCCGGAACCGCTGTGGCCGATGCGCCTGCCGCGGCAGCCGCGCCCTCGTCGCCGTAATTCGGCAGCGGCGCTTCGCCGTAATCCGGCATGTTGCTGTCGCCGCCGGAGATCAGGTACTGACGGCGTTGCAAGTACGCGTTACGCACGAACGAGTACTTGTCGAGAGCGGCATCGGCGAGCACGTCGGTCGCGCCGAGCAAATTCGCGCGCACATTGATGAGGTTCACGCCATAGAGCGCCCAGCTCACCGAATCCGGGCTCACGTAGGTGAGCGGATTGCCGAAATAATCGACGACCAAACCCGCCGAATCCCGCACGGTGCTCGGCCCGAGCAACGGCAGCACGACATACGGGCCGGCCGGCACGCCATAGTGCCCGAGCGTCAGGCCGAAATCGCCCGAGTGCTTCGGCAGCTTCGCGATGGTCGCGACGTCGAATAGGCCGCCGACGCCGAACAGCGTGTTGATCGCGACGCGCATGATGTCCGATACGCCATCCGCAATCTTCAACTGCAGCAGATTGTTCGCGGCGATGTAGACGTCACCGATATTCGAGAAGAAGTTTGTCACGCTGTTGCGCACCGGCTCCGGCACGGCCCACACGTAACCCTTCGCCACCGGCTTCAACGCGTACTGATCGACGGTATCGTTGATCGTGAACATCGTCCGGTTGTAGCTCTCGAGCGGATCCCCTTTGGTTGGTGTCGTCACCGTCGTGCAGCCGGCGAGCGCGATCGCGCCCGCCACGATGATTGCGCGCCGCATCCCCATCGCCTGCATGCTGTTCTCCTTATTGAGCCGGTGCCGAGGCGGCATTCGCCCCGGCCGCGCCCGATGCGCCCATCGCGCTCGCCGCGCCCGGGAAAGCCGGTGCGGGCGCAGGCGCTGCCGGCGCTGCCGATGATTTCGAGGCGCCGGAATCCGCCGCCTTGTTGTAGAGGAACTGGCCGATCAGGTTTTCGAGGACCACGGCCGATTGCGTCATCGTGATGGTGTCGCCGTTCTTCAACATTTGATCGTCGCCGCCCGGCTCGAGGCCGATGTACTGCTCACCGAGCAGACCCGACGTCAGGATCTTCGCGGACGAATCCTTCGGGAACTGGTACTGCTTGTCGATATCGATCGTGACGACAGCCTGGTACGTGTTCGAGTCGAAGCCGATGCCGCCCACGCGCCCGACCGTCACGCCCGCGCTCTTGACCGGCGCGCGCGCCTTGAGCCCGCCGATGTTGTCGAACTTGAGCTTCACCTCGTAGGTTTGCTGGAACGACAGGGAGCTCATGTTGCCCGCCTTCAGCGCAAGAAAGAGCAGCGCCACGAAACCGAGCACCACGAAGAGGCCGACCCAAAAGTCGAGAGCAGTCTTTTTCATCGTCTTCCCAAAGAGAATCTTTTCGCAGATGGCGCGTGATGGTCTGTGCCTTTCACAACGCCCGCGCCTTGCCCGGCGCCTGCGCTTGGTCCATTAGCTGAACATCAATGCGGTCAGCAGGAAATCGAGCCCGAGTACGGCGAGCGACGCGTACACGACGGTCTTGGTCGTCGCTCGCGACACGCCTTCCGGCGTCGGCTTTGCCTCGTAGCCCTGGAACAACGCGATGAACGTCACCGCGAAGCCGAACACGATGCTCTTGATGACGCCATTGCCGACATCGCGCCACACATCCACGCCGCCCTGCATCTGCGACCAGAACGCGCCCGGATCGACGCCGATCAGGATCACGCCGACGACGTAGCCCCCGATGATGCCGACCGCGCTGAAAATGGCCGCGAGAACCGGCATGGCGATGATGCCCGCCCACATGCGCGGCGCGACGACCACCTTGAGCGGGTCGACCGCCATCATTTCCATCGCGGTGAGTTGCTCGCCCGCCTTCATCAGCCCGATTTCGGCGGTGAGCGACGTGCCCGCGCGCCCCGCGAACAACAGCGCCGTGACGACCGGCCCGAGCTCGCGCACGAGCGATAGCGCGACGAGCAGACCGAGCGCCTGTTCCGAGCCGTAGCGGCTCAGCGTGTAATAGCCCTGCAAGCCAAGCACGAAGCCGACGAACAATCCCGACACCGCGATGATCACGAGCGAATAATTGCCGACGAAGTGGATCTGTTTCGTGACGAGTCGCGGGCGACGCAACAGCGAAAACAATTCGAGCACGAGGCGCAGGAACATGCGCGTCGCGTAGCCCGCGGTGCCGAAACCGTCGAGCACCCAGCGTCCGAGCGCGCTGATCATGCCTGCCCTCCGATGCCGAAATCCGCGGCGAGCGGCGTGCTCGCGTAGTGGAACTTGAACGGGCCGTCCGGCGTGCCGTCGATGAACTGGCGCACGGTCGGGTCCTGCGATGCGCGCAGCTCCGCCGGCGTGCCTTCGGCGTGGATGCCGCCGTTCGCGATGAAATACACGTAGTCGGCGATGGCGAACGATTCCGGCACGTCGTGCGTGACGAGAATGGAGGTTGCGCCGAGCGCGTCGTTAATCGTGCGGATGAGTTGCGCCGTGATGCCGAGCGAGATGGGATCGAGGCCGGCGAACGGTTCGTCGTACATCATGAGCTGCGGATCGAGCGCGATGGCACGGGCGAGCGCCACACGCCGCGCCATGCCGCCCGAAATTTCGGACGGCGCGAGATCGCGCGCGCCGCGCAGACCGACGGCGTTCAGCTTCATCAGAACGAGATCGCGGATCAACGCTTCCGGCAGATCCGTGTGCTCGCGTAGCGGGAACGCAACGTTCTCGAACACGGTTTGGTCAGTGAACAGCGCGCCGAACTGAAACAGCATGCCCATCTTGCGGCGCAGCGCGTACAAACCGTCGCGCGTCTGCGCGCCGACGTCCTGTCCATCGAACATGACCTGGCCGCGGCTCGCCTTCACGAGGCCGCCGACCAGGCGCAAGGTCGTGGTTTTGCCGCAGCCGGAGCCGCCCATGACCGCGACCACCTGCCCACGCGGGAAACGCATGTTCAGGTTCGACAGTACGAGCCGGTCGCCGTAGCCGAAATCGACGTCGCGTAGCTCCAGCAGAGTCTCGGAAGAAGCAGGCACTGGGTAAGAGATTCCGTTGACGCAAAAGGCCGAATTATAGGGCCTGCGTGCAATCGGTGCTTTGCCTAGGTTTGCGCCCCTTCGTTTTTGGGATTTTTCACCATTGACTTGCAAACATTTGTTGCAGCAACGAGACCGCTGCCGCCGTGTCCGCCGCTTCGGTGACCGCGCGCACGACCGCGGCGCTGCCGACGCGCGTCGCGAGGACGTCCGGCATCACCTTGGCGTCGATTCCGCCGATCGCGACGAGCGGCACGCGTCCCGACAGAAGCTGCACGTAGCGCGTGAGCCGTGCGAGCCCCTGCGGCTTGGTCGGCATGATTTTCGTCGTGGTCGGGAAAACAGCGCCGAGCGCGAGATAGCTCGGCTTGAAATGCAGCGCGCGCAGCATCTCGTAATAGCCGTGCGTCGACAGTCCGAGTCGAACGCCGGCCTTCGCGATCGCGTTCAGATCGGCCGTCTGCACGTCTTCCTGGCCGAGATGCACGCCGTACGCGCCCGCCGCGATCGCCTCGCGCCAGTGGTCGTTGATGAAAAGCTGCGCGTCATGCCGACGCCCTGCCTCGACCGAGCGTGCGATTTCGCGGCTCAAATCGGCGGCGTCGGTCGATTTGCGGCGCAATTGCGCGGTGCGCACGCCGAGGTCCAGCACGCGTTCCACCCAGTCCGCGCTCGGCAACACCGGATACAGGCCGAGGCGATCGGGACACGCCGGGAAGCCGCCCTCGGGAGCCGGCGGCAAATCGGCGACGCGCGGAAACGTAGCGAAATCGACAGGCCACGCGTCGGCCTTGTTTTCATCGCCCGCGCGCCAGGCGAGCGCGAGCGTGAGCGCGTCGTGCGGTTCGAAGTTGCAATCGAGGAAAGCGGCGAGCGCGGCCAGCCAATCATCGGACCATTCGCCTTCCAGCGCGAAACGTTCGTTGCCACGATGCAGCGTCACGCGGCCGTCACGCGCGTCGAGCACCGCCGCGCCGCTCGCCAGGAGCCGCGCGCTGTCCGCGTCGTGCAACTCGGCCGCGACGATCAGATCTCCGGCTTTCGGCGATTCCGCCGCGGTCAGGCAGATGCGCCAGCGCGTTTCGGCCGCGGGCCATTCGCCCAGACGCGCGCGAATCCGCTCGGCGACTTCGATCAGTTCGTCGGCCGGCGGCCAGAAAACTTCGCGATTCAGCAAGCTCATGCCGCGCCTCCGTCCTGATGCCAGAACGGCATGCCGACGACCGGCGTGCTCGCCTGCGCGCTGTCGCGCTCGGCCATCGGGCCGGCGAGAAATGCGGTGCGCCCCGCCTCGACGCCCAGCGCAAAGGCCCGCGCCATTTGCGGCGGGAAAGTCGCCTGCGATACGGCCGTATTGAGCAGCACGCCGTCGAAGCCCCATTCCATCACCTGGCAGGCGTGCGACGGCACACCGAGACCGGCATCGACGATCAGCGGCACGTCCGGCAGCCGCTCGCGCAGCGTGCGCAGCCCGTAAGGATTGGTCACGCCTTTGCCGGTGCCGATCGGCGCGCCCCACGGCATCAGCGCTTCACAGCCGGCATCGAGAAGGCGCCTGCCGATCACGAGGTCTTCCGTGCAATACGGCAGCACCTTGAAGCCTTCGCGGATCAGCTTCGCCGCAGCTTCCACGAGGCCGATCGGGTCGGGCTGCAGCGTGTAATCGTCGCCGATCAGCTCCAGCTTGATCCACGGCGTTTCGAAGACTTCGCGCGCCATATGGGCGGTGGTGAGCACTTCGTCGACGCTCTGACATCCGGCCGTGTTGGGAAGCAGCGCGACGCCGTGGCGCTTCAGCACATCGAAAAAGCCGGCTTCGCCCGTTTCCGACTGGCGGCGCAGCGCGACCGTGACCATGCCGGGCCGCGCGGCGTCGATGGAGTCGGACAGCGATTGCAGCGACGGATAACGCGAAGTGCCGAGCAGCACGCGGCTCGGAAAGGTCTCGCCGTAGAGCGTGAGAACGTCGGCGGTGGATATGGTCATGATTCGATCCTTTTCGGAATTCAGCCGCCCGCGACGGGCGACACGACGTCGAGCTTGTCGCCCGCGGCGAGCGTTTTCGTGGCGTGCTCGCCGCGCCCGACGAACTGGCCGTTCAACGCAACCGCGAACGGCGGCTTCGCGCCGAACGCGGCGAGCGCTTCGGTAACGGTGGCGGTGTCGGGCAAATCGAAGACACGCTGATTGATGTGGATGTTCATCTCGTTTGTCTCTTGCTCAATGCGAAAGCGCGGGCGCGACCGAGAACTCGCCGTGCAGCAGTTCGGGCCAGCGCGCGGCGCCGCGGAAATCGGAGAAGGTGTCGGCATCGGCGACGTCGCCTGAAGCGAGCGCTTCGGCCAGATGGCTCGCGGCATCCGCGACTTCGGGCGCGATCATGAAACCGTGCCGGTACAGGCCGTTCACGCGCAAGGTCCGCGCCCCGTCCCAGACAATTGCCGGCCGATGATCCGGCAAGGTCGGCCGGCAATGCGAATTCAGTTCGAGGATGCGCGCCTCGCCGAAGCCCGGATGCACGGCGAAAGCCGCGCTCAGCAGTTCGAGCGCCGAGCGCACGCTGACGGGCGACATGTCTTCGCCTTCCACTTCCGTCGCGCCGATCACGTACATATCGTTCTCCTTCGGCGCGATATAGAGCGGATAGCGCGGATGCAGCAGCCGCACCGGCCGCGAAAGCCCGATGCCCGGCGCATGCACGCGCGCGACTTCGCCGCGGATGCCGCGCAGCGCGGGCCACGCGGGCTTTCCGCCCAGACCACGACAATCGATGATCCAGCGGGCGTCGGGCATTGCGTCGACCGGCGTGTTCCAGTGCGTGCCCACGCCGCGCGCAGCGAGTCCGGCCGCGAGCGCGCTCAGGGCTTGGCGGTTATCCAGCTGGCCTTCGTTCGGCAGCAGCCAGCCCTGCGCGAAGCGCGTTCCGAGCGCGGGTTCGGCCTGCGCGACTTGCGCGCCCGCGAGCTTGACGAAGCCGCCATCGAGCAGATCGGGAGGCGAATTGGCGCGCAGACGGCGCTCGAAGAGTGGCGCCTCGGCGCGATCCGCACCGTGCCACACGACGAGCGTGCCGTTGCGCTGAAAGAAGACCGGCTCAGGCAATTGCTCGATGAGACGCGGCCAGCGTTCGAGCGACGCCGCGCCGAGGCCGACCACGAGCGGCTCCGCGCTCGCCGCTTCGGCGAGCGGCGCGAGCATCGCGGCGGCGACCCACGCAGCCGATTGCGTTCCCGCCGCATCGCCGCGTTCGTAGAGCGCGACGTCATGGCCCGCGCCCGCGAGCTGCCAGGCGACGAGCCGTCCGACGAGGCCACCGCCGACGACGGCGAAGTCCTGCCCGCGCGGCGCGCCCTGTTCGATCCTGTTCAATTCGATGTCTCCAAAGGGCGTGACGCTGCACCGCACGAGGAGACGAAGTACGCGATCTCGACCGTGCTGGCGCGACGCCACATCACGAGGACGAAATCAGCGGAGAGACCGGCTCGGCATCGGATGAAACGTGCCGGGCGGAAGAAAAATACTGGAAGAGACTGGAGGAATGGCGCGGGATTCGCGCGTTCTCCGGAAACTTCCCTCGCCGGTATTACCCGGATCGGGTGCAAAGGGTCTCTCTCAGCCTCGCCGCGCTGCCGACCGTTCCGGCCGCCGATGCACGCGAAGCACCCCTGTTTCGTCGAGGATCATTAAAACATGAAAGGCGAAGCCGCTGCAAACCGGGATTGCCCGCCTTTTATCGCGCGCGTCGGCACTCTGGCACAATGCCGCGAACATGGTTCGCCGGCCAATCGCACGAAATTAAGCGAGCGTTAAGAGAATCCCGGAACAATTTACGGGGCCGGAAAACGCCGCGCGCGGCCCGGCCGCGGACGTCACAATCGGGCGCCACGGGGCGCATCAGCAGGAAGCTCATGACCAACACTCGTACCGAAAGCACGCAGCAGAAGGCCGACGAAGTCTCGGCCTGGAGCCTCATCAAGCCCTACTGGGTCTCGGAGGAGCGCGGTTTCGCGTGGGGCCTGCTCGTCGCGATCATCGCGATCAACATGACGGTCGTGTGGATCAATGTCCGGCTCAACAGCTGGAACGCCGACTTCTACAACGCGCTGCAGAACAAGAACGTCAAGGACTTCCCGCATCTGCTGCTGATCTTCACGGGCCTCGCGTTCGCGTACATCCTGCTCGCGGTGTACGGGCGCTATCTGCGGCAGATGCTCGCGTTCCGCTGGCGGCAGTGGCTCACCAACCGGTTTCTGGAGCAATGGCTTGGCGACAAGGCGTTCTACCGTATCGAGCGCGATCGCCTCGCCGACAACCCCGACCAGCGTATTTCCGACGACCTCCAGTCCTTCGCCACCACCACGCTTTCGCTGTCGCTCGACCTGCTTTCGACGCTCGTCACGCTCGTCACCTTCATCACGATTCTCTGGACCATCGCGGGCGCGCTCACGTTCTCGCTCGGCGCCACGCCGATCACGATTCCGGGCTACATGGTGTGGGCCGCCGCGCTCTATGCGATTCTCGGCTCGCTGATCATCCAGAAGGTCGGGCATCCGCTCGTGTCGATCAACTATCAGCAGCAGAAAGTGGAAGCGGATTTTCGCTTCGGGCTGATTCGCGTGCGCGAAAACGCCGAGCAGATCGCGTTCTACGACGGCATCTCCACCGAGACCGCCAACGCCAAGACCATCTTCCAGCGCATTCGCGACAACTGGTGGCTCATCATGAAGTACACGAAGCGCATGACCTTCGTGCTGAGCTTCTACGGGCAGATCGCGATCATCTTTCCGATCATGGTCGCCGCGCCGCGCTATTTCGCGGGCGCGTTTTCGTTTGGCGTGCTGATGCAGATTTCATCGGCGTTCGGCACGGTCAGCGATTCGTTTTCATGGTTCATCAATAGTTATTCGACGTTGGTCGAATGGCGCGCTACCGTCAACCGTCTGCGCGAATTCAAACGCGTGATGCGCTCGACTCATATCCGCGAGGAAACGTCGCCGGCGACGGAACAC
This sequence comes from Caballeronia sp. EK, assembly GCF_014384845.1. NCBI lineage: Bacteria > Pseudomonadati > Pseudomonadota > Betaproteobacteria > Burkholderiales > Burkholderiaceae > Caballeronia > Caballeronia sp. EK. The sequence goes on from NZ_JACSUE010000023.1 coordinate 29,877, forward strand.
GGCGGCATCAATCTGCATTACACGAGCACGCCTTCGCTCACGACGAACGGCCTCATGCTCGCGCTGCCCAACGGCACGCCGCTCTCGCGCGTGGCGAACGTGTCGATCGAGCCGGGCTCGCGCTGGCTCGTCGTCGGGCCGTCCGGGTCGGGCAAGAGCACGTTGATGCGCGCGCTGGCCGGCTTATGGCCGTTCGGCGACGGCACCATCGACGCGCCCGTCGACGCAAAAATGATGTTCATCCCGCAAATGAGCTATCTGCCGATCGGGACGCTGCGCGCGGCGCTGTCGTATCCGTCGCCCGGCGGCACGTTCAGCGACGACGAATCGCGCGAAGCGCTGCGTCTGTGCAATCTCGAAGCGTATGCGGACCGGCTGGAGGAAAGCGCGCACTGGGCGCGGAGTCTGTCGCCGGGCGAGCAACAGCGTCTTGCCGCGGCGCGCGTGCTGCTGCACAAGCCGGACTTCGTGTTCCTCGATGAAGCCACCAGCGCGCTCGACGCGGAAAACGAACTGCATATCTACAACACGCTTGTGGAGCGGCTGCCGAAGGCGGCGATTCTGAGCGTGGCGCATCGCGAGTCGGTGGCGATGTTCCATGATTACAAGATCGAGATCGAGAGGGCGATGGCGGAGGTTTGACACGCCCGCAGTCAAAACAAAAAAGGCCACGCAACTGCGTGGCCTTTTCGCATCGTCGCTCGACGACCTACCGCGGCAACTCGCTCGACCCCATCAGATACGCATCCACCGATCGCGCACACTGACGTCCTTCGCGAATCGCCCAGACGACCAGCGACTGACCACGGCGCATATCGCCCGCCGTGAACACCTTGTCCGCCGACGTGTAATACGCCTTGTCGCCTTCGGTCGCCGCGCGCACGTTCCCGCGCGCATCTTTCTCGACGCCGAACGCCTCCAGCACGGGCGACACCGGCTGGGTGAAACCCATCGCGAGCAGCACGAGATCGGCCTTCAGTTCGAATTCGGAATTCGGCACTTCCTGCATCTTGCCGCCCTTCCACTCGACGCGCACCGCGATCAGCTTTTCGACCTTGCCGTTCTTGCCTTCGAAGCGCTTCGTCGCCACCGACCAGTCGCGATCGCAACCTTCTTCATGCGACGACGACGTGCGCAGCTTGATCGGCCAATACGGCCACACGAGCGGCTTGTTTTCTTCCTCGGGCGGTTGCGCGAGCAGTTCGAACTGCGCCACGCTCTTCGCGCCATGACGATTCGACGTGCCCACACAGTCCGAACCCGTATCGCCGCCGCCGATCACGACGACATGCTTGCCCTTCGCCAGCAGTTGATCCGTCAGCTTGTCGCCGGCGTTGACCTTGTTCTGCTGCGGCAGGAATTCCATCGCGTAGTAGATGCCTTCCAGCTCGCGGCCCGGCACCGGCAAATCGCGCGGCGTTTCCGAGCCGCCCGCGATCACGACCGCGTCGAACTGTTCCTTCAGCTCGTCCGGCGTGATCGTTTCCTTCGCCGTGTTGCCGATGTAGGCCGGCAACGGATCCTTGCCGATGAACACGTTCGTGCGGAACGACACGCCTTCGGCTTCCATCTGACGCATACGGCGGTCGATCAGCCACTTCTCCAGCTTGAAGTCGGGGATGCCGTAACGCAGCAGACCGCCGATGCGATCGTTCTTCTCGAACACGACGACTTCATGCCCCGCGCGCCCGAGCTGCTGCGCCGCCGCGAGGCCCGCAGGACCCGAACCGACGACAGCGACCTTCTTGCCCGTCTTGTGCTTCGGCGGCTGCGGCACGACCCAGCCTTCGGTGAATGCCTTGTCGATGATCGCGTGCTCGATCGACTTGATGCCGACCGGATCGTCGTTGATGCCGAGCGTGCACGCCGCTTCGCACGGTGCCGGACAGATGCGGCCCGTGAATTCGGGGAAGTTGTTGGTCGAGTGCAGCACGTTGATCGCGCTCTTCCAGTCCTGCTGGAACACGAGATCGTTGAAGTCCGGAATGATGTTGTTGACCGGGCAGCCGTTGTTGCAGAACGGAATGCCGCAATCCATGCAGCGCGCGCCTTGAACCTTGGCGTCTTCATCCGTCAGCGCGGCGACGAATTCCTTGTAATGCTTGACGCGGGTCAGCGGTGCTTCGTACGCCTCGTGGCGGCGTTCGAATTCGAGAAAACCGGTTGCCTTGCCCATTTCTTTCTCTGTATTTGGTGAGGATCGCGCTCCCCGATGCACACGCACCGGAGAGCCTTTCTAAACGTTGCGATTCGGGCCTTAAGCCGCGATGGCGTCCTTCGACTTCTTCGCGCCGAGCTCGGTGAGCGCGCGCTTGTACTCGGTCGGGAACACCTTGACGAACTGGCGGCGAGCCGAGTCCCAGTTCTCGAGCAGCGACTTCGCGCGCGGCGAACCGGTGAACTGGAAGTGACGCTCGATCAGGCCCTTGAGCAGCGCTTCGTCGGTCTTGCCGGTGTGCCACAGCGCGCGATCCACCGTGCGCTCCTGTTCGGCCTGCTGCAGCACCGGATCGAGCGCGACCATCGACTTGTTGCACTTGCCGGCGAACGTGCCGTCCGGGTCGTACACGAATGCGATGCCGCCCGACATGCCCGCCGCGAAGTTGCGGCCCGTCTCGCCGAGCACGACCACCGTGCCGCCCGTCATGTACTCGCAGCCGTGATCGCCGGTGCCTTCGACGACCGCCGTCGCGCCCGAGTTACGCACGCAGAAGCGCTCGCCCGCGACGCCGCGGAAATACGATTCGCCTTCGATCGCGCCGTACATCACCGTGTTGCCGCAGATGATGTTTTCCTCGGACTTGCCGCGGAAGTCGTTGGTCGGGCGAATGATGATGCGCCCGCCCGACAGGCCCTTGCCGACATAGTCGTTGCCGTCGCCGACGAGATCCAGCGTGACGCCCTTCGCCAGGAACGCGCCGAAGCTCTGGCCCGCCGTGCCCTTCAACTGGATGTGGATCGAGTCGTCGGGCAGGCCGTCGTGACCGTGCTTCTTCGCGATCAGACCGGACAGCATCGCGCCGACCGTGCGGTTCACGTTGCGCACCGGCTGGATGAACGACACATGCTCGCCCTTCTCGATCGCCGCCTTCGACTTCTCGATCAGCACGTGATCGAGCGCCTTGTCCAGACCGTGATCCTGCACGTCGACATGCTTGCGCGCGACGTCTTCGCCAACCGGCACCTGATAGAAGATGCGCGAGAAGTCGAGACCCTTCGCCTTCCAGTGCTCGATGCCCTTCTTCATGTCGAGCAGATCGACGCGGCCGATGAGATCGTCGAACTTGCGGATGCCGAACTGCGCCATGATCTCGCGCACTTCTTCCGCGACGAAGAAGAAGAAGTTGACGACGTGTTCCGGCTGGCCGGAGAACTTCGCGCGCAGCACCGGGTCCTGCGTCGCGACGCCGACCGGGCACGTATTCAGATGGCACTTGCGCATCATGATGCAGCCTTCGACGACGAGCGGCGCCGTCGCGAAGCCGAATTCGTCCGCGCCAAGCAGCGCGCCGATCACGACGTCGCGGCCGGTCTTCATCTGGCCGTCGGCCTGCACGCGGATACGGCCGCGCAGACGGTTCAGCACGAGCGTCTGCTGGGTTTCGGCGAGGCCGAGTTCCCACGGCGTGCCCGCGTGCTTCAGCGACGACAGCGGCGATGCGCCCGTGCCGCCGTCATGACCCGCGATCACGACGTGATCCGCCTTCGCCTTCGCGACCCCGGCGGCAACCGTGCCGACACCGACTTCCGACACCAGCTTCACCGAAATGCTCGACGCCGAGTTCACGTTCTTCAGATCGTGAATGAGCTGTGCCAAGTCTTCGATCGAATAGATGTCGTGGTGCGGCGGCGGCGAAATCAGGCCGACGCCCGGCACCGAATAACGCAGCTTGCCGATGTACTCGGAAACCTTGTGGCCCGGCAACTGACCGCCTTCGCCCGGCTTCGCGCCCTGCGCCATCTTGATCTGGATCTGATCCGCCGACGACAGATATTCCGCCGTCACGCCGAAACGCCCGGACGCAACCTGCTTGATCTTCGAGCGCAGCGAATCGCCGTCCTTCAGCGGGATGTCGCTGACGACTTCCTTGCCGATGATCGATTGCAGCGTGTCGCCGTTCTTGATCGGAATGCCGCGCAGTTCGTTGCAATAACGCGTTTCGTCCTCGCCGCCTTCGCCGGTGTTCGACTTGCCGCCGATGCGGTTCATCGCGACAGCCAGCGTGGCGTGCGCTTCCGTGCTGATCGAGCCGAGCGACATCGCGCCCGTTGCGAAGCGCTTGACGATGTCCTTCGCCGATTCGACTTCGTCGAGCGGAATCGCCTTCGTCGGCTCGACCTTGAACTCGAACAGGCCACGGAACGTCATGTGACGCTTCGTCTGGTCGTTGATGATGTGCGCGTATTCCTTGTACGTCTGATACGAGTTGCTGCGCGCCGAGTGCTGCAGCTTGGCGATCGCGTCCGGCGTCCACATGTGCTCTTCGCCGCGCACGCGGTACGCATACTCGCCGCCCGCGTCGAGCATGTTCGCGAGGACCGGGTTGTCGCCGAATGCGTCGCGATGCAGGTGGATCGCCTCTTCCGCCACTTCGAAGAGGCCGATGCCGCCGACCTTCGTCGCCGTGCCACGGAAGTACTTCTCGACCAGCTCCGTCGACAGGCCGACGCCTTCGAAAATCTGCGCGCCGGTGTAGGACATGTACGTCGAAATGCCCATCTTCGACATGACCTTCAACAGGCCCTTGCCGACCGCCTTCGTGAAGTTGTAGATGACCTTGTCGGCCGACAGGTCGCCCTTCAGGCCATCGGCCATGTTGGCGAGCGTTTCGAGCGCGAGGTACGGGTGAACGGCTTCCGCGCCGTAGCCCGCGAGCAGCGCGAAGTGATGCGTCTCGCGCGCCGAGCCCGTTTCCACGACGAGACCCGTGCTCGTGCGCAGACCGTGCGCGACGAGATGCGAGTGAATAGCGGACGTGGCGAGCAGCGCCGGAATCCCGACGTTATCGCGGTCCATCTTGCGATCGGACACGATCAGGATGTTGTAGCCGGATTTCACGGCATCGACCGCTTCCGCGCACAACGACGCGATGCGCGCCTCGATACCTTCCTTGCCCCACGCCACCGGATAGCAGATGTTCAGTTCGTACGAGCTGAACTTGCCGCCGGTGTACTTGTCGATCGCGCGGATCTTCGCGATGTCCTTGAAGTCGAGCACGGGCTGCGACACTTCGAGGCGCATCGTCGGGTTGATGTTGGTCGTGTCGAGCAGGTTCGGCTTCGGACCGATGAACGAGTTCAGCGACATCACCATGTTTTCGCGGATCGGGTCGATCGGCGGGTTCGTCACTTGCGCGAACAACTGCTTGAAGTAGTTGTAGAGCGTCTTGCTCTTGTTGGACATGACCGCGAGCGGCGAGTCATTGCCCATCGAGCCGACGGCCTCTTCGCCCGACTGCGCCATCGGCGCCATCAGGAACTTGAGGTCCTCCTGCGTGTAGCCGAACGCCTGCTGGCGATCGAGCAGCGCGGCGGCTTCGCGGCGTTGCGTTTCGACGTCTTCGGCCTTCGGCTCGATTTCGTCGAGCTTGATGCGCACGGCGTCGATCCAGCTCTTGTACGGCTTCGCGTTGGACAGGTTGTCCTTGAGCTCCTTGTCCTCGATGATGCGGCCCTGCTCCATGTCGATCAGGAACATCTTGCCCGGCTGCAGACGCCACTTCTTGACGATCTTCGATTCGGGAATGGGCAGCACGCCGGACTCCGACGCGAGGATCACGAGATCGTCGTCGGTGACGAGATAGCGCGCCGGACGCAGGCCGTTACGGTCCAGCGTTGCGCCGATCTGGCGGCCGTCCGTGAACGCGATCGCGGCGGGACCGTCCCACGGCTCCATCATCGCGGCGTGATATTCGTAGAACGCGCGGCGGTTGTCGTCCATCAGCGTGTGCTGTTCCCACGCTTCGGGGATCATCATCATCATCGCGTGGACAAGCGGGTAGCCGGCCATCACGAGCAGTTCGAGACAGTTGTCGAACGACGCCGTGTCCGACTGGCCCGGATAGATCAGCGGCCAGAGCTTCGGCAGATCGTCGCCGAGCACATACGACGCGATTGCGCCGGTGCGCGCGTTCAGCCAGTTGACGTTGCCCTTCACGGTGTTGATTTCACCGTTGTGCGCGATCATCCGATACGGGTGCGCGAGCTCCCACGCCGGGAACGTGTTGGTCGAGAAGCGCTGGTGAACGAGCGCGAGCGCCGATACGACACGCTCGTCCTGCAGGTCGCGGTAGTACACGCCGACCTGACCCGCCAGCAGTAGCCCCTTGTAGACGACGGTGCGCGACGACATCGACGGCACGAAGTATTCCTTGCCGTGCTTGAGCTTGAGCGCCTGGATGCGATGGCTCGCCGTCTTGCGGATGATGTACAGCTTGCGCTCGAGCGCGTCCGTCACGACGATGTCCTTGCCGCGGCCGATGAAGATCTGGCGGATCAGCGGCTCGCTCGCCTTCACGGTCGGCGAAATCGGCATGTTGGCATCGACGGGCACGTCACGCCAGCCGAGCACCACCTGGCCTTCGGCCTTGACCGTGCGCTCCAGTTCCTGCTCGCACGCGAGACGCGACGCATGTTCCTTCGGCAGAAAGATCATGCCGACGCCGTACTCGCCAGCCGGCGGCAACGTCACGCCCTGCTTGGCCATTTCTTCGCGATAAAAGCCGTCCGGCACCTGGATCAGGATGCCGGCGCCATCGCCCATCAGCGGGTCGGCGCCGACCGCGCCACGGTGATCGAGATTTTCGAGAATCTTGAGACCCTGCTGAATGATCTCGTGGCTCTTTTTCCCCTTGATATGGGCGACAAAGCCGACGCCGCAGGCGTCATGCTCGTTCGCAGGGTCATACATGCCCTGCGCGGCGGGAAGCGAACCGGCTGCCGGTTGCTGATGATCGTTCATGGGGACACCGTCTCTACTGTGAGGGGCCGACTCGGCCGTTGAACCATTTTCTTGTCGCTTGCGACCGTTTTTTCAGCTTGGAAAGCGTCACGAAGCACGGTCGTGCGCGGCACGCTGCACCGCGGCAATCGCCGGAAATCGAAATATACGCGACGAATCAAAAAGATGGCAAATAAAACTTGATGATGTGACACCAATTATCGATATGGTGCAAACACGCACCGTTATATTAGGGACGTATCATTGTCGACAAAAAAGAAACGGCGAACCCCGAAAATTCGAGACGCCGTTTCATTTCCGCTTCAGGTTTGCCGTGGCACGCCGTTATTGGGTTTGTGGGGTTTCGCGGATCTTGCGCGGACGTCCGCGCGGCAGCGGCGACACGCGTCGGTTGGCAGCATGCGATGCCCATTCGCGATAGGCATCGCTGCCCAGCACCCAGCCTTTGAGTGTCGCTTGCAGGAGACGGTTGGCTTCGCGCTCGTCGAGCGGTTGCTCGCACAGTTCCTTGTAGGCGTGCTGGCGCTCGAATGGCGTGTTGCCGAGCGACCAGAAGAGCGGATGGTCGGTGATCAGCCCATCCAGAGTGAGCCCGATGTGATGACGGAAGCTGGACCACTTGTAGTCCTGCGGCGCCGCGACGAGTTGCGCGCGCACGGGCGCCATTTCGACGACGCGTGTGGCGAGCAAAAAGTAACGTTCGCCCTCGATGACCGTGGCACGATAGCGGCCTTCCCACAGGGTGCCGCGTCGCGTGTAACGGCGATTGAAGTGCGCTACGTAACGACGTCCTACTGCCTGCATCGCTTTGGGCAAGCTGGACTCGTCGCGAGGCGTGACGAGCAGATGCACCGCTTGCGGCATCAGCGCGTAGGCGTGGATGGAGAGGTGATGATCACGTGAAGCAGTCCTCAAGCAGTCGATGAAGAGCTCGTAGTCCTGGTCGTCGACGAAGGCGGGTTGCTGGTCGAGACCACGCAGGATGACATGCTGCGGCTGTTCGGGAACGTAGAGTCGTGCAAGCCGTGCCATTCTGGATATTCCGTTGGTCGCATTTGTGTTACCCCAATCGGGGGCCTTTCGGAGCCGTTACGGTAGCGCGGACAAACACATGCAAGTGCCGTGCAACGAGGCCCCAAAGCCGCTCTTTGCCCTAGGGAAAATGCTCTACGGCATCGCTATGGTTAATGTGAAATGTTGTGTTCATAATGAGCGTGCTTTTTTGGAGGAGCACAAATTGAAAATAAAACAAGTCATCACGGGGATCGCGGCATTAGCGTGTGTGTCTACCGCGGCACATGCGCAATCTGCTGGATCCTTCTATGCAACAGCAGGCTGGTTTCACTTTGCCCCGCAAGACAGCAGTGGTCCGCTCAAAGAAACCAGTGTAGGCGGATCTCCGGTCAATATCGATGTTCCCGGCACCGGCGCCGGCATTTCGAGCGCTGACACGGCCGGCTTCACATTGGGCTACTTCGCTACCGACCACATCGCAGCGGAACTCGAAATGGGCGTGCCGCCCACGTTCGATCTCGAAGGCACAGGCACCTTCTCGCAGTACGGCAAGCTCGGTAGCGCGAAGCAATGGAGCCCGACGCTGCTGTTCAAATACTTCTTCAATGCTCCTACCGCGAAGTTCCGTCCGTTCGTCGGTGTTGGTGTGACGCGCACCTGGTTCACCGACGCAAAGATCACGAATCAGCAATTCGAAGGCTCCGTCCTGCATGGTCCGACCACAGTCGACACGGATAGTTCGTGGGCGCCTGTGTTTAACGTCGGTGCGACTTACAATTTCACAGAACACTGGTTTGCCGGATTTTCCGTGTCGTTCATTCCTTTGAAGGCCACGGCAAAGCTGAACACGCAGGCTCAAACGCCTGTCGGCACGCTCAATGTCCAGTCGCAAGCGAAAATCACGCTCAACCCGATCGTCACATATTTGCGCGTCGGCTATCGTTTCTAAAGTCAAACTGCGCATCGGCATGTAACGTCGATATAAGCGTGATTGTTGAAAAGAAAGAAAACGCCGGCATGATTAACTCGTGTCGGCGTTTTGTTTTGCGCGTGCTTGTAAATGTGACCTTCGGTTGAAGGAATCACATGCAGTTCTTACGCGCCGACGCGAGCGCCAGATCAATCACGGTCGCGCTTACCGATGAGTTGCGCAAGGGCGAGGCACCGGCATCGAATTTGCTGCATGATGGGTTTCCCGCCATCTCGGGCGGGCTATCCACGACTCATCCATCGGAGCGATCTATGAACGCACTGCCTAATACGCGAGACGCCATCGGAGATTCATGGAGCACGACGAGCCGCCGCGCACGCCGCATGGCGCGCCATGGCCGTGAAGCGGCCGAGGATATCGGCTCGGAACTCCGCACGCTTCTCAGCGAACTCGAAAGCACGTTGTCCGAAGGCACATCGGCCGATGCGGCTGCGCTGCGCGCGCAGATCAGCGAGCGTCTCGACAACGCCCGTGCACGTCTGAACGATACCCACGCGGCACTCCGCGAGCGCGCCGGCGCAGCGTTTGGAGACGCGGATGCCTATCTTCACGAAAAGCCCTGGCAGACGATTGCGCTCGTCGGCGGGTTGGCGCTCGTCGCGGGCGTGTTGCTCGCGCGTGTGCGCTGACGTTTCATTCTGACGACCCTTCCAGAAAATCCGCGCCAATGATGTCGATGCGATCCGTGCAGATCGCATCGACGCCCCATTGCGCGAGGATACGCGCACGCGCCGGATCGTTCACCGTGTAGGCGAGAATGCGCAAGCCCGCATCCTTGATTTGCTCGACGAGCGTTCCGTCGAGCGCGCGATGGTTCGCGTGCAGCGACACGCACGATAGCGCCGAAGTCTGCGCGCGCCAGTTCTCCGGAACGCGTTCGTACAACATGCCGCGCGGCAGGTTCGGCGCGACATCGCGTGCGGCTTCGAGCGCCGCGTATGAAAACGATGACAACAGCGGCGCAGTTTCGGCATCCGCCCACAAACGCGCCGCCTCGCGCGCGACGAGCACGCCTGTTTCCACGTCGCGCCCCTGACTTGGCTTGATCTCGATGTTCGCCGCAAGCCCATGCTTCGCGCATCGTTCATACACTTGCGCAAGCGTCGGCATGCGCGCATCGGCGAACTCCGCGCTGAACCATGTGCCCGCATCGAGCGTGCGCAGTTGCGCGTAGGTCATCGCTTTCGCCGCGCCGCGTCCGTTCGACGTGCGGTCCACCGCGTCGTCGTGCAGCAGGAAGACGATATCGTCGGCGGAGAGCTTCGCGTCGAATTCAATCATCTTGTGGCCGAAGCGCGCGCCCACGTCGATCGCTTCCAGCGTGTTCTCCGGCGCGAGCTTGCCGCCGCCGCGATGCGCGACGATCGCGGGATAGGGCCAGGTTCTCATCGCGTGTGCTCCATTCAATTGGCGCGCAGTCCCGACGCCGGATCGAAGAAATGCAGATGCCGCGCCGGCAGCGACACGCTGAGCCGCTCGCCGCGCTGCGGACGATGCTCGTGCGGCAAGCGCGCCGCCACGTCGTGCTTGCCCCACTTGCCGTGCGCGAGATTGTCCGCGCCGAGCAGTTCGGCTGAATCGACTTCGAGCGCCGCGCTCGGTGCATCGACGTTTCCGGGCGTCATGTGCTCCGGACGAATGCCGACGATCCACTCGCGCCCATGCATCGCGCTATTGATGTTGGACACAGGCAATGCAGGTCCGTCGCCTGCGACGATAAACGTTGCGCCATCTTCGGACAGCCTGCCTCCCAGCAGATTCATCGCCGGCGAACCGATGAAGCTCGCGACGAATACCGTCGCAGGCCGCTCGTACACTTCAGTCGGCGCGCCGATCTGTTCGGCGTGGCCCTTGTTCATCACGATGACGCGCTGCGCGAGCGTCATGGCTTCGATCTGGTCATGCGTGACATACAGGCTCGTGGTCGCGAGCCGCGCATGCAGACGCTGAATTTCGAGGCGCATCTGCACGCGCAGCTTGGCGTCGAGGTTCGAAAGCGGTTCATCGAACAGAAACACCGCCGGCTCGCGCACGATCGCGCGGCCCATCGCGACGCGCTGCCGCTGCCCGCCCGACAGTTCGCGCGGCTTGCGCGCAAGCAGATGTTCGAGCTCCAGTATGCGCGCCGCATTGGAGACGCGCGCCTCGATGGTCTTCCGGTCCGCGCCGCCGATCTTCAGCGCATACGCCATATTCTGCGCGACGCTCATGTGCGGATAAAGTGCGTAGTTCTGAAAGACCATCGCGATATCGCGATCCTTCGGCTCCAGCTTGTTCACGACTTTGCCGCCGATTTCGATCGCGCCTTCCGACACGCTTTCGAGTCCCGCGACCATGCGCAGCAGCGTCGATTTTCCGCAGCCGGACGGGCCGACCATCACGACGAACTCGCCGTCCTCGACCGCGACATCGATGCCGTGGAGCACGTAATTCGAGCCGTCGTAAGTTTTCTTTACGCCTTTGAGGTTCAATGCGGCCATCGATCAGCCTTCTCCGTTATTTCTCTGAGTCCACGAGTCCGCGCACGAACCAGCGCTGCATCGTCAGCACGACCGCGAGCGGCGGCAGCATCGCGAGCAGCGTCGCCGTCATCACCAGATGCCATTCGGTCGCGGTATCGCCCGACGCGATCATGCTCTTGATGCCGACCACCGCCGTCTGCAGCGACACTTCGTTGGTGATGAGAATCGGCCAGAGATACTGATTCCAGCCGTAGATGAACGTGATGACGAAGAGCGCCGCGATGTTCGTCTTCGAAAGCGGCAGCACGACGTCCCAGAAGAAACGCAGCGGACCCGCGCCGTCGATGCGCGCCGCTTCCATCAGCTCGTCGGGCAGCGTCATGAAGAACTGGCGAAAGAGAAACGTCGCCGTCGCGGATGCGATCAGCGGCAGCGTCAATCCCGCGTACGTGTTCGACAGATGCATCGACGAGACGACCTGCACCGTCGGGAAGATGCGCACTTCGACGGGCAGCATCAGCGTGATGAAGATCAGCCAGAACGCGAGGTTCTTCAGCGGAAAGCGGAAGAACACGATCGCATACGCGGAGACGATCGACACCGCGATCTTGCCGATCGAAATCACGAGCGCCATCACGAGGCTGTTCATCAGCATCAGACCGAACGGCGCCGCCGCGTTGCCGCTGCCGTGCGTCCAGATGTTCGCGACATTCTCGAAGAGATGCGTGCTCGGAATCAGCGAGAGCGGCACGCTGAACACTTCCTTCGAGTTCATCGTGGCCGCGCAGAACGCGACGTACACCGGAAACACGATCAACACGACGCCGAGCAGAAGCACCGCGTGACAGAAGATATCGAAGCCGCGCCGGTTTTCGATCATGAGTATTGCACCCTGCGTTCGACGAAGCGGAACTGGATCACCGTCAACGCGACGACGATCACCATCAGCACGACCGACTGCGCGCCCGAGCTGCCGATATCGAGTCCCTGAAAGCCTTCCGCGAAAATCTTGTAGATGAGCGTCTTGGTCGATTGCGCGGGGCCGCCGCCGGTGGCGGCATCGATGACCGGGAAGGTATCGAAGAACGCGTAGACGAGGTTCACGACGAGCAGGAAGAAAGACGTCGGCGACAACAGCGGCAGCGCGATGCCGAAGAAGCGTCGCACGGGCCCGGCGCCGTCGATGGCGGCGGCTTCGATCAGCGATTGCGGAATCGCCTGAAGGCCCGCGTAGAAGAACAGGAAGTTGTAGCTGACCTGCTTCCACACCGACGCGAGCACGACGAGGAACATCGCCTGCGTGCCATTGAGCGCGTGATTCCAGACGATGCCCTGCTTCGCGAGCGCATACGTCACGAGCCCGATGCTCGGGTTGAAGAGAAACGACCACAGCACGGCGGCGATCGCGGGGGCGACCGCGTACGGCCAGATGAGCAGCGTCTGATACGCCTTCGCGCCGCGCGTCACGCGATCGGCGCATGCGGCGAGCAGCAGCGAGATCACGAGGCCCGACACGGTGACGAGCGAGCAGAAGATCATCGTCGTGTTGAACGACGAGAGATAGAGCGGGTCGGCGAACAACTGCCTGAAGTTCGCCAGCCCGACGAACTCGCTCGACGTGCCGAACGCGTCCTGACTCTGCGTGGCCTGCCAGAGCGCTTCGCCGGCCGGCCAGAGAAAGAACAGCGCGGTGATCGCGAGTTGCGGCGCGACGAGCAGATACGGCAAGACGCTCGTATCGAAACGAGACCGTTTTTCCATGCGTTGATGTCCCGAACGGAAGCGCCCGCGATGAACGCGGGCGCATGCGTTTTAGTTGCCGGTCTTCTCGAAGCGGCGCAGCAGTTCGTCGCCGCGCTGCACCGACGCGTCGAGCGCTTGCTGCGGCGTCTTCTTCTCCGCCCAGACCTGCTCCAGCTCTTCATCGACGATCGTGCGGATCTGCGGCATGTTGCCCAGACGCAGGCCCTTGGTGTAGGGCAGCGGCGGCTTGTTCAGCATCTGCTTGATCGCGATGTCCGCGCCGGGATTCTTGTCGTAGAAGCCCTGCTTCTGCGTGAGCTCATACGCGGCCTGTGTGACCGGCAGATAGCCCGTGTCCTGATGCCACTTCGCCGCGACTTCCGGCGTCGAAAGATACGCGAGGAATTTCGCGACGCCCTTGTAGACAGCCGGGTCCTTGCCCGACAACACCCACAGACTCGCACCGCCGATGATCGCGTTCTGGGGCGCGCCCTTCACGCTCGCGTCGTAGGGCATCATGCCGACGCCGTAATCGAACTTCGCGAACTTCGCGATGGTCGCGCGCGAGCCCGACGAGTTCGTGATGATGCCGCAGTCGCCGCTATAGAACTTCGACACGGGCTCGTCCTTGCGGCCGACATACGTGAACGTGCCTTCCTTCGCCATGTTCTGCAGGAACTGGATGTGCGCGACCTGCAACGGCTTGTTGAATTCGAGCTTGGCGTCGAGACCGTCGAAGCCGTTGTTCTTCGTCGCGAACGGCGCGGCATGCCACGCGCTGTAATTCTCGAGCTGAATCCAGCTTTGCCAGCCCGACGAGTAGCCGCACGAATAACCAGCGGCCTTCAGCTTCTTCGCGTCGGCTTCGACATCGGCCCAGGTCTTCGGCGGCTGGTTCGGATCGAGACCGGCCTTCTTGAACGCGTCCTTGTTGTAGTAGAGAACGGGTGTCGAGCTGTTGAACGGCATCGAGATCAGATGGCCGGTCTTCGCGTCGCTGTAGTAACCGGCGATGGTCGGCACGAACGCCTTTTCGTCGAGCGTGACGCCCGCCTGCTTGAAGACATCGGAGACGGGGATGACGGCCTTCTTCGCCTGCATCATCGTCGCGGTGCCGACTTCGTAGACCTGCAGGATCGCGGGCGCGTTGCCGCTGCGATACGCCGCGATGCCCGCCGCGAGCGCCTGGTCATACGTGCCCTTGAACACGGGAACGATCTTGTAATCGCTCTGCGACTTGTTGAAGTCGTTGGCGATGTCGTTCACGCGCTCACCCAGCGCGGCTTCCATCGCGTGCCAGAACTGGATTTCCGTCGCGGCGTGCGCCGCGGTGCTGGCGCCGAAGGCCAGAACGGCGGCGGCCGAGATCGTGCGGAACAGGGGCTTGCAGCTCATCGATGAGTCTCCTTTCGAGGATTCGCGCTTGAAACGCGCGATATTAGTTGTTGTCGATGACAAACAGGCGTTGATACTCTTTCAATGCATAGCGATCGGTCATGCCCGCGATGTAATGCGCGATGAGCCGCGCCTGCGAGCTGTCGTGGCTCGATGAAGGCGCGTCGTTCGCGGATTCCTCCGTCACCGGTCCGCGCGCTTGATAAGCGGGCGGCAAGAGACGCGGATCGTCGGTGAAGGCTTCGAAGAGGCCCGTCACCACGCGCTTCGCCTTGTTGGCCATGCGCATCACGCGATAGTGCCGGTACAGGTTCTTGAACAGAAAGCGCTTGAGTTGCGCCGCCTGCGCCGCGACTTCATCGCTGTGCGCGACGAGCGTCGGCGCATTGCGCACGGCGTCGAGCGATTGCGGCGCGACGCGTTCGAGATTGCGGCCCGTCGCCTCGATCAGATCGACGATCAACGTGTTGATGATGCGGCGGATCGTCTCGTGGATGAGCCTGCGCCCCTCGATGTCCGGATAGTCGGCACGCGCGGCATCGAAATGCGTGTGCCAGAGGCTCACTTCGGAAAGCTGGTCGAGCGTGATGAGGCCGGAGCGCAGGCCGTCGTCCACGTCGTGATTGTTGTACGCGATTTCATCGGCGACATTCGCGATCTGCGCTTCGAGCGACGGCTGCTTACCCGTGAGAAAGCGCTCGCCGAGTTCGCCGAGCTTGCGCGCGTTTTCGCGCGAGCAATGTTTGAGGATGCCTTCGCGCGTCTCGAAGCAGAGGTTCAGGCCGTTGAACGCGCCGTAATGCTCTTCGAGCTGATCGACCACCGCGAGGCTTTGCAGATTGTGTTCGAAGCCGCCGTGATCGCGCATGCATTCGTGCAGCGCGTCCTGCCCGGCGTGACCGAACGGCGTATGGCCGAGATCGTGCGCGAGCGAAATGGCTTCGACGAGATCCTCGTTCAGCCTCAGATTGCGCGCGACCGAACGCGCGATCTGCGCGACTTCGAGACTATGCGTGAGGCGCGTGCGGAAGAGATCGCCTTCGTGATTGACGAAGACCTGTGTCTTGTATTCGAGCCTGCGAAACGCGGTCGAATGCACGATGCGATCGCGATCGCGCTGAAATTCCGTGCGTGCCGCGGGCGGCGGTTCGGCAAAACGCCGCCCGCGCGATTGCGACGCGTGCGCGGCATACGGCGCGAGATGCGCCTCGAACGCGAGCGTCGGCGGCATGCCCGGCGGAAGTTGCTGTTCTTTGTCGCTCACCGGCTGCTCCGAATCGTGGTTCTGGCCGCCGCTCGCGCGGATCAGACGCTGGCTGCGAGCGTCGCGCGCACGGCCTGATCGGGCGCGCTCGTGATCTCGGTCGCGCCGAAGCGGGTCAGCAGAATGAATTTGATCTCGCCGGCTTCGGCCTTCTTGTCGATCTTCATCAGATCGACGTAGCGGTCGTCGCCGAGTTGTGGCGCCGTGACGGGCAGTTTCGCCGCCTCGATCACACGCACGAGACGCCGGCGCGCGGCTTCGTCGAGCTTGCCGAGACGCACGGACAAATCCGCCGCCATCACCATGCCGCAACCGACCGCCTCGCCGTGCAGCCATTCGCCGTAGCCGAGCCCGGCTTCGATCGCATGGCCGAAGGTGTGGCCGAAATTGAGAATGGCGCGCCGACCGCCCTCGCGCTCGTCCGACGCGACGACCGACGCCTTGATCTCGCACGAACGCTTCACGGCGTGCGCGAGCGCTTCGTCGTCACGGCGATTCAGCGCGTCGATGTTGGTTTCGATCCAGTCGAAGAATTCGGCATCTGCGATGGCCGCGGTCTTGATGACTTCCGCGATGCCCGCCGCGAGTTCGCGCTCCGGCAACGTGTGCAGCGCGCCGATATCCGCGATGACCGCTTGCGGCTGATAGAACGCGCCGATCATGTTCTTGCCGAGCGGATGATTGATGCCCGTCTTGCCGCCGACCGACGAATCGACTTGCGACAGCAGCGTGGTCGGCACCTGGATGAACGGCACGCCGCGCATGTAGCTCGCCGCCGCGAAACCGGTCATGTCGCCGACGACCCCGCCGCCGAGCGCGATTAGCGTCGTCTTGCGATCGGCGCGTTCGGTGAGCAGCGCATCGAAGATCTGATTGAGCGTTTCCCAGTTCTTGTGCGCTTCGCCGTCCGGCAGGACCACCGTGGTCACTTTCTTGCCGAGCGGTTCGAGCGCGGCGCGCAACTGGTCGCCGTAGAGCGGATCGATGGTGGAATTCGTGACGATCGCCACGGACGCGCCCTTGATATGCGGCGCGAACAGTTCCGTGCGGCCGATCAGGCCCGCACCGATATGAATGGGATAGGCGCGCTCGCCCAGTTCGACATTGACGGTGATCGTTGGGGTAATCATGGCGGACATTATGACTCAGCCGACTTGACGACGCCGGCGACCTCCAGTTGCATCAGGACCATATTGACGAGCGCGTTGACCGTCGGCCGCCCCGTTTCCACGACGAAATGCGCGCATTCGTGATACAGCGGATCGCGCGTCTGAAAGAGCGCTTCGAGCTTGCCGCGCGGATCGTCGGTCTGCAACAGCGGACGATTCTTGTCGCGCCGCGTGCGCTGCCAGAGATCGTGCGGATTGGCGCGCAGATATATGACGATGCCGCGATTCTTCAGATGTTCGCGATTCTCGGGCCGCAGCACCGCGCCGCCGCCCGTCGCGAGCACGATGCCGTTTCGCTGCGAAAGCTCGTCGATGACGTTCGCCTCGCGCTGGCGAAAACCCGCCTCGCCTTCCAGTTCCCAGATCACCGGGATACGGGCGCCCGTGCGCGCCTCGATCTCCTGATCCGAATCGATGAACGAGCGCTGCAGACGGCGCGCAACCGCACGGCCCACGGTGGTTTTACCCGCCCCCATGAGTCCGACGAAAAAAATGTTCGCGTTCGCGTGCCCTTCCTGCAACCTGGATCCTTTTACAGTATCGAATTTCTTCGTGCGGCAGCTTAAGGGCAAACCGCCCGCTTTGTCGAGTCGCGCCGCCCGCGAGCCGGCGTTCAGCCGCTCGGCGCGATCACACGCGGCGTAATCAATATGACGAGTTCGCTCTTCGAGCTGCGCCGCGCGTCGTGACGGAACAGCCAGCCGATCACCGGCAATTTGGACAGTCCCGGCACACCGGTCGTATCCTGTCGCTCGTCATCGGAATAAATGCCGCCGATTGCCACGGTGCCGCCGTTTTCCACTTCCACGCGCGTCTGCACATGCTTGGTCTGGATGGCCGGCCCGTTCGCCGTCTCCTCGCCGAGGCTGTCTTTCGTGATGTCGAGATCGAGAATGACGTGGCCATGCGGCGTGATCTGCGGCTCAACCTCCAGTTTGAGCGTTGCGCGCCGAAACTGCACGCCCGACACGCCGTTGCCGACCTTCGCCTGATACGGCACGTCCATGCCCTGCTCGACGATGGACTTCATCCGGTCCGCCGTCACGACGCGCGGACTCGAGACGATTTGTCCGCGCCCTTCCGCCTCCAGCGCGCTCAGTTCGAGATTGAGCAGCCGCGTCGCCTGCGCGACGAACAATGTGAGCCCGGCGGTCGCCGCGTCGAAACCGTTGATCGGCCCCGCCGACAGATCGTATACCACACCGTCCTTGCCGCCCGCCAACCCGGTCGAAGGATCGTTCTGCGACGCGACGCCCAGCTTGACGCCGAGATTGCGCGACAGCCCCGCCTCGCCCTCCACGATCTTCGCCTCGATCATCACCTGCGGCGTCGGCTTGTCGATCAGCGCGATCAACTCGGCGATCTGCCGGACGCGTGCGTCGAGGTCGGTGACGAAGAGCAGGTTCGTACGCGCATCGGCGATGGCGGAGCCGCGTTTCGACAGCACGCGCTGGCTACCTGAGCCGGTCAGCATCTTGCGCAGGTCTTCCGCGCGCGAATAGCGCAGCACGAACGTACGGCTCGCGAGCGGTTCGAGATCCGCGGCGCGCGCGTGCGCTTCGAAGCGCAGCTTCTCGCGCGCGGCGAGTTCGGCGAGCGGCGCGACCCAGATCATGTTGCCGTGCTGTTCCATCGCGAGACCGTTGACTTCGAGGAGCGTGTCGAACGCGCGGCGCCACGGCACGGCGACAAGATTCATCGACACCTGTCCGCGCACCTTCTCGCTCGCGACGATGTTCAGTCCCGTGAAGCGTGCGAATGCGTGCAGCGCGGCGCCGAGGTCCGCGTTTTTCAGATCGAGGGTGATCGGCTTGCCGTCGTCGTTTCCGTCCTGCTTTGCGCGACTCAATCGTTCGAGTTCCGGCAAAGGCACCGGCGGGCCTTCCAGTGCGTCCGCTGTTTCGGCTGCGGGCTTTTCGGGCGCGGCGACTTCCGCGCTCTGAGGGACGACCGGCGCGTCCGGTACGAGCGGATCGACAGACTGTGCGTCGAACGATGCGGGCAGCGGCGGCAGGGGCGCGATGATCGTATCGGCGCTTTCGGATGCGAGCGCCACGTGCGCGACCAGCAGCACCGCCGCGCACGTTGCCGCGAATCTGCGTGAAAGTTTCGCGAACTGGCTCACTTGCGATCCTCCGCGAATGTCAGCCTGCGCGAAATGCCATCGGTACGAGCGAGCTCGATCGCACGCGGCACGACGCGCCCGAGCCATTCGTCACCGATCTTCTGCCCCGGCGCAAAGGCATCGACATCGCGGCCACTCTGCAACAGCGCTATAGCGCGACGGCGTCCGACGAACGTACCCACGAGCAGCATGTCGCCGCCTTGCGTCACAGCGTCCGCGTTGCCGAACGGATCGACGACGAACGCATCGGCGCGTGATGCCGTGGCGGGCGATATCGCCGGCAACGTCTCGAAGATGCGCAGCGTCGCTTCGATGGCGAGCGTGCCCGGCTGTCGTTTGATCTGCACGCTTTCCGGCACGACGAGCCGAGGCAGGCTCGCGAGCGCTTCCAGGAAGCGCCGGATTTCGGGAAAGGCACCGTCCGCGCGTAGTCTGAGTGCGCGCTCCGGAATCGGCTGAGCCAGCTTCGGCTCGCCGACCTTGACCGCAACCGGCTCGATGTCCGCAACGCGCAGACCGCTCTGCGCCGCCAGATCCGCGATGGCGCGCAACGCGTCGGCAGCGCTCCAGTGCTCCGGCTCCATGCGGCCCGACGCCGCCCGCGCTCGCAGATCGGGCAGTTCCGCAGCGATGCGCCCCGCGTCATGCACCTTCGCCTGCGTCGCCGCCCACGCGACGCGGCCCGCATCGAGCTGGTTCGCGTCGAACGTGCGCCAGGCTTGCAGACCGAGTACGAAGGCGAGCAGACCCAACGCAATCGCAACGCACGCGGTCCGGCGTCGCGACCATTCGTCGAGCGGCTGCAAGATGGACGGCGCGCGGCGCGAACGCGTATTCGCGGCGAAGTTCATCGAAATCGTGCTCATGGCCGTTTCTCCTGCGTGGCAGCGCGCGTGGCTGTCAATATCGGACGCGCCTGACGCGACGCGGCTTCATCGCGCGAATGCTCCGGCGCGTACCGCACGAGCGCCACGAACTCGAAATGCGCGGAATGCTCTCCGACAATCGGCGACGCGCCACGCTTGCCCGACGGCGCCGGTTCCGCGCGCCGCTTCATCTCGATCACTTCCACCGCCTGCACGCCGCGCACGCGTTCCAGCCGCTTGAGCCATTGCGCGGCCGCCTGCGAATCGGGAGCGAGTGCGGAAAGCTCGACCTCGTTCGTTCTCTGCGACACGCGTTGAAGCGCGACGCCGCGTTGCAGAGGCGCCTCCGCAAGCGCTTCGAGCAGTGCGAGAAAGCGCTCGCGCGGCAAGGCCAAAGGCTGCGCGGCCTCACGCGCGCGCCGCCGGTCCGATTCGGCGCGAACGAGACGCGCATGTTCGTCGATCTGCGCGCCCGATGTGCGCAGCGACGCCTCCAGGGCCATGCGTCGCTCGTCCAGACGGGCGCGCTCGAACGTGTCCCAGCCGGCCACGGCGCCGACAGCCGCGCAGCCTGCCAGCGTCACCGCGCCGAGCAGCGCCAGCCGCTGACGCCGCACTTCGCGGCGTTTTCGCGCGCGATACGGCAGGAGATTGAAACCGTCGAGCATGGCGGCGCTCATTGCATCACCTCGCGCAAGGCCAGCCCGAACGCGCCGCGAAGCGCGGCGAATGCCGGTGCGCGGCCTGGATGTCGGAAGCGCCGTTGCAGTACGGCGCGGTCTCGAAAGGCAGCGCGGGGCAGTTGAACGTCTTGCCCAGAACGGGAAGCGGAAGCTGCGCGTGCGCCAGCAGCTCGATCTGTCCGCCGACGTAGATGCAGTCGAGCGGCGCATCCTGGCCAGCGAGTTCGTGCAGCGCGTCGGAAATACTCCGATGTTCCGGCGCGGGATATCGAACTTCGTTTTCGACGCCGCGTCCGCCGACGAGCCAGCCATGCAGACCGGTGCTTTCCAGCCAGCAGACGAGATAGCGCGCGTCCGCGTCCAGCTCGACCGAGCCGGCATGGCGCATCGCGCGCAACGCCGCGGCCGGTTCGCCATCGATGGCGGATAGCGCGATGCCCGCTTCCGCTGCCGTTTCGACGCGCGCCTCGACATGCCGCCGCGCCGTGGCCGCGATCGCGACCTGCGCCTCACCGTCCTCCCGGGCCTGTACGGACCAGTCCACCGCCAGCGCGCCCCTCTCGATGCCCGCCGCGCGTTCCGCTTCCATGAGCACCGCCGGTTCGAGCATGCCGCGCGGATCACCGCCGATGGCGCACGCGAGCTGCTCATCGGTGTCGATCAGACGTGCGAGCGGAATCTGCATCGTGAGCGTCGCCGACGCGGGCAAGCCCATCGCGCAGCGCAGCGCCCGCCACGCGCCGCTTTCCGGCAAGCGCAGGAACGCCTCGCGCAAAGCCGCGACGATCGCCTCCCGATCGACGAAATCGCCGTCGATCACCGCGCCCGACGGCAGCGCCACCGAATCCAGATGTTCGACGCACACCGCAGCATTCGCTCTCAATCGTCTGCTCACGATGGCGAGCCGCACCGCGTCCTCGCCCACGTCGATGCCCGCCGCGTAGCGCCGCGTGACCGTCAGCATCGTGCCGCGCAGCGTGTTTTCCTTACTCATCAGCCACTCCTTCCATTCACTCGCGCACCGAACCGTTCGGGCGCTTGACTTGGAAAGATTGTCGCGAGCGTGATCGGCGGCGAACACTCGGCCGAACGGCCAACGCTCACGATAGAAGGATGCTTCCCTGCACGATCGCGCGTATCTTGAAGACAGCGGCCAGAACGCGCGAACGGCGCGCCGAAAGGCTTCGGAAAAGTCGCAAAACCGGACAGCTATAATCGCGTGACCGTTTTTGGTGGTGCCAATGCAATCCTCTTCCTCGTCTAACCCGCCGTCCACGCCGCCCGAGAGGCCCAAAAAAGCCAAGCGCCCATGGTGGGCGCGGCTCATGCTCGGATTTTTCGTCAGTGTGTTCGCGCTCGTCGTCTGCGCGGGTCTCGTGCTCGGCTATGCGCTCGTCGTCGCGATGCCGAATCTGCCTTCGCTCGAAGCGCTCACCGACTACAAGCCGAAGGTGCCGCTGCGCATCTATACGGCGGATCACGTTCTGATCGGCGAATTCGGCGAAGAGCGCCGCAGCGTCGTGCGCATTCAGGACGTGCCCGATCATCTGAAAAAAGCCGTGCTCGCCATCGAGGACTCGCGCTTCTACGATCACGGCGGCGTCGATCTCACCGGCATTCTGCGCGCGGGCTCGGTTGCGCTGACCAACGGCCACGCGTCGCAAGGCGCGAGCACGATCACGATGCAGGTCGCGCGCAACTTTTTCCTGTCGAGCGAGAAGACCTACACGCGCAAGATTTACGAAATGCTGCTCGCGTACAAGATCGAGCGCGCGCTGACGAAGGATCAGATTCTCGAGGTCTATATGAATCAGATCTATCTCGGGCAGCGCGCGTACGGTTTCGCGAGCGCGGCGCGCGTCTACTTCGGCAAGGATCTGAAAGACGTCACGCTCGCCGAGGCCGCGATGCTCGCGGGCCTGCCGAAAGCGCCGTCGGCATATAACCCGGTCGTCAATCCGAAGCGCGCGAAAGTGCGGCAGGAGTACATCCTGCAACGCATGCGCGAGCTGAATTTCATCACCCAGGCGGACTACGACCAGGCCGTGAATCAGCCGCTCGTCGTGAAGGGACAAGGCCGCGAATTCAGCGTGCACGCCGAGTACGTCGCGGAAATGGTGCGCCAGATGATGTACGCGCAATACCGCGAGGAAGCGTACACGCGCGGTCTGAACGTCGTGACGACGATCGATTCCGCCGATCAGGACACCGCCTACCGCGCGTTGCGCAACGGCTTGATGGACTACGAGCATCGGCATGGCTATCGCGGGCCGGAAGGCTATATCGATTTGCCGAAGGATGCCGATGACCGCGAGCAGGCCATCGACGACGCGCTCGCCGAGCATCCCGACAACGGCGAGATCGTCGCGGCGGTGGTGACGTCGGCGAGTCCGAAGGAAGTGAAGGCGAGCTTCATCGACGGCAACACGGCGACCATCACCGGCAACGATCTGCGCTTCGTCCAGTTCGCGCTGAGCTCGCGCGCGCAGCCGAATTCGCGCATCCGCCCGGGCGCGATCGTGCGTCTCATGAAGAACGACGACGGAAACTGGATCATCACGCAACTGCCGCAAGTCGAAGGCGCGTTCGTCTCGATGGTGCCTCAGGACGGTGCGATCCGCGCGCTCGTCGGCGGCTTCGACTTCAACAAGAACAAGTTCAATCACGTCACGCAGGCATGGCGTCAGCCGGGTTCGAGCTTCAAGCCGTTCATCTATTCGGCGTCGCTCGAGAAAGGTCTTTCGCCCGCGACGATCATCAACGATGGCCCGCTCTTCTTCAGCGCCGCCGAGACCGGCGGCCAGGCGTGGGAGCCGAAGAACTACGGCGGCGGATTCGACGGCCCGATGTCGATGCGCTCCGCGCTGCAGCGCTCGAAGAACATGGTGTCGATCCGCATCCTGAGTCATATCGGGACGAAGTACGCTCAGCAGTACATCACGCGCTTCGGTTTCGATGCGGACCGCCATCCCGCCTATCTGCCGATGGCGCTCGGCGCGGGCCTCGTCACGCCGCTGCAAATGGCGGCGGGCTATGCGGTGTTCGCGAACGGCGGTTATCGCGTGAATCCGTATCTGATCGCCGATATCACCGATCCGTATGGCCGCGTCGTGTCGCATCCGCAGCCGCTCGTCGCACAGCAAAGTGCGCCGCTCGCGATCACGCCGCGCAACGCGTTCGTGATGAACAGCCTGTTGCAGAGCGTCGCGCAGCACGGCACGGGCTCGAAAACGAATCAGTTGAAGCGCGGCGATCTCGCCGGCAAGACGGGTACGACGAACGATTCGCGCGACGCGTGGTTCGCCGGTTATCAGCGCACGCTCGTCGCGATTGCGTGGATCGGCTATGACAATCCGCGCACCCTCGGCGACAAGGAAACCGGCGGCGGCCTCGCGTTGCCGGTATGGATGGATTACATGAGCCGCGCGCTGAAGGGCGTGCCCGAGTACAAGCCGATGATGCCGCCCGATATCACGCCGCTCGGCAACGAGCTGTACTACGACGACATGACGCCGGGGCACGGCTTCGTCGCGACCATCGGCGTGAGTCAGGCGCCACCGCAGGAAGGGGTGTCCGGTGTGACGGCGCCGGCGCCCGAAGTCGGCGAACAGGAGAAGCAGGACATCATGAATCTGTTCAAGGGGCAGTAGTCCTGCCCTGCGACGTTCGAGGCGAGCGGACCACGCGGTCCGCTCGCTTTTTTTACGCCTTGAATTTGACAGGCTCGCCGGCCTGTTCGCTCGAATACTTGCTCAGCGTGGCAAAGAATTCGCTGTTGTCGCGCGTGTCGCGCCAGGCGCCGTCGACGTACTTGTAGTGAAAACCGCCCGCCTTCGCCGCGAGCCAGATCTCGTGTTTCGGCGGCTGCAGGTTCACGATCACCTTCGTGCGATTCTCGAACTCCAGCGTCAAAACATTGCCGCTGCGCTCGAATTCGATATCGGCTTCGGCTTGATCCACCGAGCGTTCGATGGCGGTCAGCGCGGCCTCCGCCAGCGTCAGGTATTCCTGGTCTGTCATGCTAAACTCCATCGATTCAACGTTTAGGGACGGTCATGCGAGTCGTTTTCAGGATGAGCGCGATTGTAGCGGCTTTGAGCATCGGCGCCGCGGCAACGATCACGCTGGGCGGTTGCGGGCAACGCGGTTCGCTCTATCTGCCGAAGGTGCCCCCGCTACCGCAACGTCCAAACGATCTCCAGAATACGCCGCCTTCGAATGTCACTCCGGGCAGCGAAACCGCATCGCGTGCGGGCAGCATTCCGGATACGTCGGGTCAGCCGCTGTCGCTCTCGCCCGAGACGGATCTGAAGACCAGCCCCAACGCCGCATCGGCGCCGAAAGCCGCGTCGTCCGCTTATTGATCCCCAAGCCTTCACGGCGCATTTTCGATTCCACGCATGAGTGATTCCGCATTCCACTACGTCGACGGCGTGCTGCACGCCGAAGGCGTTTCAGCCGCGTCGCTCGCGGAACAGTTCGGCACGCCCCTCTACGTCTATTCGCGCGATGCGATAACACGCGCCTATCGCGCCTACGCCGATGCATGCGCGGGCCGTCACGCGACGGTCCATGTCGCGGTGAAGGCCAACAGCAATCTCGCCGTGCTCAACGTGTTCGCGCGCATGGGTTCGGGCTTCGACATCGTGTCGTCGGGCGAGCTCGCGCGGGTGCTCGCGGCGGGCGGCAAGGCAGAGAACACGGTGTTTTCAGGCGTCGGCAAGTCGGCGGCGGAAATGCGCGAAGCGCTCGAAGCGGGCGTGAAGGGCTTCAACGTCGAGTCGATTCCCGAGCTGCACGCGTTGAACG
Organism: Caballeronia sp. EK; assembly: GCF_014384845.1. Classification (NCBI taxonomy): domain Bacteria; kingdom Pseudomonadati; phylum Pseudomonadota; class Betaproteobacteria; order Burkholderiales; family Burkholderiaceae; genus Caballeronia; species Caballeronia sp. EK. Next base: position 55,359 of record NZ_JACSUE010000023.1, read on the forward strand.
AAGTCGCGGCATCGCTCGGCAAGACAGCGCCGGTTTCCTTGCGCGTGAATCCCGACGTCGATGCGAAGACGCATCCGTACATCTCCACGGGCCTCAAGTCGAACAAGTTCGGCGTCGCGTTCAGCGATGCGCGTGCGACCTACGCGCAAGCGCATGCGATGTCGAACCTCGATGTCGTCGGCATCGACTGTCACATCGGTTCGCAGATCACCGAGATCAGCCCGTATCTCGATGCCGTCGACAAACTGCTCGAACTCGTCGAGCAGATCGAAGCGGACGGCATGCACATTCATCACGTCAATGTCGGCGGCGGTCTCGGCATCACGTACGACGACGAAACACCGCCCGATATCGGCGAGTTCGTGAAGACGGTGCTCGATCACATCGAGAAGCGCGGCCACGGTCAGCGCGAAGTGTATTTCGAGCCGGGGCGTTCGCTCGTCGGCAATGCCGGCGTGCTGTTGACGCGCGTCGAGTTTCTGAAGCCGGGCGAGGAAAAGAACTTCGCCATCGTCGATGCCGCCATGAACGATCTCGCGCGTCCCGCGATGTACGAGGCGTTTCATCGCATCGTGCCGGTCGTAAAGCGCGACGCGCAGGCGCACAAGTACGATGTCGTCGGTCCGGTCTGCGAGAGCGGCGACTGGCTCGGGCGGGACCGTGAACTGGCCATCGAACCGGGCGACCTGCTCGCGATCTGCTCCGCGGGCGCGTATGGCTTCGTGATGAGCTCGAACTACAACACGCGTCCGCGCGCTGCCGAAATCATGGTCGATGGCGAACGCGCGCGTCTCGTGCGCGAACGCGAAGACGTGAAGCAGTTGTTCGCCGGGGAATCGATTCTGCCGGACTGAAGCTTCGTGCGCTTCAATGAAAAAGCGATGCCTCGGCATCGCTTTTTTTATGCGCGCCGCCGTGTCGTTCGCGTTCGAAGCCACGCAATTACGCGCCAGCCGAGCAGGACGATCACGATCGAGCCGTAGATCTTAGGCAGTTCGAAATCGTGCTTGCCCGCCTTCATCCACCAGAAATGCAGGATCGCGAGCGCGGCGATCAGATAGATCGCCCGATGCAAGGTCTGCCAGCGGCGGCCGAGTTTTCTGACCATGACTTTCGGCGACGTGACCGCGAGCGGAATCAGCAGCACGAACGCCGCGAAACCCACCGTGATGAACGGCCGCTTGCCGATGTCCTTCAGCATCGCGGCGACATCGAACCATTTATCGAACCAGATATACGTCGTGAAATGCAGCACGGCGAAGAAGAACGCGTACAGGCCGATCATCCGGCGAAAGCGCGCGAGCGCCGTGATGCCGGTCATGCGGCGCACCGGCGTGATCGCGAGCGTGATGCACAGATAGACGAGCGTCCAGAGACCAGTCGAGCGCGTGATGAATTCGATCGGATTCGCGCCCAGGCCGCCCGTTACGCCGAGCAGCACGAGACGCGCGAGCGGAAACAGCATCGCGATGAACACGACGACCTTCGCGGGAACGACCCAGCGAACGCCCGCGCTCGCCCGCGCGCCTTTGATATCGGAAGCGGTCGGCATCGTTCAGAAGTTCTTCTTGAGATCCATGCCCTGATACAACGACGCGACCTGATCGCCGTAGCCGTTGAACATGAGCGTCTTGCGCTTCGGCGAAAAGAAGCCGTCCTCGCCGATGCGCCGTTCCGTCGCCTGACTCCAGCGCGGATGATCGACGTTCGGATTCACGTTCGAAAAGAAGCCGTATTCGCTCGGCGCGTAGAGATTCCAGCTCGTCGGCGGCTCTTTCTCGACGAAGCGGATCTTCACGAGCGACTTCGCGCTCTTGAAGCCGTACTTCCACGGCACGACCACGCGCACGGGCGCGCCGTTCTGGTTCGGCAGCACCTGCCCGTACAAGCCGACGGTCAGGAGCGTGAGCGGGTTCATCGCCTCGTCCATGCGCAGGCCTTCGGAATACGGCCATTCGAGAATCGGCGTCGAGAGTCCCGGCATCTGCGACGGATCGGCGAGCGTGATGAACTGCAAGTACTTCGCACTGCCCGTCGGCTCGGCCCGCTTGATGAGTTCGGACAACGACACGCCGATCCACGGAATCACCATCGACCAGCCTTCGACGCAGCGCAGCCGGTACACGCGTTCTTCGAGCGGCGCGAGCTTCAGGATATCGTCGATGTCGTAGACCTTCGGGTTCTTGATCGCGCCTTCGACAGACACCTTCCACGGACGCGGACGCAGCGTGCCCGCGTGCTCGACGGGATCGCCCTTGTCGGTGCCGAATTCGTAGAAGTTGTTGTAGGTCGTGATGTCCTTGAACGACGTCGGCTTGTCCAGCGCGACGAACTTCGGATTGGTCTTCGCCGACGCGAGCTTCTGGCCTTTCGCATCCGGCGACGTCAGTGTCGCGTGGGCGAGGCTGCTTGCGCCGGCGAGACCTGTCGCGGCGAACGCGCCGATCGAGCGCAGCGCGCGCCGGCGATTTTCGAACACGTCGCGCGGCGTGATTTCATGACCCGCGATGTCATCGCCATAAAGATGACGATTTCGTTTGATCCACATTTGCGTTCCTTCCATTGCGACGCTCGGGATGTCGCCGCTGAATGCTCATAAGGGGAAAACAGTAGTCCCGACGCCAGTATTCCACCGCGAAACGAAAAAAAACCGCCAGCGTGATGCGTGGCGGTTTTTTAAAGTCGAAACAACCGATCAGAGCTTGCCGTAACTATGCAAGCCCGACAGGAACATGTTCACGCCGAGGAAGGCGAACGTCGTGACGATCAGGCCGGTCAGCGCCCACCACGCCGCCGCCGCGCCGCGCAGGCCCTTCATCAGGCGCATGTGCAGCCACGCCGCGTAGTTCAGCCAGACGATCAGCGCCCACGTTTCCTTCGGGTCCCAGCTCCAGTAGCCGCCCCACGCTTCCGCGGCCCACAGCGCGCCGAGAATCGTCGCGATGGTGAAGAACGCGAAGCCGACGGCGATCGACTTGTACATCACGTCGTCGAGGACTTCGAGCGACGGCAGGCGGTCCGCCATGAACCCGCGCTGTTTCGCGAGATAGGCCACCGAGACCATTGCCGAGAGCGCGAAGCTGCCATAGCCGATAAAGTTCGCCGGCACGTGGATCTTCATCCACCAGCTTTGCAGCGCGGGCACGAGCGGTTGAATCTGCTGCGCATCGCGGGCGATGGAGTACCACATCAGGAAGCCGACGGCCGCGCTGATCACGAGCAGCACGAACGCGCCCATCTGCCGCGTCGAGTAATGCTGTTCGTAGTAGAGGTAGAACAGCGCCGTGATCAGGCAGAACAGCACGAACACTTCATACAGATTCGAGATCGGAATATGTCCGACGTCCGAGCCGATCATGTACGACTCGTACCAGCGCACCATCAGGCCGGTAAAGCCCATCAGCACCGCGACCCACGTCATGCGCGAACCGATCGCGCCGCCGGTCTGCGAGCGTGTCACGAGTCCGATCCAGTAAAAGAGCGTCGCGAGGATGAAGAGCGCGCTCATCCACAGGATCGCCGATTGACTCGACAGGAAGTACTTGAGGAAGAAATTGGTGTCGGCGCGGGCGAGATCGTGCTGATAAAGCTGGATCGAAAACAGCGCCAGCACCGCGATCATCGCGATCAGCAGACGCACCGGTTTCCAGCGCCAGCCGAGCACGACGAAGGTCGGCACTGCGCCGACCAGCACCGCCGTGTCGTACACGTCCATGTACGCGTGATAGCGGTTCAGCGCGAAACCCGCGCCTGCGACCATCGCGAGGGCAAAGAGCCAGTCGATCGGCGTCAGCCGGCGCAGGAACGGACGATCGTCGAACACGGCGACATCGGGAAGGCCGGGTGCCGGACGTTCCGTCTTGGCGGAGGCGTGGGAGGAAGTCTGTGTGAGGTCCATGATCTTACCGTGTCGAAACTTCCGAGCTCGGAGTCTCGGATTGCGAGTGCTGGAGCGCACTGGATGCCGGGGACGGATCAGCCGGTTCTGTCGGCTTCGCGTCGAGCGCTGCCGCGATCTGCGCGCGCGTGCGGACAAACTCCTTCTCGAAATCGAACGTCCGGCGCGCCGTGGACATCGCCATCAGCACGCTCGCGCCGCCCTGCCCTGCATCTTTGAGCCAGAACCAGAGCCGGCGTTCGCGGACGTAGAACATCGAGAAAATCCCGACGACCAGCAGAAGGCTGCCAAGATACACCAGATTTTTACCCGGCGCGCGCGTCAGTTGGAATACCGAAGCTTGCACCTGCTTGAAGTTGTCCAGTTGCAGAAAGACGGGCGAACCGTACAGAAAGCTATCGGAAAGCGCGTTGATGGATGACTGGACGAACGCGGAGTTCTTTTCATCCACTTTAGCGTCGGGCTGGCCGTTTTGCTCTCGGGAAATCTGCCATACGTCCCACATCGCGCCTTCGAGCATGCGCATCAGGAGGCCCGCCGCTTTTTCCTGCTCGCCCTTCGGCACCGAACGGTCGATGAACGTCGCGATGCTCTGGAAACCGCCAATCATCTGCGGATTCGTCGTCGCCTTGCCCGTTTCGTCGACGCCCGCGAAGAGATTCAGCACGCGAACCGCGCTTTCTTCCAGATGCTTCTGCAGCTCGCCGTTTTCCTGCGGAACCGAGCGCAGCGCAAACCGGTGCGCGGCTTCGGCACGCGTCGCGGGCGTGGCGAGCGCGGCGCGCAAGTCCATCCACTGTTTCATCGTGCCCTGTTCGTCGGCGGGAATGCGCAGGTAGCGGAACGGATCGTTCGGGCTCACGCGCATGCCCGCGAGGAACATGCGCTGGCCGCTCACGTCGACCGGCAGCATGTAGTTGCTGTACTCGCGCGCCTGGCCGTCCGTGCCGCGCACCTTGTATTGCACCGATGGCCCGATATTGCGCAGATCCGTCGGCTTCGAGGTTTTCGCTCCGGAGCCGAGACGCTCGTCGAACGCGTCGCGCAGCGTTTCGGTCTTGCCGACGCCGCGTGCGTCCGGCGCGCCGCTGCCGTCGGTCATGTTCTCGACGTTGATCGCGCGGAAATCCGTGAACTCGACGGTTTCACCCTGCGCGCCGGTGAACTGCGTGCCGATCGGCGACGTGCCGCCGATCGTGCCGTTGAAAGGCGAGGTCTTCGCGCTGCCGCCGGTCATCGGCCATGCGGTCATTTCGAGCTTCGAGCCGCCGTCCTGGAAACTCGACTGATAGATCGAGATGCCGTCGTACGTGAACGGCTTGTTCACTTCGACGCGCGCCGGAATGCGCTTGCCCGTCTTGTGATCGATCACGACGATATCGCTCGCGAAGAGCTTCGGCATGCCGGTCGAGTAGTAATCGACGATGAACTTGTTCAACTGAATCGAAAACGGCAGATCCTGGATGATCGAGCCGTCCTGCTGATTCAGGATCGCCGTGCCGACGTTCTGCCCTTCCGGCACCCACGCGTAGCCGCGGAACGTCGGGTTCGACGTCGAAAGACGATGCTCGGGTGGAATGTCGTTGATGACGGCGTTGCTGACGATCGGCGTCTTGTTGAACATCCACATCTGCAATTTGATGGGCAGATTGCTGTCGAGCAGCCCGCCGATGCAGATCACCACAATTGCGACGTGCGCCGAGATATAGCCGATCTTCGTCATCGCGCCGCGCTTGGCGGTGATGAGCGTCGCGCCGTTGTCGGTCTCGCGCGTCTTGAAGCGGTAGCCCATCTTCGCGGCGAGCCGCTCGAGCGTCGCGGCTGTCTGCGCGCGATTCGTCGATACCGCGAACTCGCCCTTGTGATGGAACGCGCGCAGGCCGCCTTCATGCACGCGATCCTTCCAGCTCTTGAGGTCCGCGATCATCTTCGGGCTGTTGCGCACGACGCACAACGACACCGAGATCACGAGGAAGATCAGGATGAGCATGAACCACCACGCGCTGTACACGTTGTAGAGGCTCACGCCGCGGAAGATGTCGGCCCAGAACGGACCGAACTGATTCACGTAGTTGGGATACGGGTCTTCTTGCGTGAGCACCGTACCGATGATGCTCGCGATCGCCAGAATGACCAGCAACGCGATGGCGAAGCGCATCGAACTGACGAGTTCGACGAAATGCCTGATGGCCCGACGGCTCGACTTCGACTGCAAACCCGATGTGGTGACGCTCATTCAAACTCCGACTGGACAGCAAAAAAGGGTGGAGACGCTGGCGGTCTCATCGACCGACGTCCCACCCTTTTCTTGTTCTCGCGCCGGTCTTCTCGGATCTGCCCGGGACCGGCTTCGTAGTATGGGCGACTCCGGCGTGTGCCGCCGGGAACCGCTGGACGCTGACTGCTTGACGCTTAATGCAACCCGGCGATGTAGTCGGCAACCGCCTTCATCTCCGCTTCGTTCAGGCGCGAGGAAATCTGGTGCATCGGCTCGCTGTTGGCGCGTTGTCCCGATGCGAAGGCGTTCAACTGCGCCACCGTGTAATCGCCCCACTGCCATGACAGCCGCGGATACTGCACCGGGATACCCATGCCGGTCGCGCCGTGGCAGGCGGCGCACGCCGGCACGCCCTTGTCCGCGATGCCGCCACGGTAAATCTTTTGACCCAGCGTGACGTCGTTCTTGTCGCGCGCGAAGTTGGGCTTGGCCTTCTGCGACGCGAAGTACGCCGCGACGTTCACCATGTCCTGATCCGACAGCGCGCCCGCAATGCCCGCCATGATCGGATTGTTGCGCGCCGGCGCCTTCGCGTCCGGCTGCGTCTTGTAATCCTTCAATTGCTTGACGATGTATTCGGCGTGCTGGCCAGCGAGCTTCGGAAACGCGGCGCCGGCGCTGTTGCCGTCCGCTGCGTGACACGCCGCACACACCTGCGTCGCGATGGCCTGCCCGCGCGCCGCATCCGGCTTCGCCGCTTGCGCGGGCTCCGCCGCGTTCACTGACATCGCTACTGCTAGACCACTCAAACCCGCACCGAAAGCCGCCGCTGCCCGAATCACCACCAGAGACCTGTACAGTCGGTTCATTCGCGTACCCTGTTTTTCGTCTTGTGAGAATGTGAGGTTCTGCAAAAAACGACGGCGACCGATTATCGCCGCAAGATACCCGAACTCACTGAACGAAGAGGCTCAAAAAGTGCCCCGAAAACTGTCTCGCTCCTCTGTGGGTGCCGCCTGCGGCTTGGGTCTTGCGTGCCCGTGCTGGTCTTTAAAAATCCGTCGTATTGTACAATAACCCGCTACACGCAAAGACGCCAGTCGGGGCATGCCCAGTATTTGCCGGGTTCTCAAGGCTTGAAGTTTTCGCAGCTCTTTCGATTGGGCCCGCCATGTCATTTCTGCTTCACCAATCCCGCTTCTTCACGACCGTCAATCATCTCCGCGATCTGCCGCCCACGCCGCAGCCCGAAATCGCGTTCGGGGGACGCTCGAACGCGGGAAAATCGACGGCCATAAATATTCTGTGCAACCAGAAGCGGCTCGCATTCGCCAGCAAAACGCCGGGACGCACGCAGCATATCAACTATTTCTCGGTCGGGCCGGAAGCCGCGCCGACCGGCTATCTCGTCGATCTCCCGGGTTACGGTTACGCCGAAGTGCCGGGAGCGGCGAAGGAACACTGGCAGCGTCTGCTGTCGACTTATCTCCAAAGTCGCGCGCAACTGCGCGGCATGATCCTGATGATGGATTCGCGCCGCCCGCTGACGGACCTCGATCGCATCATGATCGACTGGTTCGCGCCGACCGGAAAGCCGATTCACACGCTGCTCACGAAATGCGACAAATTGACGCGACAGGAAATGACCAACGCCCTGCGCGCGACGAAGAAATCGCTGGGTGAATACAAGGATGCAGGCTATCGCGGCGAGCTCACCGTGCAGCTCTTCTCCGCACTCAAGCGCACGGGACTGGAAGAAGCGCACGAGCAGATCGAAAGCTGGCTGATGCCCGCGGAAGCCGGCGAGAACGCGTCAGAAGACGCAGCCGAGTGAGCCGTCGCGCGCACGCGCCGGCATGAAAAAAACCCGCCGCATGACGGCGGGTTAACAGCCTAATCGAACATCGACAGGCACCCGCTCAGGGAGGAGAAGCGGGGAGTCCGGCGGCAAGCGCCTCGCTCGATCGGTATGATATACCATTGTCTCAAAACGGTTTCAGACGCGTCCAAGTGCTTGTTCGGCAAGGATTTACGCATTTCTGAAGCCGTTTTCGATCGCCCCGAAGACCACTCCAAATTCGAGTCAAGACATGAGCTTCTATCCCCACCATCGCCCGCGCCGGATGCGCCGCGATGACTTCTCGCGCCGTCTGATGCGCGAAAACCTCCTCACGACCAACGACCTCATTTATCCGGTGTTCATCGTCGAAGGCGCGAATGTGCGGCAAGCGGTGCCGTCGATGCCCGGCGTCGAGCGCACGTCTGTCGATCTGTTGATGAAAGTCGCCGAACAGTGCGTGGAACTGGGTGTGCCGGTGCTGTCGCTGTTTCCGGCGATCGAGCCGTCGCTCAAGACTCCGGATGGCCGCGAAGCCACGAACCCCGAAGGTCTCATTCCGCGCGCAGTGCGCGAGCTGAAAAAGAACTTCCCGATGCTCGGCGTGCTGACCGACGTCGCGCTCGATCCGTACACGAGCCACGGCCAGGATGGCGTGCTCGACGAGGAAGGCTACGTGAAGAACGACGAAACGAGCGAGATCCTTGTCGAGCAGGCGCGCGTGCAGGCAGAAGCGGGCGTGGATGTCGTCGCGCCGTCGGACATGATGGACGGCCGCATCGGCGCGATCCGCGAGATGCTCGAAAGCGAGAGCCACATTCATACGCGCATCATGGCGTACGCGGCGAAGTACGCGTCGGCGTTCTACGGTCCGTTCCGCGATGCAGTCGGCTCGGCCGCGAATCTCGGCAAGAGCAACAAGATGACTTATCAGATGGACCCGGCGAACTCCGATGAAGCAATGCGCGAAGTGCGCATGGACATCGAGGAAGGCGCGGACATGGTGATGGTCAAGCCCGGCATGCCGTATCTCGACATCGTGCGCCGCGTGAAGGACGAATTCCGCTTCCCGACATACGCGTATCAAGTCAGCGGTGAGTACGCGATGATCAAGGCCGCCTCGCAAAACGGCTGGATCGATCACGACAAGGTGATGATGGAAGCGCTGCTCGCGTTCAAGCGTGCGGGCGCGGACGGCGTGCTGACGTACTTTGCGCTGGATGCGGCGCGCATTCTGCGGGCGTCGAAGTAACGCTTCCTGCTGGCGATGTGAAGAGGGCGATGCTCGATGCATCGCCCTTTCTTTTTTATCCGTTCGACGGCCCGACCCGGTCGAGGCTCTTCAGGAAAGTATCGGCTGATTCGTACCCGACCACGCGCGCGACTTCGTTGCCTTGCGCATCGAAGAAGATGATGCCCGGCGGCCCGAAAAGCTTGAAGCGCTTGAGCAGCGCCTGATCGTCGGCGTTGTTGGCGGTCACGTCTGCGCGCAGAAGATTCAGTTGCGCGAGCCGCGCCTGCACGCGGGCATCGGAGAAAGTCAGCTTCTCCATTTCCTTGCAGGACACGCACCAATCGGCGTAGAAGTCGAGCATCGCAGGACGCGCGGCGGCTTTCACCGCCGAGTCCAGTTCCGCCGACGAACGCACTGGCGCGAACGTCGGTCCTTCCGCTTGTGCATTCGTAGCCGCGGACGACGCGCCTCGGGAAGCGAGGATCGCGAGCGGGCGCAGCGGATCCGTGGAACCCGCAGCCAGGCCGACGAGCAATGTCGCCGCCCAGATAGCGAACGCCGCTGCGAGACCGCGTCCGAGTCGCTTCCAGACCCCGACAGCCGTCGATGTGCCCGATGAGAACAATCCGAGCGATGCTGCCGCGATCAACAGCCACAGCGCAGCGAGCAGCATCTGCGCGACGCCGCCGATAACCGGCCACACGATCCACAGCGCGGCCGCGAGCAGGACCACGCCGAAAAACACCTTCACGCCGTCCATCCACGCGCCGGCGCGAGGCAGGATCGATCCCGCGCCCAGGCCGATGATCAAAAGCGGCACGCCCAGTCCGATGCCCATCGCGAAGAGCGCCGCGCCGCCGAGCACGGCGTTGCCGGTATGCGCGATGAACGCGAGCACCGCGAACAGCGGCGCCGTCATGCACGCACCGACGACGAGCGCGGATAACGCGCCCATCACCGCGACCGCAGCGAACTTGCCCCCACTGCGCTTCTGCGAAGCCTCGTTCACCCCGCTTTGCCAGCGTTCAGGCAACTTGATGTCGACGCCCGAAATCAGCGCGACGGCGAACGCCGCGAGCAGCAGACCAAACGCTCCGAGCACCCACGGGTTCTGCAGCCACGCGCCGAGGCTCTGTCCGATCAGCGCGGCAACGATACCGAGCACCGTATAAACGAGCGCCATGCCAATCACATACGAAACCGACAGCGCAAATCCGCGCGAACGCGTCACGCGCGCACCTTCTCCGACGATGATCGCGGACAATATCGGGATCATCGGATACGAACACGGCAAAAGGCTCAGCACCATGCCGGCAAGAAAATACATGCCGACGACCGCGAAGAAGCCACCGCCTTCGAGCATGGACTGCGCGTAGTCGGCGCTGGTCACGCGCTCGAACCATGAACTCCCGGTGTCCGGCATCACGGCGCCCGCCGCTTGCAGCGCGTCGCCCTTCACGCGATAGGTCTTCTCCATCGGCGGATAGCAGATGCCCTGATCCGCGCATCCCTGCGACGTCACCGCGAGCTCGAATGGCCCCTTCGCCTGCGTGACGGGAATGCGGATGTGCAGCTCGCCGCGATAGGTTTCGACGTCCTTGTTGAACGTCTGATCGAAGTGGACTTTGCCTGCCGGCAGTTGCGCGGCGCCGATGGTCGCATCGCCGCTCTTCACCGCGAACGCGAAGCGCTCACGGTACATGTAGTAGCCGTCGGCGATCTTGTAGCGCACGTCCACTTCGCCGGGCTTTTCCGACGCACTGAATTTGAACGCGACATCGGGATCGAGGAAATCGTCGGCTGCGCGCGCGGCGCCCGACAGCAGTGCCAACGCTGCGAGAAGCAGGAACGCGCCGAAGAATCGCCGCGAGAAAAGACGGGAAAACTCACACATGAAGAGGACGCTGCGTTTCTGCGTTGACCCATTGACCATAGCCCGGCGATGCATTCACCTGCCAGACGAGGATTTCGGGTGTCTCGTACGGATGTCGAGCCTCGACGAAGCGCTGCAATTCTTCGCTGCGCGCGATGCTCGTCTTGAACAACAATTGCACTTCCTGCGACGACTCCAGCACGCCCTTCCAGTGGTACTGCGAGGTCACCGCACCCAGGCTCGTCACGCAGGCGGCGAGCCGCGCGTCCAGTGCCGCTTGCGCGAGCACATCGGCCGCGGCGGCGTCGGGCAGCGTGGAAAGCATCAAAACGACGGGGACATTCACGCGGATACTCCGGAAAAACGGCAGGCCAATTGCATATCGTAGCATCGGCGACCGACACACACTTTTACGCGTCAGCGCGCTGAAACGTCGCAGGCAGAAAGCAAAAAGGCCAAGCTTTGAGCCTGGCCTTTCTGTGAACAACTGGAAACGGAATTTATTCCGCTTCTTGCACTTCTTCCGTCTCTTCGACTTCCGGGCGATCCATCAATTGGACCAGCGCCATCGGAGCGTTGTCGCCGACGCGGAAACCGAACTTCAGGATGCTGAGGTAGCCACCCGGACGGCTCGCGTAACGCGGGCCGAGGACGTCGAACAGCTTCGCGACGGAATCACGATCGCGCAGGCGGTTGAACGCCAGACGGCGGTTCGCGAGCGACGGCTTCTTGCCGAGCGTGATGAGGGGCTCAACGACCTTGCGCAGTTCCTTGGCCTTCGGCAGCGTCGTCTTGATGACTTCGTGCTCGATGAGCGAATTCGACATATTGCGGAGCATTGCCAGACGATGGCTGCTCGTGCGGTTCAGTTTCCGCAGACCATGCTTATGACGCATTTTCAGTTCCTTTAACGAGTTTTGATCCAGCTCTTCTATTGCGCTCTACATCAGCGCACGGGCCGGTCGAAAATAAAGCAAGACGCGGATTTTAAAGCAGAATCCGCGTCTTTGCAAAGCTACGCAGCGACTTCGACTGTTACTTGTCGAGACCAGCCGGCGGCCAGTTTTCGAGCTTCATACCAAGCGTCAGACCACGCGAAGCCAGCACTTCCTTGATTTCGTTCAGCGACTTGCGACCCAGGTTCGGCGTCTTCAGCAGCTCGTTTTCCGTGCGCTGGATCAGATCGCCGATGTAGTAGATGTTCTCGGCCTTAAGGCAGTTCGCTGAACGCACCGTGAGTTCGAGGTCATCCACCGGACGCAGCAGGATCGGATCGATCTGCGGCGCGCGCGACGGCGCTTCCGCTGCCGCTTCCGTGCCTTCGAGCGCTGCAAACACCGACAACTGATCGACCAGAATACGCGCCGACTGACGGATCGCTTCCTCCGGCGAAATCACGCCGTTGGTCTCGATGTTCATCACGAGCTTGTCGAGGTCGGTACGTTGTTCGACACGCGCGCTTTCGACGGCGTAGCTCACGCGGCGAACCGGCGAGAACGACGCATCCAGCACGATGCGGCCGATGATTTTCGCCGAATCTTCACCGTAACGACGCACGTTGCCCGGCACATAGCCGCGGCCCTTTTCGATCTTGATCTGAACGTCGAGCTTGCCGCCCTTCGACAGGTGCGCGACCACGTGTTCCGGGTTGATGACCTCGCAGTCGTGCGCGAGTTCGATATCGCCGGCCGTGACGAGTCCTTCGCCTTCCTTGCGCAGCGTCACCGTGACTTCATCGCGGTTGTGCAGCTTGAAAACGACGCCCTTCAAGTTCAACAGCAGGTTGACCACATCCTCTTGCACACCATCGAGCGTCGAATATTCATGCACGACGCCTGCGATCGTCACTTCGGTCGGCGCATAGCCGATCATCGACGACAGCAGCACGCGCCGAAGCGCGTTACCCAAGGTGTGGCCATAGCCGCGTTCGAACGGCTCCATAACCACCTTCGCATGGTTTTCACCAAGCGATTCAACAGCAATGATCTTGGGCTTCAACAAACTGGTTTGCATAGGTTTTCCTTTTCAATACCCTCGGCTCGTTACACCGATAAGGCTGACCGGTAACAACCTGAAAATAAACAGCCGAGGCCACCCCTTGCCACGAGCAATCAGGCTCCCCGGCTGTCAATCCATTACCGCCGCGATTAACGCGAATACAATTCGACGATCAGGCTTTCGTTGATGTCGCCAGCGATATCGCTACGCTCGGGCATCGACTTGAACGTGCCTTCGAATTTCTTCGCGTCGACCGACACCCAGCTCGGCATTCCGCCTTGCTCGGCCAGCGACAGGGCTTCGACGATACGAGCCTGCTTGCGCGACTGCTCGCGCACGGACACGACGTCGCCCGATTTCACCTGCATCGACGGGATGTTCACGACCTGGCCGTTCACAACGATCGACTTGTGGCTCACGAGCTGACGCGCTTCGGCGCGCGTCGAGCCGAAGCCCATGCGATAGACCACGTTGTCGAGACGCGACTCGAGCAACTGCAGCAGGTTTTCGCCCGTCGGGCCCTTGCGGCGATCGGCTTCAGCGAAGTAGCGGCGGAACTGACGCTCCAGCACACCGTAGATACGCTTCACTTTCTGCTTCTCGCGCAACTGGGTGCCGTAGTCGGACGTACGCGCGCCCGAGGTGCGGCCGTGTTGGCCGGGCTTGCTGTCGAGCTTGCACTTGTCGGCGAGCGAGCGGCGCGCGCTCTTCAGGAACAGATCAGTGCCTTCACGGCGGGACAGCTTTGCTTTGGGACCGGTATAGCGTGCCACTTTGCATCCTTAAATATTGATCACGCACACTTTCGTCTGCGCTAGTCCGAACCCTTGGGGTCGAACGGTGGGCTTAGTCAAAACTTCATAACGCACGAAACCCGCCGATACTTGCGCATCGACAGGAAACATGCGGTCGCGTCGTCGACTTTAGATACGACGGCGCTTCGGCGGACGGCAGCCGTTGTGCGGGACCGGCGTCACGTCGGAGATCGCGGTGATCTTGATGCCAAGACCATGCAGCGCGCGCACCGCCGATTCACGGCCAGGACCGGGGCCCTTGATCCGCACTTCGAGGTTCTTCACGCCGTATTCCAATGCCACGCGTCCAGCCGATTCGGCTGCGACCTGAGCTGCAAACGGCGTCGATTTACGCGAGCCCTTGAAGCCCTGACCACCCGAGGTCGCCCATGCCAGCGCGTTACCTTGACGGTCAGTGATCGTGATAATGGTGTTGTTGAACGACGCGTGAACGTGAACCACGCCCTCGGCGACGTTCTTCTTGACCTTCTTGCGAACGCGTTGCGCCGCGGAGTTGTTCGAAGCCTTAGCCATTACGTTTTCCTGTAACTGTCAGTTCCGCTTACTTCTTCAGCGATTGCGCTGCACGACGCGGACCCTTGCGCGTACGGGCATTCGTGCGCGTACGCTGGCCACGCAGGGGCAAGCCCTTGCGATGGCGCATGCCGCGGTAGCAACCCAAGTCCATCAGGCGCTTGATATTCATCGTCACTTCACGGCGCAGGTCGCCTTCGACGATGAACTTACCCACTTCGTCACGCAGCTTTTCGAGGTCTGCGTCAGTGAGGTCCTTGACCTTCTTCGAAAATTCCACACCAGCTGCCGTGCAAATGCCGCGGGAACGCGTGCGACCGATGCCGAAGATTGCCGTCAGGCCGATCTCGGTATGCTGGTGATTCGGGATGTTAACCCCTGCGATACGAGCCATTGTTTTTCCTCAAACAAAAAGCGCAAGCAAAAGCGCGGCGTTCAGCCTTGACGCTGTTTGTGGCGCGGATCAGAGCTGCAAATCACGCGCACAACGCCCTTGCGCTTGATGATCTTGCAATTGCGGCAAATGCGCTTAACCGATGCCATCACTTTCATGATATTACCCTTTTTTCAAATCACTTCGCCCGGAACACGATCCGTGCACGAGACAGATCGTAAGGCGTCAATTCAACCGTAACCTTGTCGCCCGGCAGGATGCGGATGTAGTGCATCCGCATCTTTCCGGAAATATGCCCCAGGACGACATGGCCATTTTCCAATTTCACCCGGAAAGTAGCGTTGGGAAGGTTTTCGATGACCTCACCCTGCATCTGGATAACATCGTCTTTGGCCATAGTCCTTATTAACGCGTCGGGACGTTGCCACCCTTGAAGTTTGCCTTCTTGAGCAGCGATTCATATTGTTGCGACATAACGTACGACTGCACCTGAGCCATGAAGTCCATCGTGACGACGACAATGATCAGCAGCGACGTTCCACCAAAATAAAACGGCACGTTCCAGCGCAACACCAGAAACTCAGGCAGCAGGCACACGAATACGATGTAGATCGCACCAGCCAGCGTAAGACGCGTGAGGATGCGGTCGATATATCGTGCAGTCTGATCGCCCGGACGGATACCCGGAACGAAAGCACCGCTCTTCTTCAAGTTGTCGGCAGTTTCCCGGCTGTTGAACACCAGTGCGGTGTAAAAGAAGCAGAAGAACACGATCGCCAACGCATACAGCAGCACGTACACGGGTTGACCGGGCTTAAGCGCCTCGGCCACGTTGTGTAGCGTGTTTGCGAACCAGTTGGTCCGCGTACCCGAGCTGAACCAGTTCAGGATGGTTGCCGGGAAGAGAATGATCGACGACGCGAAGATCGGCGGAATCACACCCGACATGTTCAACTTCAGCGGCAGATGAGACGACTGTCCGCCGTAAATCTTGTTACCGACCTGGCGCTTCGCGTAGTTCACGAGGATCTTGCGCTGACCGCGTTCGATGAACACGACCAGATACGTGACCGCCGCGATCAACACGACGATGATGATCGCCGAGATGATGCTCATCGAACCGGTGCGAACCAGCTCGAACAGACCACCGATTGCGTTCGGGAAGCCCGCCGCGATACCACCGAAGATGATGATCGAGATGCCGTTGCCGAGACCGCGCTCCGTGATCTGCTCACCGAGCCACATCAGGAACATCGTGCCCGTCACCAGCGTGACGACCGTCGTCAGCCGGAACACCATGCCGGGGTCCAGAACCAGAGCCGGCTGGTTTTCCAGCGCGACCGCGATGCCGAACGCCTGGAAGGTCGCCAGAACCACCGTGAAGATACGCGTGTACTGCGTGATCTTCCGTTGTCCCGCCTGCCCTTCCTTCTTCAACGCCTCCATCTGCGGCGACACGATCGACAGCAACTGCATGATGATCGACGCCGAAATGTAGGGCATGATGCCCAGCGCAAAGATCGTGAATCGCGACAGCGCGCCACCCGAGAACATGTTGAACATGCCGAGGATGCCGCCAGACTGGCTTTGAAACAGCTTGGCCAGTTGATCCGGATCGATGCCGGGTACCGGAATATGCGCACCAATGCGGTAGACGATCAACGCCAGCAGCAGGAATACTGCACGCCGACGCAGATCGCCGAATTTCGCCGCGCTTCGACCGGTTTTTGCGAGACTCGGGCTGTTAGCCAAGTACCTTCTCCGATGCTAGTGCTAGTAACGGCGAAAGCGCGTTACTCGGCGAACGAGCCGCCAGCGGCTTCGATTGCCTCGCGGGCGCCCTTCGTTGCCGTCAGGCCCTTCACCGTGACCTTGCGCGTAAGCTCGCCGGTCTTGATGATCTTTGCGCTCTTGATGAGTTCGCCGACCAGACCCGCTTGCTTCAGCGCCAACAGATCGATTTCGTCGACCGGCAGCTTTTCGAGATCAGACAGGCGCACTTCACCGACGAATTCCTTCGTCAGCGAGGTGAAGCCACGCTTCGGCAGACGACGCTGCAGAGGCATCTGACCGCCTTCGAAACCGACTTTGTGAAAGCCGCCCGAACGCGATTTCTGACCCTTGTGGCCGCGGCCAGCGGTCTTGCCGAGGCCCGAACCGATACCGCGACCGACGCGACGCTTTGCGTGCTTCGCGCCTTCTGCCGGCTTCAGGTTATTCAATTCCATGTTCAACTCCTTGGATCCGTGGGTCGCGCTTAAGCGATGACCTTAACGAGGTACGAGACCTTGTTGATCATCCCGCGCACTGCCGGCGTGTCCTGCAACTCGGAGACCGAGTTGAGGCGGCGCAGGCCGAGGCCACGCACCGTTGCGCGGTGCGTTTCGCGAGTCCCGATCAGGCTCTTGACGAGCTGAACCTTGACAGTTTTATCAGACATGGTGCCCACCTTAGCCCAGAATGTCTTCGACGGACTTCCCACGCTTCGCCGCGATGTCGGCCGGGGTCGACTGCTTGCGCAGACCGTCCAGCGTTGCGCGAACGAGGTTGTACGGGTTCGTCGAACCGTGGCTCTTGGCCACAACGTTTTGCACGCCCATCACGTCGAACACTGCGCGCATCGGGCCGCCAGCGATCACGCCGGTACCGTCCTTCGCCGGAGCGAGGAGAACCGCCGAGGCGCCATGCTTACCGTGCACTTCGTGTTGCAGCGTGCCGTTCTTCAGGGGCACCTTGAACATGTTGCGGCGGGCCTGTTCCATTGCCTTTTGAACGGCAACCGGAACTTCTTTGGCCTTGCCCTTGCCCATGCCGATCCGGCCATCACCGTCGCCAACCACGGTCAGTGCGGCGAAGCCGAGAATACGGCCACCCTTCACGACCTTGGTCACGCGGTTGACCGAAATCATCTTTTCGCGCAGGCCGTCGTCGCGTTCGTCAGCCTGAACTTTCGCTTGCATCTTTGCCATGACGAATTCTTCCCTTAGAACTTGAGCCCGGCTTCACGCGCCGCATCAGCCAGCGCCTTCACGCGGCCGTGGTAGCGGAAACCCGAGCGGTCAAAGGCGACGGATTCGATGCCGGCAGCCTTGGCCTTTTCGGCGATACGCTTGCCGATCAGGGTCGCAGCGTTGACGTTGCCGCCCTTGCCCGACTTGTCGGCGAGTTCAGCGCGCACTTCAGCTTCGAGCGTCGAGGCGCTTGCCACGACTTTCGTACCGCACGCCGAGAACACTTGCGCGTAGATATGCGTATTCGTGCGATGCACGGCCAGACGCGGAACCTGCAGCTCAGCGATCTTGATACGCGTCTGAC
Organism: Caballeronia sp. EK; assembly: GCF_014384845.1. Lineage (NCBI taxonomy): Bacteria > Pseudomonadati > Pseudomonadota > Betaproteobacteria > Burkholderiales > Burkholderiaceae > Caballeronia > Caballeronia sp. EK. Next base: position 73,454 of record NZ_JACSUE010000023.1, read on the forward strand.
GAGCGCGGCGCAGGCGAGATTGAGTCTTATCCATGATTGCGCACCCTTACTTCTTCTTCGTTTCTTTGAGGATCACGACCTCGTCGGAATAGCGCACGCCTTTGCCCTTGTACGGCTCAGGCGGACGATAGCCGCGCACTTCTGCTGCGGTCTGTCCGACTTTCTGCTTGTCGATCCCCTTGATCACGATTTCGGTTTGCGACGGAGTTTCAGCCTTGACGCCTTCCGGCATCTGGTGCACCACGGGGTGCGAGAAACCCAGCGACAGGTTCAGCTTGTCGCCTTGCGCTTGCGCACGATACCCAACGCCAACCAGCGTCAGCTTGCGCTCGAAACCCTTGGTGACGCCCTGCACCATGTTCGCCACCAGGGCGCGCATCGTGCCGGACATCGCGTTTGCTTCGCGGCTTTCGTCGGCCGGAGCGAGCTTCAACGTGCCGTTGTCGTTCGTCACGGTCACCAGCTTGTTAGCCGGTTGCGAAATCGTACCGAGCGGGCCCTTAACGGTGATGACGTCGCTCTTGATGGCCACTTCCGCGCCTTGCGGCAGCGAGATCGGGCTTTTACCTACTCGAGACATGTTTCTTCTCCTTAGGCGTTAAGCGACGTAGCAGATGACTTCGCCGCCGACGCCGTTCTGGCGCGCCTTGCGGTCGGTCATCACACCCTTCGGCGTCGACACGATGGCAACGCCGAGGCCGTTCATGACCTGCGGAATGTCGTTGCGACCGCGGTACACGCGCAGGCCAGGCTTCGAAACGCGCTCGAGGCGCTCGATCACCGGACGGCCAGCGTAGTACTTCAACGCGATATTCAATTCGATCTTCGCGCCTTCAGCCTTCACTGCGAAGTCGTCGATATAACCTTCGTCCTTCAAAACCTGCGCAATCGCAACCTTGACTTTCGACGAGGGCATAGTCACCGAAACCTTCTCGACCATCTGCGCGTTGCGGATGCGAGTCAGCATATCGGCGATAGGATCACTCATGCTCATTTATGTTTCTCCTATTACCAGCTCGCCTTGGTCAGGCCAGGGATTTCGCCGCGGAAAGCGATTTCACGAATCTTGCCGCGCGCGAGTCCAAACTTGCGGAACGTGCCACGCGGACGACCCGTGATCGCGCAGCGGTTACGCTTGCGAGTGGGGTTCGAGTTACGCGGCAGTTGTTGCAGCGCCAGACGCGCGAAGTAACGCTCTTCGTCCGACTTGCTTGCGTCATCGATCACAGCCTTCAGCTCAGCACGCTTCGGAGCGTACTTGGCTGCCAGGCGCGCGCGCTTCTTTTCACGTTCGATCAGTGCCAGTTTAGCCACGGTAACCTCAGTTTCTGAACGGGAACTTGAAGCCGGCGAGCAGCGCCTTTGCTTCGTCGTCAGTCTTCGCGGTAGTCGTGATGCTGATGTTCAGCCCACGCAGCGCGTCGATCTTGTCGTAGTCGATTTCGGGGAAAATGATCTGCTCTTTCACACCGATGTTGTAGTTGCCACGACCGTCGAATGCACGGCCCGACACGCCACGGAAGTCACGCACACGGGGGAGCGCAACCGTCACGAAACGGTCGAGGAATTCGTACATCGCTTGGCCGCGCAGCGTGACCATCGCGCCGATCGGGTAGCCTTGACGAATCTTGAAGCCTGCGATCGCCTTGCGCGCCTTCGTGATAACCGGCTTCTGGCCAGCGATCTTCGTCAGGTCGCCCACGGCGTTTTCGATGATCTTCTTGTCAGCGACGGCTTCGCCAAGGCCCATGTTCAGGGTGATCTTGGTGATGCGTGGCACTTCCATGACAGACTTGTAGCCGAACTTTTCGACGAGTTGCGGCACAACCTTTTCTTTATAAATCTCTTGCAGACGAGCCATTTTTTAACTCCGCGTCAGGCGTTAAGCGTGGCGCCGGTCGACTTCAAGAAGCGAACCTTCTTGCCGTCTTCGACCTTGATGCCCACACGCGATGCCTTGCCATTCGCGTCGACCAATGCGACGTTCGAAATATGCAGCGGCATCGTTTTGGCTTCCACACCGCCCGTCGTACCCTTCATCGGGTTCGGCTTCACGTGCTTCTTGACGAGGTTGATGCCCTCGACCGTCACACGATCTTCCGCAACGACCAGCACGGTACCGCGCTTGCCCTTGTCCTTGCCGGTGATGACGATGACTTCGTCACCCTTGCGAATCTTGTTCATCGCGACTCCTTACAGCACTTCCGGCGCGAGCGAAACGATCTTCATGAATCGTTCGCTACGCAGTTCACGCGTAACCGGCCCGAAAATACGCGTGCCGATCGGCTCGAGCTTGGTATTCAACAAAACGGCGGCATTGCCGTCGAACTTGATGAGCGAGCCATCCTGGCGACGCACGCCCTTGGCCGTACGAACGACCACGGCGTTGTAAATTTCGCCCTTTTTCACGCGTCCGCGCGGCGTCGCTTCCTTGACGGTCACCTTGATGATGTCGCCAATGCTAGCGTAACGACGCTTCGAACCGCCGAGCACCTTGATGCACATGACTTCACGCGCACCCGTGTTGTCGGCCACTTCAAGCCGAGTTTCGGTCTGGATCATGGTTTATCTTTCCCAACTTAATCCGGTAGCACCACCATGGCACAGCCGGTCAGTCTTGGTCCCGTCAGCCAACTGGCTGCTTGGGTTAGAACAGGCAGCGAGGGCAGACGAAACCCGCCATCGCAATCCGGTGAATCTGTCGACTCAGGCTGGCGCCCGAACCGGCTTCCCCCACCAGTTTCGCCCGCGACGGGGCTCCCACAAAGAGGGAAGACCGAGATTATAACAAATAATCTCGGTCTCGCAAGCGAAACTTACTGCGACACGATTTACTACTGCATCGCGGTACTACAACTTCTGCTTCAGATCACGCGAGCCGCTTCAACCAGCTTCGACACAACCCAGGCTTTCGTCTTCGAAATCGGACGGGTTTCCTGGATTTCGACGAGATCGCCTTCGTTGTACGTGTTCGCGTCGTCATGCGCGTGGTACTTCTTCGAACGCACGACGTACTTGCCGTAGATCGGATGCTTCACGCGGTGCTCGACCAGAACGGTGACCGTCTTGTCCATCTTGTTGCTGACGACCTTGCCGACCAGCGTCCGCTTGAGCGAGGTTTTTACGCTATCGTTCATTTCTGGTTCGCCTTCTCAGTCAGGACTGTGCGCACACGTGCGATGTCGCGACGGACCTTCTTCAGCTGGCTCGTGTTCGTGAGCTGCTGGGTCGCGAGTTGCATACGCAAGCCGAATTGCGCCTTCAGCAGGTCCGACAGCTCTTTGTTGAGCGCGGCCTGGTCTTTCTGGTGAAGTTCAGATGCCTTCATCATTTACTCCTTAGGCGCCGAGCTGACGTACGACGAAGTTCGTCTTGAGCGGCAGTTTGGCTGCAGCCAGACGGAACGCTTCGCGCGCCAGTTCTTCGGAGACGCCGTCCATTTCGTACAGCATCTTGCCCGGTTGAATTTCAGCGACGTAGTACTCCGGGTTACCCTTACCGTTACCCATACGCACTTCGGCCGGCTTCTGCGAAATCGGCTTGTCCGGGAAAATACGGATCCAGATCCGGCCACCACGCTTGATGTGACGCGTCATTGCACGACGCGCCGCTTCGATTTGACGCGCGGTCAAACGGCCGCGACCGATAGCCTTCAGACCGTATTCACCGAACGACACCGCGTTGCCGCGCGTCGCCTTACCAGTGTTACGACCTTTCTGCTCTTTGCGATACTTTCTGCGTTTCGGTTGCAGCATCGTTATTCTCCAGTCTTCGCGTCACCGCCAGCGCGACGGGGTGCACCACGACGAGCACCAGCCGGAGCGCCTTCACCATCACGACGCGGACGGCGATCGCCACCCGGACGTGCGTTGCGGCGCGGACGCTTTTCTTCCGCCACTTCTTCAACCACCGGCGCTTCGTTGCGGCCCAGGGTGTCGCCCTTGTAGACCCACACCTTCACGCCGATGATGCCGTACGTGGTCTTCGCTTCCGACGTCGCGTAATCGATATCCGCACGCAGCGTATGGAGGGGCACGCGACCTTCGCGATACCACTCGGTACGAGCGATTTCGATACCGTTCAGACGGCCCGCGCTCATGATCTTGATGCCCTGGGCGCCAAGACGCATTGCGTTCTGCATCGCGCGCTTCATCGCGCGGCGGAACATGATCCGGCGCTCGAGCTGCTGCGTGATGGAGTCAGCGATCAGCTGAGCATCCGTTTCCGGCTTGCGGATCTCTTCGATGTTGACGTGAACCGGAACGCCCATGCGCTTCTGCAGTTCAGCCTTCAGCGATTCGATGTCTTCGCCCTTCTTGCCGATGACGACGCCCGGACGCGAGCTGTAAATCGTGATGCGCGCGTTCTTCGCCGGACGCTCGATGACGACTCGACCGACCGAAGCGTTCTTCAGCTTCTTCTTCAGGTACTCACGAACACCGATGTCTTCCTGCAACATCGCCGCGAAATTGTTGTTGTTCGCATACCAGCGCGAAGCCCAATTGCGGCTGACGGCCAAACGGAAGCCAGTCGGATGAATTTTCTGTCCCATCGTATGGCTCCTTAATTCCCGACCGTCACAGTGATGTGACAGGATTGCTTCTCGATGCGGTTACCGCGACCCTTAGCGCGTGCGGTGAAACGCTTCAGCGAAGCAGCCTTGTCGACGTAGATGCTCGTGATCTTGAGCTCGTCGATATCGGCGCCTTCGTTGTGTTCCGCATTCGCGATCGCAGACAGCACGACCTTCTTGACGATACCCGCCGCCTTCTTCGGCGAGAACGTCAGGACGTTCAGCGCCTTGTCGACCGGCAAACCACGAATCTGGTCAGCCACAAGGCGCGTTTTCTGCGCCGAGATGCGGGCACCGCGATGAATTGCTTTCACTTCCATCTTGATAGCCCCTTATTTCTTGGCCTTCTTGTCGGCCGCGTGACCCTTGAACGTACGGGTCAGTGCGAACTCGCCAAGCTTGTGGCCGACCATGTTTTCCGTGACATACACCGGAACGTGCTGACGGCCGTTGTGAACAGCGATCGTCAGGCCGATGAAATCCGGCAGAATCGTCGAGCGACGCGACCAGGTCTTGATCGGCTTCTTGTCGCGCGTAGCTGCTGCCGACTCAACTTTCTTCAGCAAATGAGCGTCGCAGAACGGACCTTTTTTAGCAGAACGTGTCATTGCCTACTCCTTAACGCTTGTGACGGCGCTGGACGATCATCGTCGTCGTGCGCTTGTTGCTGCGGGTGCGATAACCCTTCGTCGGCGTGCCCCACGGGCTCACCGGATCGCGACCTGCAGCCGTCTTGCCTTCACCACCGCCGTGCGGGTGATCGACCGGGTTCATTGCAACACCACGCACCGTCGGACGGATACCGCGCCAGCGGTTTGCGCCGGCCTTACCGATTTGACGCAGGCTGTGCTCTTCGTTGCCCACTTCACCGATGGTCGCGCGGCACTCGACGTGCACGCGGCGGATTTCGCCCGAACGCAGACGCACTTGAGCGTAGACGCCTTCGCGAGCCAGCAGCATTGCCGACGTACCAGCCGAACGCGCGATTTGCGCGCCCTTGCCCGGCAGCATTTCGATGCAGTGGATCGTCGTACCGACCGGAATGTTGCGGATCGGCAGCGTGTTGCCTGCCTTGATCGGCGCTTCCGAACCCGACATCAGCGGCGTACCAACCGTCACGCCCTTCGGCGCGATGATGTAGCGACGCTCGCCGTCTGCGTACAGAACCAGCGCGATGTTCGCGCTACGGTTCGGGTCGTACTCGAGACGCTCGACCTTTGCCGGAATGCCGTCCTTGTTGCGACGGAAGTCGACGATACGATAGTGCTGCTTGTGACCACCACCCTGGTGACGCGTGGTGATACGGCCGTTGTTGTTACGGCCCGCCGACTTGGATTGCGAGTCGAGCAGCGCTGCGTACGGCGCGCCCTTATGCAGATCCTTGTTGACGATCTTGACCATCGCGCGGCGACCCGGCGAGGTCGGCTTAACTTTCACGATTGCCATGATTACTTGGCCTCCGCTTCAAAGTTGATTTCCTGGCCGGGCTTCAGGCAGACGTACGCCTTCTTCACGTCCTTGCGCTTGCCGTTGAAGCGGCCAAAGCGCTTGGCCTTGCCCTTCGTGACGAGCACGTTGACGGAATTGACTTCGACCTTGAACAGCAGCTCGACAGCAGCCTTAACTTCCTGCTTCGTGGCGTCCGGCGCGACTTCGAACACGACTTGCTCGTTCTTGTCGGCAACCAGCGTCGCCTTTTCGGAGATCACCGGAGCGAGCAGAACTTGCATCAAACGATGATCGTTTTTGCGAATTTCGCTCATGACAGCAACTCCTCGATCTGAGCGACCGCAGCCTTCGTGATCAGAATCTTCTTGAAGTAGATCAACGAGAGCGGGTCGGCGTAACGCGGCTCGACAACCGCCACATGGGCCAGGTTGCGCGACGCGAGGTACAGGTTCTCGTCGACCGTATCGGTAATCACCAACACGGATTCGAGACCCATCGCCTTGAATTTATCGGCCAACAGCTTGGTCTTCGGGGCTTCGAGCGCGAGGTCTTCGACCACCGCGATACGGCCTTCGCGAGCCAGCTGCGAGAAGATCGAGCAGAGACCTGCGCGATGCATCTTCTTGTTGACCTTGTGCGAGAAGTTTTCTTCCGGCGAGTTCGGGAAGATACGACCACCGCCACGCCACAACGGGCTCGACGACATACCGGCACGAGCACGGCCCGTACCCTTCTGACGCCACGGCTTCTTGGTGGTGTGCTTGACCTGCTCGCGGTCCTTCTGCGCGCGGTTGCCGCTACGTGCGTTCGCTTGATAAGCGACGACGATCTGGTGAATCAGGGCTTCGTTGTAATCGCGACCGAACACGACGTCCGATGCGTTCACGCCAGCGCCTTCCTGACCATTGGCATTCAGGAGCTTAAGTTCCATTATTTCGCTCCTTTCACAGCACGCGCCTTGACGGCCGGGGTCACGAAGACCTTGCCGCCCTTCGCACCCGGAACTGCACCGCGGACGAGCAGCAGATTGCGCTCAGCGTCGATGCGGGCGATTTCGAGATTTTGAACCGTAACGGTCTCGTCACCGAGGTGACCCGTCATGCGCTTACCAGGGAACACGCGACCCGGATCCTGCGCCATACCGATCGAACCCGGAACGTTGTGCGAACGCGAGTTACCGTGCGTCGCGCGACCCGAGGCGAAGTTGTAGCGCTTGATCGTGCCGGCATAACCCTTACCGATCGACGTGCCTTGCACATCGACCTTCTGGCCGACTTCGAAAATGTCCGTACCGATCACGGCGCCGTTCGACAGCTCACCTGCCTTGGCCGTATCGATATGGAATTCCTTGAGGATTTCACCGGCTTGAACACCGGCTTTGGCGAGGTGACCCGCCAGCGGCTTCGTCACGCGAGATGCGCGGCGAGCACCGAATGCAACCTGAACGGCGGTATAACCATCCGTTTCAACGGTCTTGATCTGCGTCACGCGGTTGTCCGACACGTCCAGCACGGTGACGGGGATCGAATCCCCTTCAGGCGTGAAGATACGGGTCATGCCAACCTTGCGACCTACGAGTCCAAGGCTCATCGTTTTCTCCATTCCCAACTGCGATTGGTCGGGGCTGATTTACAAATGCCGGCTTCGTTACGAGAAACTGGGTCGGCTTTCTTGCGTCTCTTTCGTGCGAATAGGCGCGAAAAGCCTTGGAGTATAACAAGGCTTTTCGAATCCCGCAAGCAATCAAAGACTTAGCATCTTCTAACGCACCTGCAGGCACGCCAGACAGCTTTCGGCACTTACTGCAGCTTGATCTCGACGTCGACGCCAGCGGGCAGATCGAGCTTCATCAGCGCGTCGACGGTCTTGTCCGTCGGATCGACGATGTCCATCAGGCGCTGGTGGGTACGGATTTCGAGCTGGTCGCGCGACGTCTTGTTGACGTGCGGCGAACGCAGGATGTCAAAACGCTGAATACGCGTCGGCAGCGGCACCGGACCACGGACGATCGCGCCAGTCCGCTTCGCGGTATCGACGATTTCGGCTGCCGATTGATCGATCAGGCGATAGTCGAAAGCCTTCAGACGAATACGGATTTTCTGGTTTTGCATGACAATTCCTTGAAAAGAGCGAGGCGGTATTGCACCGCACATCTGGCAAAAGAGCGTGGGACCGGACGCTCGCTGAGGGCGAGCGTCCGGTCCCTGTTTTTACAGCATTACTGCAACTTCAATCGAGCAAGCCCGATATCTTACTCGATAATCTTCGCCACGACACCGGCGCCGACGGTACGGCCGCCTTCGCGAATGGCGAAGCGCAGACCTTCTTCCATGGCGATCGGAGCGATCAGCTTCACCGTGATCGACACGTTGTCGCCCGGCATCACCATT
>NZ_JACSUE010000024.1:0-73146 GCF_014384845.1 Caballeronia sp. EK
TGGCTACACGCGCTTCGCAACCATGCGAACGGTGCTGTTTCTTATCGCTGGCAAACTCGACTTCTCCGCATTCAACTCGCATGCCCGCTGAGAGCCATTACCCACTTCGTTTTCAAAAGAGCCAGATTTTATTTCATGGCCGCACGTCAGGCTGCTCAATCTCATTCGGAGTTTCACATGACTCAAGTAATCGTAGGTGTATTCGACTCGTTTCAGGACGCCGAGACCGCTGTCTCCCGTCTGGTCGCGAGTGGCCTGAATCGTACCGACATGGAAGTGCATGCCGCTGATCAAGCCGGCGCGCCCGGTGACGTTGCTCTAGCCGACGCTCGACCGTCGACCGTAACGACCGAAGAAGTCGGCGTATTCGGCAAGATCGAGCACTTCTTCAGCAATATGTTCGGCGCCGACGATCGGCCAGAAGAAGTGGGCCATTATCAGGAAGCCGTCCGGCGCGGTGGCGCCTTGCTGACCGTTACGGTGGCCGATGAAGCGCACGTCGGGATGGTTCGTTCGACAATGCATGAGGCAGGGGCCGTAGATGTCGATGAGCGAGCCGCGCAGTGGAAAAGCAATGGTTACACAGGCTTCGACGCGACAGCCAAGGCTTACACCCCCGATGAAGTCATCGCAGATCGCAAAGCGTTTGCAGTGACGCGTGAATCGCTCGACGTAGGCAAGCGCGAAGTGGAAACCGGCGGCGTGCGGGTCTATTCCCGTTCCACGGAAACGCCTGTTTCCGAGAGCGTGAATCTGCGCGAAGCACACGCGACGATCGAGCGGCGGCCGGTCGATCGCATTGCGACGGCAGCGGATCTGAAGGAAGGCTCGGTAGAAATTCGTGAAACGGCTGAGCACGCCGTGGTGGCAAAAACCGCACACGTGATTGAAGAGGTCGTCGTGGGCCGCGAGGCAACGGAGCACACGGAAACCATCAACGAGACCCTGCGTGGCACGGATGTCGAGGTCGAGCGTGTTGGCGCGAGCGCAGCCGGTCTTGAGCCCGCGGAGTCGGAACTTCCGCGTGGCGTGCCAAGCGCGAATGAATCGATGATCAAGACGCCGACGAAATCTGCCTGAATCAAAGACAAGGCGATTGCCCGACAGCCTGGACGGCGCTCGCCTGCTCACAGGAGCATCCATGAAGAATCCCGGACGAAAAAGAATCCGTTTATGAGCATGTGGTTAAGCGGCGCGAACACGGTGATTGGCTCGGCGCGAGGTCGCGCGAACGCCGCAGCAAAGCGCGGTGTGGTCGATTTCTGGACCGCAGCGCTTACGCCCGCCAAACCCAAAAAGCGCAGGGTAAATCCATAACTGACCTCCGGTGCTCACATTTCATCGCGAGATGAAGTCACCTCTTCCCCACAAACCCCGTCAGCAACCTGAAGTAACCACGCCAAAGCGATATTCGCTTTGAGAACTGAGCGCCTTCATGAGGAGGCGTGCCGCGTCAATTCTGGCGCGGGACCGCTCGGCGAAAGTTCGTCACTCGCGAGAAACGTTCACCAAATGCGCAACGTCGCGCGTATGGCGAAAGCTCTTCTCCAAAGGAAAAAGTCATGTTCATTCATAACAAGCGCCTTCAATATACGGTGCGCGTCGCGGCGCCCAATCCCGGTCTTGCAAACCTTCTGCTGGAACAGTTCGGAGGACCGCAAGGCGAACTCGGCGCTGCGTGCCGTTACTTTACGCAGGCAGTGGGTGAGGACGATCCCGGCCGTAAGGATCTCCTGTTCGACATTGCAACCGAAGAATTGAGCCACCTGGAAATCATTGGTTCGATTATCGCAATGCTGAACAAGGGTGCAAAAGGCCAGTTGGCCGAAGCGGTCGAAAGCGAGGCAGAACTTTATCGCTCGATGACTGGCGGCGGCAACGATTCGCACACCACGTCCCTTCTTTATGGTGGAGGACCAGCGCTGATCAACTCGGCCGGCACGCCGTGGACGGCTGCGTACGTCGATACGATCGGCGAACCGACCGCCGATCTTCGTTCCAACATAGCGGCCGAAGCACGCGCCAAGATTGTTTATGAGCGGCTCATCAACGTAACCGACGATCCGGGCATTCGCGAAACGCTGGGCTTTCTAATGACGCGAGAGATCGCGCATCAAAAGTCATTCGAAAAAGCCCTTCATTCGATACAGCCGAACTTTCCGCAAGGCAAACTTCCCGGCTTCCCGGAATTCACCGGCGTCTACTACAAGATGTCGCAAGGCGAGGAGTCCGTAACGCGTGGCCCGTGGAATGAGGGACCGGATTGGACGTTCGTCGACGATCCCCGACCCGCTGTGGATGGCGGCGATGGATTGGCGACGGTAACGGTGACTTCGGCGGATGTGGAAACACTGCAAGCCATGGCGGCACGCACGGCTTCCGACGCTAGCAGCGACCCGGTCACGGGTGCTGAACTCGGGGCGGGTCAAGCTGCCTGACTCGTGGCATTGCGCATGGAAAGCTGGATAGGCGGCCCGCAAGGGCCGCGTCGGGTTGGCCGTCATACACATGCTGCATTCCATCCTTACCGAACCGTCCGACGACTCTGCTCAGTGGCGATCGGACGGCGCCACAGAGCCCTTTCTTGCCACGAGTGCTAATCTGCTACATCACTCGAATATATGCCCAGCAAGTATCACGTTGTACCGTCGGTCGGCCGAAAGTGCTTGAGCGACGGGTCAAGATGAAAGTCCAGCGTGCGCAGGAGCGCCTCGAACTGAACAGGCTTAGTGAAGTGATAATTGAAACCTGCCTGAATCGACGCTAACCGATCCGCGAGAGACGTCAAGGCCGTCAACGCGATCAGCAAGGGTTGCGTTTCCAAAACCATGGCTCGAACGTTTCGAGCTACGGTGCGCCCATCCATCAGTGGCATTTCGATATCGAGTAAGGCAATGTCTGGATGCCAGTGCTGAATAGCGGTCAAGGCAGATAATCCGTCAATGGCCGTGTGAACTTCGAAACCGTGCAGAATCAGCGCAGCCGCGCTCGCGTTAAGCACTACAGTGTTGTCATCAGCCAGGAGAAGCCGCGGTGCTGTCGGTTTGCGCATTGTCTTCTCGATGGTGTGCCCTACATCAAGCGCACGCGGCATTCCCGACGGACAGATTATTATTCCCTCCCAGATCGAACCGCTGTCGTACGTCGACAAGTTCAGACATTGGGATGAGCTTTCAGGGAAGTCAGGCGAAGTGCGGCCATGAGTTTTGCCCGTTCGACGTTGTCCCCGTGCAGGTCGAACTCAATGCCGACTGCATGCGTAGGCGATGATTGCTCGCTCGCGGAAAAGAGTGATTCGAAGAATTCAGGTGCTAATTTCCGAACCATCCCTCTTCCCATCGATGACGTCTTCGGCCAGCCGTGTGAGCCGGGTGAGCGCTTCCGCTTCCGAGAATACGGCGGTCCGCCAGGCAGGCGTGAACTGTCTGTCGTCGTCAGCGTCACCCACCTCATGCGTGATAACGAACGTTCCCGAGTAAGCGCCGCGAGCGTCAGGACCGATCACATCGACGCTGATGTTGCAATCCCTGTATGTTGAGTTTTGAACTGTCATCAGCCCTCCCTCCAGTGAGCCACCGCGACAATCACGGTGACGACGGCGCTGCTGGCGCGGCAGCGAATTCGTCCGAATCCTCGACGAGATCGGATTGAGTCGGCTTTTCGATAACGCCGAGTCGCAACTGGGCACGCTGCCAAAATTCGTCAGCCCGACCTTCCGGACACCCCGCTCCGGTCCAGAGTTGATATGCGCACGAGCGGATCTGGTCTTCGGTGATGCGAACGTCCATGTCTTGCCTCGCTGAGGTTAAGCCGACCCTGCGCGCGCACCCGTCATGGTGCCGTCACACGTTTCGAACATTCACAGGTCGACTCCTGATGATGCGCTTTTTTGCGGCGCGAAACTCAGCGCGATTTGATTGATATTTGAAAAGACCCGGCGACCCCGCGGATAGATTCGTTCAATTCTTCCCCGAAGCCATCTCCGTCTCGGCGAGCGCCTTCAAGAACGACTCGGACCACCAGCGAACATTCTCTTTGCGGACCCGGTCCGCGAGTGCGGCATGTCGATTGATGCGCTCATCGAGCGGCATGACCAATGCGCGCTGGATGGCGTCTGCTGTGCCCTGTGTGTCATAGGGGTTGACGAGCAGCGCTTCCGTCAGTTGCTCGGCCGCACCGGCGAAACGCGAAAGCACCAGCATGCCCGGGTCAGCCGGGTCCTGAGCAGCGATAAACTCCTTCGCCACCAGGTTCATGCCATCGCGCAACGGCGTCACCAGCGCCACACGGCTCGCGCGATAGAGTCCCGGCAGTCGTTTGCGAGCTACATTGCGATGAATGTACCTGACCGGCATCCAGTCCAATTCTCCAAAGTCACCGTTGATTGCGCCGCACAGGCTGTCCATTTCACGGCGAAGATCATCGTACGCCCCGACGTCCTCGCGGCTCGGCGACGCGATCTGAATCAGCGTAGCGCTGTCACGATTTTCCGGGTAGCGCTCCAACAATTGCCGGAAAGCGTGAATCCTTTGCGGTAATCCTTTCGAATAATCGAGTCGGTCAACGCCGAGAAGCAAGCGCCGCCGTGAGTATTCGTCACGCATGCGCGCAAACATCTCGCGCCCTTCCTTCGCCCTGGCAAGGCGTGCAAATTCCTCGACGTCGATGCCGATCGGAAAGGCCCCTACTTGTAACGTGCGATTGAAAGCACGGAGGTGATCCGGACCCACGCGGACGGCCCGAGCCTCGGATTCGACATAGTGCGAAAAGTGCGTGACATCGGAGTGCGCCTGGAAGCCGACGAGATCGTATGCGAAGAGCGACCGCATGAGCCACTCGTGCTCGGGGATCGCCGCCATGATCAGTGGGGGCGGCATCGGAATGTGAAGGAAAAAACCGATGCGATGGTTGCAGCCGGCCGCACGCAATTCTGCGGCCAGCGGGATCAGATGATAGTCATGCACCCACAGAATGTCATCGGGCTTCAACATCGTGAGCAGCTTGCGCGCGAACAACCGGTTCACGCGCCGGTAACCTTCAGCGAAGCGTGTGTCGAATTTCGCGAGATCCAGGCGATAGTGGCACACCGGCCAAAGCACACCGTTGGAGTATCCAACGTAATAGGTGTCGTGCTCGTCGCGGGTCAGATCGAGCGTTGCCAGTGTCACGTTGCCGCTTGTATGAATCTCAAGTCCATGCCGGTCGGCAGCCCCTCCCTCCGTGTCGTCGCTTAGTTTGCCACTCCAGCCGAACCATACTCCGCCAGTTTGTTCAAGACTTTCCCGCAGGGCGACGGCGAGGCCTCCTGCCGCAGATTTGCGAGGATCGGAAGTGCGGTTTGATACGACCACCAGACGGCTCATATCAGGCTCTGAGTTGGCAATTTGATCCACACTGGCACGGTAACATGATGCGTCGCGCTTTCAGTCGATAAGGCGTCGCTTATGCGACTTAATTCACCGCCCACCGTCTGTCCAGGCGCGCGAGACGGTCCATATCAAGGACATCCTAGGAGTTGGCTCACGGGAGACGACCAGCATCTGTGTGCAGGTCGATTAGACATGGGCGTCTTTTTTGCTTCGCACCATTTATGTCGCTTCTCCGTTATGCCGATTCGCGGTTGGTTTGACTGGCCGATGGGAATCAAATGTTCGAACGGGCATGGTTCGACTTCCAGGCGGAGGACAGCAGTTTCGGGAGTAGTTTGGCTTACGGCATGCATCGTGCAGGAGGCGCCATGCTTCATACGTTTCTAGCAAATAACCGCGATGAACTGATCGTGCGCTGCAGGTCCAAAGTGGCGCTGCGGCCGGCACGTGGTGCGTCCGCGCTTCAACTCGAAAACGGCGTTCCGCTGTTTCTTGAACAGCTGATTGAAACGCTGAAAATCGAGCAAACTGAACGCCCGTCAGAAAGCCTCATCGTGTCAGGCTCGCCAGGAGGTAATTCAGGCCGTTCGGAGATTGGGGAGGCAGCGGCCCGTCATGGACACGAATTGCTGACGTTGGGATACACGGTTGACCAGGTCGTCCATGATTATGGAGACCTTTGTCAGGCCATTACTGACCTCGCACATGAACGCGATGCCCCGTTTTCGATCGACGAGTTCCGCACGCTGAACCGCTGCCTGGACAACGCGATCGCCGATGCTGTCACCGAGTTCAGTTACCAGCGCGATTTCAAGATAGCTACTCAAAATGCACTTGATGAAGGCGAGCGCATGGGGTCTTTCGCCCATGAACTTCGCAACTTCCTGCACACGGCGACCCTTGCGTTTGCTGCTGCAAAAGCTGGAAATTTGCCCTTGTTTGGCGCTACGGGCGCCGTATTGGAGCGGAGCCTGACGGGCTTGGAGAAGCTCATTGAGCGTTCAATCGACGACGCCCGCGTTCCCGCAGGTGATAGTGCTAAATGGGCGCTGTTTTCAGTTTCTGACTTCATAAACGAAACAAAGCACGCGGCAAATCTGGCCGCACAGCTACGCGGGTGCAAATTTGTCGTGACGTCAGTCGATCCCCAGCTCGCTGTCAGCGGAAACCGTGACCTCCTTTATTCAGCGCTTGGCAATCTCATACAAAACGCCTTTAAATTTACCCAACCAAACTCCGAAGTAACACTGAGCGCGTATGCCATCGCCGACAAGATACTTATTGATGTGAAGGATCATGGCGGTGGTTTGCCGCCAGGCAAGGCAGAACAGATGTTTCTGCCATTCACCCAGTTCGGAGCCGATAAATCCGGGCTAGGGCTCGGATTGTCGATAGCACGTCGAAGCGTCGAACTGAATGACGGCATTCTGAGCGTGCGCGATGTTCCGGGCGTCGGATGCATATTTACGATCAGCCTTCCGCGACACACGTTGATGAAGAAATAGCCAATGTTGCGTCGGACATCACAGACTGAGCGTCGTTGGCGCCTCATGACCGAACAGAGCCCGACGTCAACATTCACGAACCCCCGAAGCACGCGATCAGTCAGTTGGGCCGAGCAACACGTCGATCGCTGCTTTCCGGCGATCTCCGCAACCCGATAGGCCCATCGTTCAGTGAAAGGGCCGATACTTTCGCGGCAAGCCGAATGGCGGCAAGGGGTCGGCAAGAGAAGAGGTCGCCCCTGCCAAGAAGTTCGTGGCAACAGTTCCGACCCAATTCGCGGTTTGCCGCTTTTCCACCATTTTCAAGCATTTTTGCATTGAAACAGTTGTCTCAGTCGCCCAGGCTTATTCCTTTTGTTTCTGACGCGAAGAATGTGGCGACAAAACTAATGAAGGCCAGAACTGCAATCTAGGTTGCGATAGGCCAATAGGCGTTCTCTACCCAGGTCAGAGCATCATCACGCTGTAAGGCAACTACACGGACGGCGGCAGCGTCGATTTCTGCTGACAAATTTTTCTAACGCGAAGGCGACCGAACAACCATGGTGAACGTCCTCTTCGACTGCCGGCGAGCGCCAGTACCCGCCCCCATTTCGTCGCCTTGGTCTTCGCGACAGCATTGCTCCGATTTTGATATGGCCTCTCTCGCAATCCGGATGGCCCTATCAAAGCTGTTCTCCGTAGCGACGTGTCTGTTGTCAATGCTCACGAGCCAATGATCATCGCGAAGGCACCAGCGGATCCTGCGCTCCTCAACGAGCAATGCGAACCATCGCCAAATCGAGGCGTCGTCTGCATTTGCCGCCGAGGCCGCCGCCGCTCTGATGTACCTCATATCATCCAAATTGGCCACTTGTCACCCGGTTAGATATTGGCTGCTGCTCGACATAGCGTGGTACGAATGCGGCCCCGTCACGTTCATCCGCGGAAACAACTAAAGACCGGTCCCATCACGTCGCACGACGTGACCTGCCACGCTCCATCGAGAAGATCCGACACTTCGCCATCCGATGCCGCTCCCGAAAATGCAGCAAGCCGGCGGACCTTCTCAGCAATTTCATCGCGCGATAGCGTGTTGCCCGGATCGCCCTTTGGTTCATCGACCCGCCCGGCGTAGTGTCGGCCATCGTGGGTAACGACAGTCACCTTGCCGATCCACCGGGCCGGATACGCGCGGTCCACTTCGTCGTCGAAAACCATTTCTACCTTGTCGCGAAACGCCGCCACTGACTCCGCGTCGAAGCTGCCTTCGAACTCGTTGACTCCGGCGTACCCATGCAACGCGACAAGTCCAAGCACGGTTCCCATATTGAACTTCGCCTGATGGACGGTGCGCGGCACAACCACCGCTCCGAGAACGTCGAGCGCGCCCTGATGCACATGCGCGGTGACACGCGCGATATCGGAAGCCAGCAATCGCTCGCGCCCGATAACCGCAAGCAGCGCATCGGCGGCAGGATGTGAATGGCGGCACGATGCGTGATATTTGAACGACGTTTCCGCCGTAGCCCACCGCTCGCCGAGCCGATCGACAAGCCGCGCCGGGTCGGCATCGCTCGACATACCCGCGGCCATGCCCTGCGCTCCCTCCAGGATACGTGTCGCCCCTCTGAATCCGTCAGCTGCGAGCTCGGCGGCCATCAGACCATTGGCGGCCGCCATTGCGGTATGAAGTTGTTTCGAATCGGCCGCGTCGCGCAGGAATTCCCACAAGCCACTAGCCTGTGTGCCGGCCGAACCGAACGCATCAAGCATCTGTTGCGGCGACAGGCCTAGCAGCCGGCCTGCCGTGGCCGCCGCCGCCACCGTTCCCGCAGTGCCCGTCGTATGGAACACCTTGTAGTGAGAGCGGCCGAGAAACTCGCCAACGCGGATGCCCGTTTCGTAGCCCGCAATCGCTGCCGTAATCAGGTCGCGCCCCGAAGCACCGCGAGCTTGCGCAAGTGCCAACGCAACGGGAAAAACGACGGTTGCCGGATGGAACACGGAGCCGTTATGCACGTCATCCTGCTCCGCAAAATGCGACGCGGCGCCATTCACCATCGCTGCGAAATAGGGCGTGGAGCGCGTGCGGTCGATCAGCACTTCGGCCACGCCACCCTCCTCCGTCCTGCCGCCCAAGGCTGCGCGTCGAGCGAAGGCGGCAATCGTTTCGACGGGACGCGCGCCTTTACCCGCCAGCGCGGAGCCAAGCCAATCCACGTAGAGGTTTACAGCGCGCTCTACCACGTGCGACGGGATCACGTCGAAGCGCAATTGAGCGGCAAAAGTCGCGAGGTCAAGACTAGGATGATCGGTCATGGTTGTAGAAACAGAGAAACAGAATCGATACGGGCGATAGATCGTGTTCGCTACGCGTTGCGCGTGATGTGCACGTCGTCGTAGTCAGATTTGCGGAGGATTGCCGTGGATTCAGGAAGCGTCGGTGCGCACAGGCTGGATCAGCCTCGCCGGAAACGCCACCAGCAATCCCGCGGAGGCGACTATCATCAGCAGTCCGACCGCACCCATCGCGACATCCAGGCTTCCAGTGAGACTCTTCACCCAACCGATAATTGCCGTGCTGAGAAACCCGCCGAGACACCCGAGACTGCTAATCAAGGCGATTCCGCCTGGAGCATTCGACCTGGAAAGATAACTGGTGGGAATCGCCCAGAATACGGGAATCGCGCCATACAATCCGGTGGCCGCGAGCGCCAGCAGCGCGATCGTCCAGCCGACGCTTCCGCCTGTGAATCCAAGCAGAATGAATCCCACCGCTGACGCCACAAGCGACACCGCAACGTGGTAACGCCGTTCGAGTCGATAGTCCGAATGCCGCCCAATCGCCCATAGACCCACCGTCGCGGCCACATAAGGAACGGCGGATAGCCATCCAATCGTGCGGAGATCATTCACTGCCAGCCCTTTGATGAGCGTGGGTACCCACAGGCTCATCGCGACCGTCGCGCACGTGATGGAGAAATACGCAAAGACCGCTGCATAGAACCGTGGATCGCGGAAGAGCATCCGCAACGACCCGCCCCCGGATTCCGACTTGCTGACATGCTCGGCTTGCACGTCGGCAAGCACGATCGCCTTTTCCGAATCCGATAGCCACTTCGCTTGCGCAACGCCGTTGGTCAGGAAGAAATACGCTGTGATCCCCAGCGCGATAGCGGGCAGCCCCTCATAAATGAACAATAGTTGCCATCCGCGCAAGCCATGCAATCCAGAAAGGTCGTGCATGATCCATCCAGCCAACGGGCCACCGATCCAGCCGGACACAGGAATGCCCATCAGGAAGATCGACATGATCCTGGCCCGATAACGTGAAGGAAACCAGTACGTCAAGTAGAGGATCACGCCAGGAAAGAACCCGGCCTCAGCGGCGCCCAACAGGCAGCGGGCAATGTACAGATGCGTCGGCGTGGTAATCAGGCACATCAGGACGGTCACCGTCCCCCACAGTGTCATGATGCGCAGCAGGGTCGCACGTGCGCCCACGCGCTGCAGATAGAGATTGCTGGGCACTTCGAACAGCACGTAGGCGAGGTAGAACAAGCCGCCGCCCAGACCATAGACGGCATCTGTAAAGCCAAGGTCCTGCATGAACTGCAATTTCGCAAAGCTCAGATTGACGCGATCCAGATAACTGACGATGTAGCACAGCAGCAGAAATGGCACGATCCTCCATGTGATCTTTCGATACGTCCGCGCCGCATCCTCTCGGGTAGGGGTAACCGCCGCGGCAGGTTCCCGCGCAACTGCAGTGTTCATGAAGTCTCCTTGATTTGATTTCGACTTCTGAGGACGTCGGTAGAAAGCCGCGCCCTATGCCATGCATTGGTTTTACTTCCAGATATGAGCAGGGCCGCCTTCTCTTAGAGCGTCTGCAATCTGATACGTGTGTTCACCGCATGTGGGGACTGGTCCGGCAGTCATAGATTTGCCGTCAAACCGTGGCGCAGGCGCAGCTTGCAGATAACCATCGCCCTCGAAATAGACGCCGCGCGCGATGTTGTGCGGATGAGCCGCAGCCTCTTGCGGACTTAGCACCGAGCCGAAGCAGGCATCAGTGCTTTCGAGCAGCAGGGTCCATTCAGCACGCGTTTTCGAAGCGAATACCTCAACGAGGTGTTGGCGCAGTGCCGGCCAGCGCGAGCGGTTCCATTGATCGGTAAATCGCGCGTCGCCGCTCAAACCGAGCTTGTTCAGCAGGACTTCGTAGAACTGTGGCTCGATCGCGCCCACTGTGATGTAGTTGCCGTCCGCACAACGGTACGTCGAGTAAAAATGCGAGCTGTCGTGGACACTGCCGCCTCGCTGATCGCTGATATAGCCCTTCCGATGTTGATGCGCGCGCAAAACTGACCCATTTCCGCTAGAAATTTGCATCGAAAATTGACCCACATGTTCAACTTCCTGCTTGGACGCCAAGCAGGAGAACGGAGTGATAACCGTGAGCATGTTAGCCAAGATTCGGCGGATGCATTTCCGCGACGGCGTCCCGCTGCGGGATATTGCGAGACAGACGGGGCTCTCAAGAAACACCATTCGACGCTGGCTGCGCGAGCCGTCGACCGGCGAGCCGAAGTATCCGAAACGCGTCAATAACAGCGTTGTTGACCCTTGGTCGGAGCAACTGCGGTTGTGGCTGCTCGCCGACACAAAACGTCCCAGACGAGAGAGACGTTCGGCGACTCAGATGTATGAGGATTTGCGCGCCTCCGGGTACGACGGCAGTTACGACCGCGTATCGGCGTTCGTTCGCAACTGGAAGAAGGAACGCGATGGCGGAGCACAGCGTGGCGCCTTTGTGCCGCTCGCCTTCGAATACGGTGAAGCGTTCCAGTTCGACTGGAGCTGCGAGTACGTCTTCATCGGCGGGCTCAGGCGACGAGTGGAGGTCGCCCACCTGAAGCTCGCCGCGAGTCGCGCGTTCTGGCTCGTTGCCTATCCGACCCAAAGTCACGAGATGTTGTTCGATGCCCATGCACGAGCATTTGTTGCTCTCGGTGGCGTCCCTCGGCGCGGCATATACGACAACATGAAGACTGCCGTCGACAAAGTCGGACCTGGCAAGGAGCGCGCTATCAATGCGCGGTTTCACGCTATGTGCGGCCATTACCTGTTCGAGCCGGAATTCTGCAACCGAGCCGCCGGCTGGGAGAAAGGCATCGTCGAGAAGAACGTTCAGGACCGGCGCCGACACATTTGGCACGATGCAATCGCGATTCGGTGGGAGTCGCTGGAAGTTCTGAACATATGGTTGGCCGAGCGATGCCAACAGGCGTGGAAGCAGTTGAAACATCCACAGTGGCCCGAACTAAGTGTCGAAGATGCGTTGGCAGACGAACGTCCACGGCTGATGCAGATGCCGAAGCCATTCGACGGCTACATCGAGAAGCCCGTGCGCGTGTCGCCCACGAGTCTGGTGCACCTCGACCGAAACAGTTACAGCGTGCCGACTGAATACGCGCATCAAATCGTGAGCCTGCGCTGCTATCCGACCTATATCAGCCTGGTCGCCGACGGCGTCGAGATTGCCCGCCACCCCCGCAGCTTCGACCGCTACCAGACCTTCTACGACTGGCGCCACTACATTGCCTTGGTGGAGCGTAAGCCCGGCGCGTTAAGAAACGGTGCGCCGTTCCTGACGATGCCAGAACCGATGCTTCGACTGCAGAGACACCTGTTGAAGCAGACCGGTGGCGACCGGGTGATGGTTCAGGTTCTCGCGGCGACGCCGGTCCATGGGCTGGAGGCCGTGTTGGTTGCGGTTGAGATAGCGCTCGAATCTGGGCGTCCGAGCGGTGACCATGTCCTGAACATCCTCGCGCGGCTAAAGAGCCCGACCGCTAGCCCAGGTGACGTAGTGAGAACAGCAATCACGCTCAAGGTTGAACCTGTTGCGGATGTTCACCGATATGAGCGGCTTCGCGTTCGCAACGAGGAGGATGGCCATGTCGAATGAAACCGCCGCATTACTGAAGTCGTTGAAGCTCCACGGTATGGCGCAAGCGTGGCCCGAACTGGTCGCGCAGGCGCGTCACAACGAATTTGAGCCGGAGAAGTTCATGCAGATGCTGCTGAAGGCGGAGACAGCTGAGCGTCAGGTGCGGTCAATCAACTATCAGATGGCCGCCGCACGCTTTCCTGCTCACCGCGACCTCGCGGGCTTCGACTTCGAGCAAGCGAGCGTCGATGAGGGCCTCGTTCGTGAACTCCACACCGTACGATTCTGCGAGTCGGCGCAGAACATCGTGTTCATCGGCGGGCCCGGCAGGGGGAAGACGCACCTTGCGACGTCAATCGGAATCGAAGCGATACAGCACCACGGCAAGCGGGTTCGGTTCTTTACCACCGTCGAGCTCGTGAACCAGCTCGAAGCTGAGAAGGCCGCAGGCAAACCCGGACAACTCGCGAATCGGCTGATGTATGTCGACGCCATTGTGCTGGACGAACTCGGCTATCTGCCATTCACCCAAACGGGGGGCGCACTGCTGTTTCATCTGTTCTCGAAGCTCTATGAGCGCACGAGCATTCTAGTCACGACTAACCTAAGCTTCACGGAATGGTCGAACGTCTTCGGCGACGCGAAGATGACAACTGCGCTGCTCGACCGCCTCACGCACCACTGCCACATAGTCGAAACAGGCAACGACTCCTGGCGCTTCAAAAACAGCACGGCGGGGCAGCCCGCTTCGCGGGCTGCAACCCGGAAAAGCTCACCCAAACGACAAAAAGAGGAGGAAATCGACGCACCAGAATGATGTTTCTGCACATCAGGGGTGGGTCAGTTTTAGATGCAAAAAGTGGGTCAATTTCCGGCGCAAATCAACACTTCAGCGCTTCGCCCGTGCGCTCGGCGCGGAGTTGCTGGTGACCTTCAGCCGGTCCGAGACGATTCTGGTCCAGACGCGGGTGACGCAGCCCTTGCCGCCCGAGAGCTTTCGCCTGTCGGGCGCGGTGCGGCGCAGCGGGGAGGAAGCGCAGCTTTCGCTGCTGCTGGAGGAGGCGGATAACGATCGCGTCTTGTGGGCCGATCAGTTGACCTTGCCCCCGCTGGACCAACGAGAGACGGCACTGGTGGCCCTCGCCGCCCGGCTGGAAACGCTGGTTATGGGAGAAGGATTGCGCCGCGCCCGGCAGAAACCGGCACACGCGCTCAGATCCTATGACTTCGTCCGGCTGGGCGCCGCGCTCTACGGCCGTGGCGGCGAGCAAGAGAAACGCGAGGCGGAACGGCACTTCCTGCGGGCTATTGCGATGGATTCCGGGATCGCGATCGCGCATGCCTTCGTCGCCATGATCCTAATGAATCGCCTGCACGTCACGCAGGGGCAGGACCGACCTCCGAACGCCGAAGGGCGCTGGATTCCGCGCGCCAGGCGGTCGAGTTGAAGCCACGGTCCGGCTTTTGTTTGGCTGCATTCGCCTATGCGCTGGCCCGTTCGAAGCAATGGGATACGGCGGTCGAGAATGCCCGGCTGGCGGTGCGGCTCAGTACCCTGTCCGCCATCGGCACACGCACGATGGCCGCGGTAGCGCTGCTGGTCAGCGGCGAGGCCGCCGAAGGGCTCCTGGCATTGCAGCCAGCGATCGCGCTCGACCCCTTCAGCGCGGCAGGACCGCGCTCCGCGCTCGGTACCATCCCGCTGCTAACGGGCCGTCGCGAAGAGGCCTCGGCCGAATTGCGACGCGCCGCCGCGCATCTGCCCGATTTTCCGCCTTGTTTGCGTTCCACGGTCGTCGCTGCCGCCGAACTGGGACGGATGGACGAAGCAAAGAAAGCGCTGGCGCGACTGCGCCGGATCGATCCGGACTGGCTCGGCAGCCTGAGAGAATTTCTGTCTTTCATGCGGGATCGGCAAGTCGTCGACCGCTTTCTGAGCGCCTTCGCGGCCTGCGGTGCAGAGATGGAATGCGCGGGCCCTTCGGTCGCGGCGGATGGCGACGCGAATCGAGGCTGAGCCTTCCGGGCACCGATCCGTCGCCCCCCTCCGTCGAGAACTCGGACCACCCATGGCAGGCATTTTTCTATCGCCTTTCTTGCTGGCGTCCAGCGGCGGTCGCACGTAGCCGAGTCACGAAGCGACCAGGCGCCGAGCGAGCAATCGGACGGGCCGAACGGTGTCGATCTTGTGATTGGCCGCCGGGTTTAGCGGCGGTGATCCATGTCCTGGACGTCCACTGCGTTTAGGCCGAAGGCTTCGGCCCATCCTCCGCGCATCCTGTTCTGCAACACTGGTTGCGCCGGCCAAATCAGCGAAAAGAGGCCAGAAAAAAGGTCTTTTCGCGACGCCAACATATGCAGGTGATCGATAGAATTTCGTCGTGTATCCACGTTACGCACCGTCACGCATCTGATATCTGTCAGATCGCTTTTCCACATCGGATTTCCGGTTCATCCAGCATGACACGGCTCGCACGCCACTACGTCCCGGCACAACCACAGCACGTTATCTTGCAGGGGTTCACCGGCCCCGCCTTCCTGGACGAAGGAGACTATCTGTACTTCCTCTCCTGCCTGGCAGACGCAGCGCGCGTCGCCGATCTGGCCGTGCACGCGTGGGTGCTGATGCCTGAGGCGGTACAGTTCCTCGTCACCCCTTCATATCAGTCGAGCGTGGCCATTACGATGCAGGCCGTCAGCCGTCGGTATGTCGAGACCTTCAACCGCCGCCATGGGCGCCGCGGTGCGGTATGGGGCGGCGGGTACGGCGCAGCAGTGATTGAGCCCGAGCGGTACTTCCTGCTCGCGAGCCAAGCTATCGATCATGCGCCGGTGCGTAGCCGACTTGTAGCCGACCCGGGAAGCTACCGGTGGTCGAGCTATACGCACCATATCGGGCTGCGTGTCGATAGCTTCATCAAGGACCATCCACTTTACGGCGCGCTCGGCAATACGCCGCTCGAGCGCTACCGGGCATACCAGGCTTTGGGCGCACAACCTCCTGACGAACGCGAGGTCGATAACCTAATGCAATCGACCCTGAAGGGCTGGGTGCTCGGCAGCGCCGCGTATTGCGAGTGGGCGGCGCAAACAGCCAACCGGCGTTTGATGCCACTGCTCCTGCGCGACCGGCCGCAGAAGGAACGACTGCGTACCTAGGAAAGTCATCTGCCCGCTTCAAGCAGGTCGCAGGGCCGAATGGGTTCGCGACCAACCCGGCCGCTGCGAACGTCGCCCTTTGAAGGTGGCGTTGAGCCTAGCCCGGCACACAGACCCCGACCGCCGCTATCGCCATGGCGAGCGTAGCGAGCCATCCGCCCCAGGACAGAATTCCTTTCACGGCGAACTCGCCCATTACGCGCCTACTGCACGCCATGAGCATCATGATCAACATGATTGGCACGGCAGTGACGCCATTGATAACCGCGCTCCAGTACAGCGCGCGGATCGGATCAAAGTGCATGAAAGCGATCACCATCCGGTGTCGTGTCGCTCCTGCTCGTCTTCCCCGCCCTGGTCCTGAACTATTTCGGTCAAGCAGCCCTGGTTCTGACCAAGCCTTCGGACACGGGCGACCAAACCAGGTTCTTTCTGAGAGCGCGGCAGCGACGAACGTGCTCAGCGGCGCCCAAACGCCGCCAAACTCCCGCAGCTCACGTTGACGGAGTCGTTCGGCGGGGTGATGCGGACCTCGGGCCGACCACCCTCGACCATCCGCACCTGAAATGCAGGAACCTAAGTTGAAGTAGGCACCTTACCGTGTGTGGCCGTTCAAAGGCTCGTCCAGAAAGGCTCTTTCAGGCGGCTGTTGCTTTGAAATCCCCGAGCTGTTGCTTTTCAACGATGCTCTTCAATGCCTCATGCCGACCCAGAGCGGTCCACCGGCACCAAGTCGTTGGACTGCGGCTTGCACGAGACCATCGGACTTCCCGAGGACGCCGGTGCAACGCGGGACCGACATCATGGGCGAGATCGGGGCGGCGTCAAATAAGCCATCATCGCGCACTACCCCTTCATCCGCTCCTCAAAATACCTCACCGCCCGCGCGCAGGGCGCGGGTAACGGCCATTCCGCGCGATGGATGAGCCATAAAGTCTCGACCACGGGCGACCCGCACTCCACCACTTCGATCTGGTGCTGCCGCGCGAACGCGGCCCGCGCATAGCGCGGAATGACCGTGAATCCCAGCCCGCGCGCCACGAATTCGAGGATGAGTGCGATCTGGTTGCTGAAACCGTTGCGCGGCAGGTCCGCGATGCTTGCGTTCTTCCGAAAGCGCCGGCTCAGCAAGCGATTCGCCATCGCCCGCCCATCCGGATGATCGATGAAACCGAGCGTTTCGAGATGGCTCCACGCACGCACTTTTGCACCCGCTGGCACGACAAGTTCCAGGGGCTCCTGCATGAATTTGCGCGCGGTGAGACGCGCATCATCGGGCTTGAGTGTGACGATGCCGAGGTCGTATCGATTGGTCAGCACCGCGTCGAGCACTTCAGGATCCGGCGCGAAACAATAGCGAATCTTCCATTGCGGATGCTGCGCCTGCCAATCCAGCATTAACGGAAACAACGCCAGTCCAATGCTTTCTGGTGTGATCAACCCGATCTCTCCGGCTTCTGCAGGACCGGACACGCGCGCATCGAGCCGCCGGCGTGCCTGTTCCATCGCTTCGCAATAGTCGAGCAACGCGCGCCCGGCAGGCGTCAGTTCGATGGCACGCGGTCGGCGTATCACCAGCAGACCGAGCGCATCTTCCAGATGGTGCAAATGTTGAGAGACGGCCGCCTGCGTCAGATCGAGCCGTTCCGCCGCGCGCGTGAAGTTGCCGAGTTCGGTCAGCGCAGCGAACGTGCGCAGCCATTGCGGATTGAGCATGATGAGTTGTAGCTGCACCTGGCCATTCGTCGGTAAGGGCTTCGTGTAAGGGCCGATCACCTCGGCGGCGAGGGTCTCCGATTGACCTTGGGCGGTCAACCACTGGCACTGACATCGAAGCGAAAGCGGTCGCACATGCGACGCGCAGCCGCTCCTGATGCTGTCCCCATCGGTTCCGCCAACTGTGTGCGATTCCCTCGAGCCGTTGTTGGGGTCCGTATGCCGAAAGAATTTTGATAGGATGGCCGACGAAGGTCTTTGCGACACTTGCCTGATAGGCGTCCAGCTCGCGCTGATCTCGGGTGACCTCACGTGTAAAAGCGAGGTATGTCGCCATGTCTGGCACTCCTAGTGAAATTTGTACTGGACGGCCCGTTGGTACGGTCTTGCAAACCCCGATATCACGGCGCCGCCGCAGTGTCAGCGAAATGCTTGGCAGCCCGGGTCAGGCAATCCATCCGCCGTCGACCGTCAGGCTCTCGCCGGTCGTATAGCCCGCTTCAGGGCTGGCTAGATAAGCCACGGCCGCCGCGATTTCTTCCGGTTTTCCGAAACGGCCAACGCTTGCGAGCTTCGTCATCGTTGCGTGGTCCTCCGTGCCGGGTTGCGGAGCGAGTTCTGTATCGATCGGGCCGGGCTGGACGGCATTCACGGTCACGCCGAATTTCCCGAGTTCACGCGATAACCCGCGCGTAAAGCCTCTGAGGGCGAATTTCGAGGCGATGTAGAGCGTCACGCCAGGCAAGGGCGCTGCTTCGCCGAAAGCCGAGCCCACGTTGATGATGCGCCCCCAGCCTGCAGCGACCATGCGCGCTGCCGCGTCTTTTGCCAGTTCGATCGGCGCGCGCACATTCAGGTTGAAGTGCGTGTCGTACGACGTGTCCGACGAATCGAGGAACGGCCCATATTCGACTGTGCCAGCGTTGTTGACGAGAATATCGAGCCGCCCTTCGAAGCGGCCGCCGAACGCACCATTCAGCGACCCAATGAGGCTCCTGACGCCTTCTGGCTGCGACAGATTGGCGCCGACAGCCTCAGCCTCGCCGCCGGCATCGCGGATTTCCTTGACGACGGCTTCGGCCCGCGCGGCACTCGATGCGTAGTGAACGATGACGGATGCACCGTCGCGCGCGAGACGCGCCGCAATAGCTGCGCCGATTCCACGCGAAGCGCCCGTCACGAGCGCGAGTTTGCCTTTCAGAGCTTGGGTCATGCTTTTCCTCAACAGTAGGTTTTGAAGCGGTCCTCCGGCTTGATGAGCCGGAAGGGACTGCTGCATCGGAGCCAATGTTTCGTGCATTGGTTGATGCGTATCCTCCGCTGAGGCGGAATCGCCCGGTAGCCGCGGGCGGGGAATAGCGCCTATTCCTGCTGCGAGGGGGCAAAGGTGCGCAGCGTCTAGCCGGTGAGGCCTGAGCCAGAGTTGCGCTCATTGAGAAGGTGCTCGACAAACGCAACGAAGGCACGCGCCTTCGTGGTTGCCATGCGACCGGACGGGAAAACCGCCCACAGGTCGATCGGCGGCAACGTCCAGTCAGTCAGGACGGCCTGAACCGTCCCGTTTGCGAGTTCGGGGGCGAACATCCATTCCGAAGCGACGGCAAAGCCCATGTGCCCGAGTACCGCCGTGCGCATGCCTTCAGCCGCGTTCACGCTTATCCGGCCGGACAAGGTCACGGTCGAGTCGGAGCCGTCACTGCGGCTGAACAACCACGATTCACCGCCGCCTCGCAGAGAGTAAACGACTGCCTGATGCCGGTTAAGGTCGACAGGTGTTTGAGGAACGCCGGCTTCGGCGAAATATGATGGTGTGCCGACGACGAACCGCCGCGCGCTGGAGATGCGACGCGCGGTCATGGTCGAATCGTCCAGCGTGCCCATACGCAATGCGACATCGACGCCCTCTCCAAGCAAATCGACGGACCGATCGTCAAGTACGATGTCGATGCTCAGATTGGGGTGCTGATCCAGGAAAGACTTGAGGGCTGGCAAGACATGCAGCCGGGCGAACGTAACGGCTGCGCCGATGCGCAATCGTCCCGACAAGCCCTCCGACGACTCGCGCACAGCCTGCTCGGCCTGATCGGCCTCATCGATGGCCCTCAGTGCGTGATCGTAGAAACGCTGACCGGCATCCGTCGGCGTGAGGCCACGTGTCGATCGCAACAGCAGACGGGCGCCTAGACGTTCCTCCAGCTGTGCGACCGCCTTTGAGACGGCTGGCTGGCCGAGCTTCAGGCGGCGTGCGGCGGCAGAAAACGAACCCGCATCGACAACTGTTACGAAGGTCTCCATCGCCACCATGCGGTCCATGCGCCTCCTCCTAGCAGATCGTTAGCGAAAATGCGCAGTGTAGCGAAACGACGACCTCCCCAGACAAAGCACGCGTTAGGTGGGACGCCGCACCTGACTTAGGCGATCAGATGCTGGGGGCCGCTTCTTTTTTCCTGACTCCGATGACTGCCTTCGAGTAGAGTGCGGCCCCTTGGCAGCTTGCTCTCAAGCGCGGCTGGGTGTCGCTGATTGGCCGGCAAGCGCACGCTCGCCGGCCTTGAAAGCCTTCAAGTCGTCCGCGTCGGTGACCGTTGTTCGCCAAAAACGGTCTCCTTGATATTGAGTCGCCGCAGTCTCTCGCTAGTTTGGGGCAAAGCTTCCTCTCCCCGAAGACCAACGGCCGATGGGCCACGAGAATCTCTGCCTCCGATATGCTTGCTCAACGTGTACACACCAGCTATGAGGCAAAGGAATTGGATCCTATTGTCCTTAAGCGTTTGTGACTCGCCTCCATACACCTTCCAGCATCGCCGGTGCCCATTGCTCGGCCGGGCACCGACTCCAAGTATCGGCAAGGAAAATCATCGATTCGTCACCGCTCGCCTGCCGAGCGTTCTCCAGCTCCAACAACAGCAGCGTACCCGCGGCGTAGGGGCAGCCACCCACCGTTCCATTCGATGTCGCTTGACGAAGGACCACGCCCGGAGCAAAAAGGCAGCGTTCGCTGGCCATCTCTGGCGTGAGTGTCTGCCGCACCGAGGTGTCGAGATAAAGACAGCGCATTTGATTCAGGCCTCTTATGACATTGTGTATTGCTACACTGACCGCATGGACGCCTGCAAGGTCTCCACCGACCATCGAAGCGAGCAACGCCTTGGCGCGCGTCACCTTGCCCGTCACTTTCCAAGCCAAATTGCGCAGCGCATTACCCGGCGCTAGCGACGCAGCAATCACTTCCGCAGCGGCCCAGGTATCCTCGTCAGCTTCGAACGTGGGGCTGAATAAGCGGCCGATGATCTGCTGCACGAGCGGCCCGACCGCGACATCGGGGTTCGACTCGCGAATCCACGCTGCCAATGGCTCCAAATCGGCGGGGGCCGCACGGATATTCGGTGCGGCCGTGTTGAGTTTCTTCCACAACGCGTCCTGTTGAATTTCTCGTCCGATTGCCTTTCTCGCGCTCATCGTTGGGAATCGGTGTCCATTGTAGGACAGCACCCCAAGTATGCGGCGGACCAACAGACTGTTGAGCAATGGCTTGCCAGAGCCAAAAACGCGGTCAAGCGTGTCGTCACGTGCGATTTGAAGGATGTCAGCAGGCTGATCCACCTTGATGACATCGACAAGACCCGGAATGTGTTTATGTTCCACGACTGTGTACCTCGAAGGAGTCATTCTTTCGGCTCGCGTGGGGCGGCAGGCCCAGGCATTTTCCATCGCTGCCACTTGCGCGCTCGAACAGGGCTGACGCCCGCGATGACCTTCCCGCGTCGTCAGATATGAGCCCCGATCATGCCGTCGAAACCGGCTAATATCTATCAGCTACCCGACAGATTTGCACTCTATGACTTCCGATGCGCAGCGCTATCGATCACAACTTGCAACAACACCGTGGTTCAAGGATTTGCCGATCGAGCTTCAGGACTATCTTGTCGCTCGCTCCGACCTGCTCCGATTAGAGAAGGGGCAACAGCTTTATCGGCGCGGCGAACAGTCGTTCGGCCTGTACGCAATTCTCGATGGTGCATTGTCGATTGGCACCGTCGGAGCGGATGGAAAAGAAGCGTTGCTCGCCGTCGTCGGGCCGACCGCCTGGATCGGCGAAGTCTCGATGTTCGATGGGCTGCCTCGCCCGCACGATGTGTCAGCAATGCGTAAGACTCTCGTGCTTCACGTACCCGGTCCCGCGTTGGAAAGCCTGCTGAGAGTTCATCCTGCTTACTGGCGGAATTTTGGCTTGTTGATGGCGCAAAAAATCCGGATCTCTTTTGAGACCAACGAAGCCATGATACTGTTGCCCGCCGCTCAGCGCCCAGCAAGTCGCTTATTGCTGATCGCTGGTGGCTACGGCGGGATTAA
Source organism: Caballeronia sp. EK (assembly GCF_014384845.1). NCBI lineage: Bacteria > Pseudomonadati > Pseudomonadota > Betaproteobacteria > Burkholderiales > Burkholderiaceae > Caballeronia > Caballeronia sp. EK. Next base: position 22,041 of record NZ_JACSUE010000024.1, read on the forward strand.
TGCGGAACAGAGCAGGATAAAGCTCTCGCAAGATACCTTGGCTTCAATGGTCTCGCTTACTCGGCAGACGACGAACCAACTACTCAAGAACCTTGAGAGTCAGGGTATTGTCGATCTGAAATTCGGGGAAATCGTTATTCTTGATTCTGATCGCCTGCGCGCTGCCAGGGTCAATGATCCCGGCCCTTGTGGCGCAAATCCGGCTGCCTAGATCGTGGCTGCTTCAGTGCGCCACTTTGAACGACGAACGAGAAAGGCGAGTTGGAAGCCTGTGCAGCCAATTTGTCCGCAGACACCCCTACCAGTCATCTGCGGATCAATACTGAGGTTCGCCTCTTGGCCGAGCCCTGTCGGATGACCGACGTGAGAGCTTCGGCCTTTGCGGACGTTCGCTGATCGCGGCCGGGATGACCGTTCGACATTCAGCACTGGCCGTCGATACCACAGTCATGCCGAACTGCGGTTCGTCCCTCGACCGACAGGCGAAATCGACCCAATTCGGTCAATAGGCGCCACTGCGTTGAGCGACTGCTTATGTCGGGATATCAGCCATGCGCATCGTTGTGTCTTGGTCGCGACGAACCGCACGACGATGATCGCGGCGCCCGGCGCTGAAGACCACCCGCTTAGATTTCAGGCTCTTAGCAGATCGATTGCTTTCGTGAGATGTACACGCATACCTTGCCGCATTAGACGCGCGGGGTTGAATACCCCTTGGCTGCGATATGCAGCGCTCACTCCCATGGCCAAATACACACGTTCACCGGTCGCCCGAGGCCGTGAAACAGAACGATTTTCGCGGGCGCTACGAGTATCTGGTTGTGTAATGGGAAACTCCTGCCTCTCTTTTGGCGAAGCCTCGAACGAGCGCATCGGAAGCTCCTATGCGATTGGTTTCATTATTAAACCATATGTGCTATGCTGGGCAGGTTACGCAAAGGCAGTCAGCTATGAAACGCAAAAGCTTCGAAGGAAATCTTTGTGCGATTGCCAGGGCGCTCGACTCGATCGGCGACTGGTGGTCGTTACTCATCATCCGCGACGCAACCGCCGGCATCGGCCGGTTCAGTGAGTTCCAGCGCAGTCTTGGCATCCCCAAGAATATCCTGTCAGGTCGCCTGAAGTCGATGGTCGAGCAGGGCATCATGGAAATCGTGCCCGCGTCCGATGGCAGCGCATACCAGGAATATACGCTGACCGAAAAGGGCGAAGCACTATTGCCCGTTCTCGTGGCCCTTGGCCAATGGGGCGGCGAGTATCTTTACGAGTCTAAAGAACTGGGCTCGCTTCCGCTGGACGCGAAGAAGAAGCGCCCTCTCAAGAAACTCGAATTGCGCTCGGAAGACGGCCGCCTGCTACAACCGAAGGATGTGTTGGTGTCGCGCGTGATTACGATGAACTAGAAGCCGGCGATCATCGTATGACCTTAGCCTGAGCAGCACGACGAAGCCGTTGCGCAGGGCGCGCAACAGGCGCGCATCAGAAGCTCTCTTTGAATGGACGCAGATCGATTTCCTGAGTCCACGCAGTCGGATGTTGCAGATGCAGTTGCCAATACGTTTCCGCAATGGCGTCGATGTTCAGCAATCCATCCGGCCCTCGGTGGGCGACCGCATCGGGACGCTGGTTCTTCAACCGGGTTCCATTGATGCCGCCATCGATCACCACGTGCGCCACATGCAGGCCTTGCGGTCCAAACTCTCTCGCCATGCTCTGGCTGATCATGCGAAGCCCGGCCTTTGCTGCAGCGAAATGCGCATACCCTGGCCGGCCTCGCAGACTGGCCGAAGCGCCGGTAAAGATGAGCGTGCCTTCGCCTTTGGGCAGCAGCAGGTTTGCCGCCTCGCGGCCCACCAGAAACCCACCGAAACAACCCACACGCCAAAAGTCTTCGAACTGAGCAGCCGACACCTGTTGCAACGGAATGTGCTGGTTATTCCCCGCATTGAAGATGACAACGCTAGCGGGCGATCGCCCGGCACCGGGCGACGACGCCAACTGGAACAGCTGCAATACATCCGTTTCGCTGGTGGCGTCTACGACAACAGGCGTGCCATTGCCTCCGCTAAGACTCTTGACCACCCGCTCAAGCTTCTCGATCGTCCGACCGCCCACGAGGACGTGAAAGCCCCCGCGAGCGAAGCGGCGGGCCACTGCGGCACCTAAGCCCTCCTCCGATCCCACGCCCACCACAACTGCAGTCGGTTGCATGCTTCTCTCCTTTCACCCTCGTACGTTAACGCGCGCCCAGAACGGGGCGGTCGAACGGCAGCAATCTGTCAAACCAGGCACTACGTTGCGGTAACAGTCTGCTGGTTCATGCGGCCGATGATATAGACCATCAGCACCGCCAGGGCCAGAATCAGCGCCCCAAGCCACATCGAGCTATGCAGCCCCGCATGGTTAACTGCGATACCACCCGCCAGCGAGCCGAGCCCGATCGACAACTGAAACACACTCGTGTTCATCGCCTGCGCGGCTTCGGGCGCATGCAGCGTCGCGTTGTACAACCACAGCTGGGTGCCGACCGGCGCCATTCCCCACGACACCGCCCACACCAGCAACGCCAGGCCGGCAAACAACGGGCTGGCGGCAAACGCCGCGATAGCCGCCAGCGACAGCACGAAGATCCAGACTGTTGCGACTACGGTGTTGTGCAAATTACGACCAGCGAAGGCGCCCCCTACGAAGTTTCCAACGACTGTCGCAACGCCATAGGCAAACAGGAGAATGCTCACGATCGCGGTACTGAGGTGCGTGATTTGCTCCAGATAAGGGGTGACGAAGGTATAACCTGCGTATTGACCGGCCACAATAAAAATGACAGTCAGGAAGATTCCGCGAACCTTGGGATCCTTCAGCAAACCGAAGAAATCGCGCACGTTCACACCGTGCTTCATCTTGAGCGACGGCAGAAAGACAAGCTGCAACGCGAAGCAAACGATCGCGAGCACGCTGGCACCCATAAATCCGTCGCGCCAGTCAGCATGAGCACTGATGTACGAACCGGCCGGCACTGCGATGACCGAGCCGATCGATATGCCTGCGAACACGATTGACGAAGCCGCATGCACTTTTTCCGGTGGGACAAGCTTTGCCGCAGCAGTAATCGAGATCGCCCAAAATCCGCCGACCCCGATGCCCAGGATCACGCGTGCGATCAGCAAAGTTGCAAAGCTCTCTGCCTTCCATGACAGCACGCTGGAGATGATGAGCAGTGCCGTGAGCCCGAGCAGCACCCGCTTGCGATCGGCCCGGCCGATCGCAATGGCAGTGACCGGTGCGGCGATGAAGCCAAGAATTGCAGTCGCGGTAACGGCAAGGCCGGCTGTTCCTTCGGTTACGCCTAGGTCGCGACAAATGCCCGGCAACAAGCCGACGGGCAAAAACTCGGTGACGACCAGCGACAGTGCGCCGAGCGCGACCGCCAGCACACCGGGCCACGAATAGGTCGAATCACGACTGGGGTCTTTCTGTTGAGTGGGCATTGCGAATTTCCTGAACGCTTGCGATATGGGAGCGATGTCGAGCGCCACATCGATGGTTCCGCGCGAGCCCGACCTGAAACATGTCAGCGTGATGGTAGCCATTCTGGTTGTTTTATGCAACCAATATTCACGAGACATTCTGGACGGAAATAACGAACATGAGTGTTGCCAGATCTAGCCAGTTCAGCAAATAGTCCCAGGCAACAGCCATCGAGTCGCACATACATTCTGGTTGCATTAACAAACCAGAATTGATAAGCTACTTACGCGGTTTCATAACGAAACCAGATTTGGCGAATCCATCGCCGACGTTGCCCAACCCGAATCCTGGAGAACCTCATGGCTTCTACTCAGAACCGACTCACGATCAAGGCGGAAACCTCTGCCTACTGGCGCATCATCATAGAGAACCCTCCGATCAATCTTTACGATCCGGAAATGTTCGCGGAGCTGAATGTCTTGATGGACAAGATCGAAGCCGATCGCGAGTTGAAGGTCGTCGTGTTCGAAAGCGCCAACCCGGACTACTTCGTGGCGCACTACGATCTCGAACGCGGCGAAGTCGTCCCCGAACAACCGGGTGCCGCTGAATTCAGCGCATGGCCGAAGTTCGTCACGCGCCTCGCGCAATCACGCGTGGTCAGCGTGGCCAAGCTTCGCGGTCGTGCCCGCGGCCACGGCTCTGAACTGGCGCTGGCCTGCGACATGCGTTTCGCGTCGAAGGAAAAAGCCGTGCTCGCACAGGTCGAGGTCGGCGTTGCTGTGGTCCCGGGCGGCGGCGCGACAGAATGGCTTGCCGCGCTTGCTGGCCGGTCGCGCGCGCTGGAGATCATTTGCGGCGCTGACGATTTCGATGCCGACACCGCCGAAAAGTACGGCTGGGTGAATCGTTCGATCCCTGATGTGGAACTGGACGCCTTTGTCGACAATTTCGCGCGCCGCGTCGCTAGCTTCGAAAAGCGCGCCCTGGAACTCGCGAAGAAGCTCGTCAACGCGCGCGCGGGTGTTCCGACCGAGGCGGATCGCTGGTCGTCGAACCAGGCTTTTATTGGCACGACTTCGTGGCCGGAAACGCAAGCGTTAATTGGCAAGATGTATGAGAAGGGTTTGCAGCAGGATGGCGACTTTGAATTGCGCCTCGGTCACCACGTGGGTCACGTTGCGCGATAAACCGCGTCACGGTTCCGGATCAGTAAGGCGGCGCCGTCGTCGTGACGGCATTGCCTTGCTTTCCGGGCAGCAGCAAGCAGGCCCACGATGGGCCTGCATGGAGCAAGTTCAAACGTCTGGCGAGAGATCAGATCGATCTATCGCCTGCGCGGCGATCAGGTCGTATCCGAGGTACACCATTAATCAGGTTCGGTAGATCGGTGCCCCCTGAGGAGCGCCCGTCGCGCCACCATCCAGCACAATCTCCTGCGCGGTGATGTTGGACGATGCGCTCGACGCCAGAAAGAGCACTGCGTCGGCAACTTCATCCGGCTCACCAAGGCGGTTCAGCGGAATCTTCTGCGTGAGTTTTGCTTCGAGCGCACGCATTGCGTCCTGTGACGTTGCAACGACATCCCAGATGGGTGTGCGAGTCGCACCTGGCGTCACCTGATTCACCCGAATACCCTTCGGGGCCAATTCCGCCGCCATGACACGGGTGAGTGAACGAACAGCACCCTTGGTTGCCGCATAGGCAGACCAGCCCGGCACTCCTTGCACGGCATGCACCGACCCATTCAAGATCACCGACGCGCCTGTCTTGAGGTGCGGAATACACGCCTGCACGGTGAAGAAAACACTGGTCAGGTTCGTGGCAATCAAGGCCTGGAACACGGCTGGCGTCGTCCCGCCCAACGGCGTCATCCCTGCCGCACCGGCGTTCACGAATACGATGTCGACCGCACCTAAATCCTTTGCGATCTGATTAATGACAGGCTCGATGGCTGCCGCGTCGCTTACGTCGAGCTCGTACGTCGACAGATGCTCGCCCAGTTCGCTTCTCGCCTGTGCAAGCGTCGATGCATTCCTGCCGGTTATAGCGACCTTCGCACCCTCGGCAATAAACCGGCGAGCCGTAGCCAAGCCGATCCCGCTATTGCCACCGGTGATCAGGGCGACTTTTCCATGGAGCGTCATCGATATCCTCTTTTGCAGAAAGCCAGTTCGTCCCATCATCCACATGAATACGGGCAGCAGATATGGACAGGTGGACTGCCTGGTCTGGCGGCAACATGGTCTCGTAACGAGTCACTGCCATTCGCAATCTTTCGGCAGATCCTCGCGAATGCCTACGCGAACAGGATCTGCCGTCAGCATCCGTCAAGCCTTCTGATAACGCGGTGCAGGCGTGCCGGTCTGCGTCGCCGCGAACAACGCGGAACGCGCCGCATCGTACTTCGCCCACAGGCTTTCGTCGGCGACCGACGGCCAGGTGACCGCTTCTCCGTTGTCGAGACCGGCCAGCGCAGAGTCGACCATGTCTTCCGCGCTCATCACGGTCTCTGGTCGAAGCGCGGACAGCGGCACGCCGGATACGCCTTCCGACCAGATTTCAGTCGCGGTCGACGCGGGCAGCACAACCTGCACCTTCACGCCAGTCTTCGCCAGTTCATCCTGAAGACCGCGCGTAAAAGCCAGCACATAAGCCTTCGTACCGCTATAAACCGAGCTCACCGGCAACGAGTGGACAGCCAGCACCGAAGCGATGTTGATGATCACCCCGTCGTTGCGCGACAGAAATCCAGGCAGCACGGCGTGTGTGAGTCGCGTCAGCGACGTAATGTTCAGCGCCACCTGCGACGACGAATCGTTCAACGACGATTGCGCGAGCGGGCGCAGCCGTGCGAAGCCCGCATTGTTGACGAGCACATGCACGCTGGCATCGTTCGCAAGCACCGCTTCGACACTGGCGATGTCCGCGTCCTTCTCGAGGTCGGCGACAAGAACCTGAACTTTGGCGCCGTGCGTCTCGGACAGCTTGCTCGCCAACGCGGCGAGGCGGTCGGCGCGCCGCGCGACCAGGATGAGGTTGTAGCCGCGGGCGGCCAGGCGGTCAGCATAGACAGCGCCGATACCCGAGGATGCGCCGGTCACGACGGCGGTTTTCCTGGAAGTGGACATGCATTTCTCCGCTAAATTACGTTGAGGGCTCAATTACTTGATTGAGGGCTCAAGTTTATAACGGCATACTTGCTACTTGTCAACGGTGCTGTACTCAACCATCCTTACGTCATGGGAAAGAAACGTGATGAAACGGCTGCCTCGGTAGCCGGCGCGGGCCGGGCGCTACGCGAACAAAAGAGCACCTTCGAGGAGTTGGTGTGCACCAATACCGCTCTCAGGCGCGCCGCACGCCGCCTCAGCAATCTGTATGACGATGCGCTTGCGCCACTGGGCCTGAAGGCAACACAGGTGGGGCTGTTGGCCGACATCGAGCGGCTGGCGGCCGCAAACGACCGGCAATGGCCGACCTTGCAGGATCTCGCGGGCAAGCTCGCAATCCAGATCTCCGCAGTGACGCATGCACTGCGACCCCTGATCCGGGATGGTCTGGTGGAATTGCAGATGGACGAACAGGACAGACGGACCAAGCGCGCCATGTTGACGCACGTCGGAACGACCCGGCTGCACGAATCCATCGCCTATTGGGCGAAGGCGAACCAGCGCGTCGAAGAAGTATTGGGTCGCGATTCTGCTGCCAGCTTGCGTGCGCTCGCCGATCGTGTGGCTTCCGATGCATTCCTCGCCGCGTATCTCGCTGATCAGACTGAGATCGCCAGGCGCTCCTAGTCGCGCTCGTCCGCGAGCGACGCACGGGTCGAGGTTGCGTGCTACCAGTCCCAGATGGACAAGACGTCAATTTGAGCGGCTCCAGTGACCATACGGGCCTTAAAACGGTCATACGTTGCGGGCTGCCGAATGTCGCAAACTGGCCGAAAGGGATCTATTCCGATGGTTTATCGCCGTTCCACGCTTTATTTTTAATAAGGATCATTCGCGCTTCGCCAGATACGCGTCGATCAGGGCGACCAGTCGGTCCCGTCCGAAGCTTGCGTCGTGTCCCGCGTGAACGGTTTGCACGGGCAAATCGCGCAAACGCTTCATCGTACGCACATAGGTCGGGATATCGGCACCGCTGATCTCGTCCAGCAGCGGGCCATCGTAGATCGCATCGCCGGAAAACAATGTGCCGGTGCTCGGCTGCCAAAGTCCGATACTCCCCGGTGAATGACCTGGCAGATGTAGGACTTCGAAATGCCGGTTACCGAGATCGACAATATTTCCTTCCTTGACAATTTCCGTGACCGACGCAGCTCGCACGCGGTAGTCGGACATTTGGTAATCGGCATTTGGAACGGCGGTGATCAGATCGCCATCGAACGGATAGCCGAATGCGTGGTATCGACGAATCGCGGCATCGCCCAATACCGACGCTAGGAGCGTGCCGCGCTCGCGTGGCGAGCGCAGATTGTCGGCCTCGAGTTCGTGGACAAGCGTGTGCTCGAACTCGTGATGTCCGCCCACATGATCCGAGTGCGTATGTGTCGCGACTGCGGTCACGTTCTTCTGGAGCAGATGCCGGGCCGCGTCACGCAGACTGGCGATGCCCATTCCTGTGTCGATCATCAGGTCGCGGTCGCGGCCCCGCACATGCCAAATATTGCACCGCATCAGAGGCACGACATGAGGTTCCCAGAGCAGGGTTATTTCATCACTGATGCGTTTGAGTTCAAACCAACGGTCGGCAATTGGCAGCATGGTCGTAGAGAGTTAGGCCAAAGTAACGGACGCTGATCTACAGGCAGGAAATCTTGCTGCAGGTTCAAGGATCTCGTCGAGTTGGAGTATAGCTACCCGACGTAAGCGAAGCACCTTGTTCAACCGGCGGCTACCTGACGCCGAGCGACGCCGCACGACCCCAATTCGGCCGCTAGACGTCTGCCCTCATCAGCGTCTGAAAGCGGCGAGTTCCAGTCACTCGGATCGTTACGACGTCGAGCCGCATTCACGCGAGCTGTGCGTACTGAAGCTACCAGAACAAATCATTATTCGAATAACAGTGCACTCGCGCTATTCAGGAATTCGGGCAGCACGTCCTCACGAAACGCCGCTGCCTACTAGTCGAACCCATAAAGCCTCGCGGGGTTGTCTACAAAGATCTTCTGCTGCCAGTCCGATCTGCCGATCCACCCGGCGATAGTGTTGAGAAGACTTGCGTCGTCTGGCTTGGCGCCTTTCTCAGTCGGATGCGGCCAATCGGTGCCCCAGAGCACTCGCTCGGGTGCCATGCTGATTAGCGTTTTCGCGACAGGCGCAACATCCGCGTAAGCGGGCGCCCCGGTCTTCGTATCGACATAGGGGCCGGACAGAGTAATGAATGTGTTGCCTTTATCGATGAGGCGCTGCGCCGTGCGGAGCGCCTCCGACGTGAGACCGCCTGGCTCGGGAACATGCGCGATATGGTCGATCACCAGCGGACAAGGGAGCGCCGAAAGATGGCTTTCCAGCTCAGGCAGCCGGACGCCTTGCACAACGAGTTCTATATGCCACTTCATGGCCGCGATTCGCGCCGCGAGCGGCGCCAGCATATCGACCGTTGTTGCGCCGGGATAGCTGAGATTGAACCGTATCGCTCGAATGCCGCCCGCGTGAAGTTCGTGCAACTCCATGTCGCTTATCGACGTGTCTACGACCGCCACGCCGCGCGCGTTGCTTCCGAAGCGCTTGAGCGCATCCAGCGTGCAGCGATTGTCGGTTCCATAGGTCGACGGCGTCACAACGACATTTCGGTCAACGCCGAGACGAGCCTGCAGCAGACGATACTGCTCCACCGTTGCATTGTGCGGCCGCAGCGTCGTGCCGGGGGCACTAGGAAAACGATCGTCGTAGATATGCATATGACAATCGACGGCTCCGGCAGGCAGTCGGAACGAGGGCGGCCCAGACCCGCTGGACCATGTTTCGATCGCCTGGACATACGTCGGCAACGTCGACGCTGCCATCAGCGCCCCACCCATCTTGAGGAAACCTCGTCTGGTCGTTTTTTGCATGGTCAGACGGTCTTCGTCTTGCGTGCCAGATGTTTCGCCTGTCCATTGCGCGTCAGCATTAAGAGCGTTGCGACGCTGACGAGCGTGAGGACCGCGAGCGGCATCAGCGCCAACGCGTAGCTGCCCGTCGCTTCCTTGACCCATCCATACACATTGACCATCAGCCCGCCGCCGAGAAGGTTGGCGATCGCGTTGATGGTCGCGAGGCCCGCTGCAACCGCGCTGTTAGACAACATGTCCGTGGCAAGCGCCCAGAAAGGCCCCTTGAAGGAATAAGCACCCACGAGCACTGCGCACAGCATGAAAATCGTCGGCACGAGCGAGCCGCTCAGCGAGGTTGCAAACAGCCCGCCACCAATCAGAAGCATCGGCACGACAGTGTGCCAGCGACGTTCTCCCGAACGGTCGGAACGGCGACCCCAATAGACCATCAGGACAGATGCCACTGCGTAGGGAATCGAATTGATGAGACCCGTTTGCATGACTGACAGACCGAACGACTTCAGCAACTGAGGCTGCCATACCGACAACGTGCTGCCGGCAGCCGAAGCGCAGGTATCAACGAGCGCCAGACACAACACATAGCGATTGCGAAAGAGCTTCGTCAGCGGCATGTCGAGCACCTTCTTGGGTGCCTTGGTCTCACTGGCCAGCGCATCGACGAGCCACTGCCGTTCGTCGTCCTGGAGCCACTTCGCATCAGCAGGTTTGTTCGTCAGGACAAACAGGCAGACAACGCCGAGCAGCACCGTGGGAATGCCCTCGAGGATGAAGAGCCAGTGCCAGCCGCGCATCCCCCAAAACCCGTCCATCTGCAGCAGCGCCGCGGAAATGGGTGAGCCGATGAAGCTCGCGGCCGGGATCGCGACCATGAACGTGGCGACAATGCGCGCCCGATATGAAGCAGGAATCCAGTACGACAGATACAGCAACACTCCAGGAAAAAACCCTGCCTCCGCAGCACCGAGCAGGAAGCGAAGGATGTAGAACGTCGTCGCGTTATGTACCAGTGCTGTTGCCGCCGACACGATTCCCCACGTAATCATGATCCGGGCAATCCAGATTCGCGCGCCGTACTTTTGCAGCGCCATATTGCTCGGCACTTCGCAGAAGAAGTACGAGATGAAGAACAGGCTGCTGCCGAATCCGAACACCCTCGCCGACATGCCGAGGTCATGATTCATCTGCAACGACGCCATGCCGACGTTGCCGCGGTCGATGAACGCCAGCAGATAGCAGATCATCAGGAAGGGAATCAGCCGCCATACGACCTTCCGTATGGTGCGACGCTCAATGTCCGATTTCGCCATGACACCGGTAGCTTGCATGTTTGTCTCCACTCTATTTTGCGCCTCAGCGCTGTTCCTTGATTCGTTGCCATGCGACGATGGAAATGACACCTACTGCGAGCACCACGGCCATCGCCGCAAATGTGTGCCGCACACCCAGCGCTTCGGATACCGTCCCGACGAGCAGGTAACCGAAGGGCATCGTCCCGTTGTAGGCCATGCCATACATGCCCACGAGTCCGCCGCGCACGTGTTCCGGGCACTGTCGCTGGATCGTTGCGTTGGTCGAGGTCGCGGCGAACGTCAGGCTGAAGCCCAGGATAAAAAACGCCGGCATGGACGCAGCGGCGGCATCGGTCGTCGCGAGGACCATCAAAGCAGCAATGGCCGACCACGGTGCCCATGCGATGAACCGAGCCGATGCACGCGGCCCAAGCGCCGACGACAACAGCACCGCCGAACTCAGCGAGCCGGCGCCCGCGCACGCGAAGAACACGCCGGTGAAGCGCGCCGCATCGTGGAACGCTTTGTCCGCAAGCAGCGGAACCAGCGTTTGATAGCTCGCCGCGAACAAACCGATGCACGCGAGAATCGGCAGGTAGCGCGCTGAAAAAGCGTCGGACATGACATAGCCGACGGCGTCGCGCAGGCTGCTTTCAGCGCGAGACGGTGAGGCCTTATCGGACAGGCGGATCGAGCGCACGCAGGTTGCCATGAAGCAAAGCGCCACGGCGTAGATGGCGAACGATACGCGCGGTCCGAGCGTCGGATAGACGAAGCCCGCGATCGTCGGCCCGACCATCCGCCCGACGTTGTAGACCATGGTGTTCATCGCCACGGCGTTGGACGTGAGGGTTCCGTCTCGAAGGCTCGTCAGCAGCAGGACCTGGCGCGCGGGCACTTCTACGGCGCTCGAGACGCCGATCGCCAGCGCATGCGCGAGGATCAGCTTGACACCCAACACGCCCAGCGTCGACAAAGTAATCAGGCTGACGGTCAGAACGAGCGACACGGTCAACACGCAAAGCGTGACGCGCCTCGCGTTCTCTGAACGAATCCGCGAACCCGCAATCGGCGCGACGACCAACTGCGGTCCGTACAGGAGGAAGTTCAGCAGAGCAAGAATCGCCGCCGAACCCGACAGGTGATAAACGAGCAGATTCAACGTCACGTTCTGCGTCCAGCTGCCCAGAACAGATGCGACCTGCCCGCTGAGATATCGCCGCAGCGCCGGCTCGGTCAGCGCGGGAAAAAGCCGGCTGACGATGCCCGATGACCGTGCGGCAGTGTTCATGAAAGCGCCTTGCCCCGCGTCTCAGGCGCGAAGAAGACGACGATGGCCGCCGCGATGAACGCGACGATCGTCGTCGACAGCCCGAGAACGAAGCCGCCCGATGTCGACGCCAACGTGCCGATGACCAATGGTGCGATGAAGCCGCCGAGCCGCCCGCCGTTGTACGCGAGCCCCATGAAGAACCCTCTCGACGCCGTATTCCCGATAATCTCCGCGAGAAATGGCCCCGCACCCGCGAAGATGCCGTTCACGCTGAAGCCGGTGAAGAAGATCGCCACCATCAGAACCAGTGCGCTCGACGACATGATGTAGCCGAACACCGCCGCCGCGCCGACGAGCAGGTACGCCATGAACATCGGCCGGCGGCCGAGACGGTCTACGAAGGCCGAGAACAATAGAAAACCGCTGATTGCGCCGAACTGAAGGGCGAAAACGAACTTGAGGCTATGTACGAAATCCAGGTGCTTCACCGCGACGAGAAACGTCGGCGTCCAGGTGAACACGCCCCAGTAGAGGTACTGGAGAAAGAAGATGAACGTGAACGCCGTCACGAGACCACGAACGTTGAGCGCTTCGTCGGCCGGTGCTTTTCGCATCACGGGTTGAGCATTCGCGCGTTTGCGTTCAAGCCAGATCGCCGACTCGGGCGTCTTGCGTGCGACAAAGAAGAGGATGAAAAACGGTAGCGCGCCGATCAAAAACAACACTCGCCAGCCGTTGCCGCCCAAGCCGTCATTGACGCTTGCGACGATGCTCGAAATCGTGATGGCGAGAATCGCGCCAATCGGCAAGCCCATCTGCATGAGCGCACCGCCCTTGCCCCGACGGCTCGCGTGCCAGGTTTCGGCAATCAGTGCCGCGCCGGCAGTCCACGTTCCGCCCATCCCCAACGCGCCGAAAAAGCGGATGGTGGCGAACCAGTGTTCGTTCGGTGCGAACGCGAGCAGCCCCGAAAATAGCGAATAAATGCCGATGCACAACATGGCCGTGCGCACGCGCCCGAGCCTGTCCGACACATAGCCGAACAGAATCCCGCCGATGATCTGCCCCGCCGCTGTGATGCTCGTGAACAGCCCGAGCTGAGCTTTTGAGAGTCCGAACTGTAGGGCGAGCGTCGGCAGAAGAAGCGACAGCAGGAACGAGTCGTAGCTCTCGAATGTCCATCCGAGTCCCGCAAGGGAAAGCGACCGCCATTCGACGCGGGTGATGTCCTTGTAGCGCTTTGCCTCGACCTCGTTATCGGGTCGAACCTGCGCAAGGTTCGCGCTTGTCTTCATCATTTGTCTCCGTGAAGTGACAGTCGGTAAGTCGCCGCCGCTGTTTTGCTAAAGAGCGCTTCCTTCTCTTGCAGCGTCATCGAACCAGCTAGTCTCTTAAAGGCGTTCCACACGATGCCGTAGCTGAACATGCCCTTATCAACGGGAAAGTTGCTCTCGAACATGCAGTGCTCGACGCCGAACAATTCGATGCACGTATCGAAGTACGGTCGCCACGCGGCGGCGAGATCCTCGGAAGAAGGCGGTAAGTCGTGGCGCGCGAAATCGAAGCCGAATACGCTCATGCCCGCGCCGCCGAGCTTGATACGTGTATTCGGCAGAGTCGCCAGACGTGCAAGGCCGCGTTTCCAGTCGGCGAATACCGGCTCACGCTTGCCTTCGTGCGGCCCCACGCCGACCGGTCCTCCAAAGTGATCGATGACGACCGTCACATCCGCTGCAGCGCGAGCCAGCTCGTACAACTCCCCCAACTGCGTGTGATACACCCACGCGTCGAGCGATAGACCGAACCGGGCCAACGTCTTCACACCGCGCTGGAAAGCTGAATCGAGCATCAGATCGCGCGGTGGCGTAACCGGGCTCGAACTCACCTCGGGGCTTTCATGCCACGCCAGCGGATTGCGAATGCCTCGTAACCGCCCGCCCGAAACCTCCAGCATCGTTTCGAGCACGTTCTCGAGCGTGTCGCCGAGCGTGAGATCCGCACCGCCAACGATGGCCTCGCAACCGCGCGTCGGCCCATACCCTCCACTTGCGAACATCGCCGCGATGCCGCTCGCGAATTCGATCTCGCCGACGGGTTTCATCGACTCGGGACCGTCGTGGCGCAGCATCGAACGACACTGCACGTAGACGGTCGATACGACTCGATGACCGCATCGCACATCCTTGCCGAACTCGTCGGTCAGGTATCGCCCTGTCTGACGATCCCAAAGATGGTGATGCGCATCGACGATAAGCAACTCGGGCTCGAGGATCGGCTCCTCGCGCAACGCAAGCCATTTTTCGCGGACAGGCAAGTGGGGGGCGTGGACTATTTGCACGGCGGCTTCTCGTCAGGATCGCGTGGTCAGAACTTCTGACGAAGACCGACGGTGACGCCGGTCTGGTTATGGCCCGCTGCGACCGTGCCGTAGCCGTTCACGCCGAGCGCCGAATTGTCCTTGTTGTGCGCGTAGGCGACGGTCGCGTACAGGTCCGTACGTTTCGACAGGAAGTAGTCCGCGTTAAGAACGGCGAGCCACGGATCCGCGCCCGTCGAATGAACGTCGTGGTAGTAGCCGGCAGCAGTCAGCTGGAACGACGGCGTGATCAGGTACTGCGCACCGAGCCAGTAGAGATTTGCGGCATTGGCATCCGAGCCGTTGGCGACTGCGATCGGATTCGTCGGCAGGAATGCATTCGACGCACGCAGATAGCGATAGCCGGCATAGGCTGTCACGGGCCCGAAGTTGTAGCTCGCAGCGGCCAGCGCGCGGCGTTCGGTGCTCGTGTTGGTCGCGACCGTGTTGCTGTTGCGTTGCTCGTAGACGGCAGTCGCGGCAACCGGGCCGCTGGCATACGTCAGGGCGCCGCTGAAGAACCGGCCGGTGATGAGCGCGCCGGGCACTTCGGCGCCGTATCCTGTGTCATAGCGCGTGCTGTACATCGCCTGGGCTGTCACTGGGCCAAACTTTCCCGTGTACTTAACGGAATTGTCGATGCGCGCGGCCAGCGCATAGTCGAGCGAAAGCGCGGAGTAGCGGGACGACACGCCCATCGGGTCGAACACGATCGACTGTTCATAGATAAGGGCGTTCTGCCGACCCAACGTCAGTTGCTGGCCCTTGTAGGAAAGTCCGACCCACGCCTGACGGCCGAAAAGCCGGCTGGTCGTCGTCGGATTCGCGCCGAGGCCGCGCGTCGATTGCGCGGTCGTGCCGTCGTTGATGTTGAAACCGTTCTCCAACTGGAAGATGGCCTTCACGCCGCCGCCCAGATCCTCGACGCCTTTCAGGCCCCAGCGTGAGCCGGACAGATTGCCCGACACTTCCCTGACCTGCGATCCTCCCGCCGTCGTGTTGTTGAGGAATTCGACGCCGACATCGGCAATGCCATAAAGCGTCACGCTGCTTTGCGCATGCGCCAGGTTGGATCCGAATACCAGACTTGCCGCTGCGACGGCGCCAAGCGAGAAGCTAGTGTTGAGGTTGGCTTTCTTGGGAGCCTTCTTCAAAGACATGGTGTCTCCAGACAGTGGGTAATAGATTTTGTTTGTTCGACGCGCGCGACTTCTAATGCGTCGCCGATGCCTCGCCTGCATTGGCGCCGGGATCGCCAAGCCATGCGATGGTCGCCGCACCGACGAGCATCACTGCCGCAATGGCGAACAACGGAACGGTGAAACCGCCTGACATCTGTTTGAGTGCACCGATCATCGACGGGCCGACGAAGCCGCCGAGATTGCCGACCGATACGATCAACGCGAGACCTCCCGCCGCCGCCCGGCCCGTAAGAAAGCCCGACGGAATCGCCCAGTAGGTGGCTTGAAACGACAGGATTCCGCTCACGGTGAAGCACAGGCACAGCAGCTTGAGAACGGCGCCATCAACGTATGTGCTCAGGCAAAGGGCCGCTGCTGCAACCACCAGCGCGCCTGCAACGTAGGGAATTCGGTTCGCCGCTCGGGCAGCGATTTTTGCCCACAGCAGCATGACCACGGCTCCGGCGACGTACGGAATCGCGGTCAGCCAGCCGACGACCGAATGCTCGACGCCCAGCTGCTTGATGATCTGCGGCATCCACAGACCGACGCCGATCGACCCGACGATGCCGCAGAAGTTGATGAACGCAAGCACGAACACGCGCCAGTTGGTCATCGCGTCGCGCAGCTTGTTGCCGTGCTTGGCACCAATGTCGCGTTGCTCCGCCGACAACCTCCGGGCAAGCGCGGCCTTCTCGTCGTCGGAAAGCCATTTGGCCTTCTCCGGCCGGTCAGCCAGCACAAACAGACACGCGATGCCGAGAAGGACAGCGGGCAAGCCTTCGATCAGCAGCAGCCATTGCCAGCTGTGCAGCCCATGAAGGCTACCCAGTTGCAGCAGCGCGCCGGAAATAGGCGAGCCGATGATATTGGCCACCGGAATACCGACGAGAAAGGCTGCCGTCACTTTGGCGCGCCACTTTCCCGGGAACCAGTGCGTGAAATACAGATAGATGCCGGGTGTAAAGCCGGCTTCGGCCAGCCCGAGGAGAAAGCGTGCCGCTGCGAAGCTCTTCGGACCGACGACGAAGGCCGTCGCCATCGACAGGATTCCCCACGAAATCATGATGCGGGCGATCCAGATGCGCGCACCGACCTTCTGCATGATGAGATTGCTGGGGATCTCGAACAGGAAATACCCGATGAAGAACATGCCCGCGCCGAACCCGAACTGCTCAGCCGTCAAGCCGAGGTCTTTGTTCATGGTCAACGCCGCAAACCCGACGTTCGTTCTGTCGAGGTAGCTGATGACGTAGCACGCAAAGATAAAAGGCAATATCCGCCGGAAGACTTTCGCCAGGGTGCGCTCGCTCGCGGCGTACTCCTCGCTGCTGATGCTCTGGACCGGCTTCGTTTCGGTCATCGGCGAAGTCTGTGCGCCGTTCACACTTTGCGATATGTTCATGTGTGCTCCTCCATCGCGCTCTTTTCGGCGCGACGTGTTTCTGTCGTGGCTTGGATGAGTCGAGCGCGCGGACTAGCTTGGCTTTGCTCGCTTGGGCAGTGGGCCGGCGACCGTCATGTCGGCTCGCAGAATCGTTCCGGATACCGATTCGGTCATGAAAAGCGTCTTCATGTCGGCGCCGCCGTAACACAGATTCGTGAGCGAAGCGCCCTCCGGGCTCGTCAGAATCTCGACCGGTTCGGCGCGATGATTCAGCACCCACACGCGGCCAAGCCCAGGATTGGCGACCAGGATCCGTCCGTCGAGATCGACGGTCAGTCCGTCAGGACCGCTCGGTCCGTACGACGTAAAGAACTGGCCGACCTTGCTCACGGAGCCATCGGCCTGAAGCGGAACGCGCCAGACGCAATTGCCACGCGTCATGCCGACGAACAGAACTTTTTCGTCGGGCGACAGCACCAGTCCGTTGGGACTCGGGCAGTTGCCGAGCAGCACGTCCAGCTTGCCGCCCGCCGAAAGCCGATAAACGCGGCCGGTCGGATCGTGCAGCCCTGTCTGTCCCTGATCGGTGAAGTAGAGATTTCCGGCGGAATCGAAGGTCAGGTCGTTCACGCCCCGGAAGCGCTCCGTATTGCGCCGCTCGAGGTAGGGGCGAACCTCTCCGCGCGCGATGTCGAGCAGCATCAGCCCATTGCGATAGTCCGTGATAAGCAGATGGGCATCGTCGAAACGCTTCATTCCGTTTGGCTCACCGTCGTACTTCGCGACGAGTTCCCACTCGCCCGCCAGCGAAATCCTGAAGATGCGACCGTGCGGGATATCGGTCACGAACAGAAAACCGGCCGGATCCCAGACGGGCCCTTCGAGGAAGGAGTCCGTGGACACGCCGCCTCGGTTCGCGCGCGCCCATTCCGTTTGAACGTCCGGCTGACGGAACTTCTGCGGCATGCGCGTGAAGACTTCGGCGATGCGGACTTCGGGCGATGTGAGATAGAACATGCTTAACCTCTCTTACCGAATCAGGCCACGTTGCGCGCGTTTTCCGCGACCACGGCCAGGACATTCGCTGCCGCGCCCTTGCCCATGTTCACGTACGCGGCATCGCTCACTCCGCCGATGTGCGGTGAAAGGATGACGTTGGAAACGGACTGGAACGGGTGCGTCGTCATCGGCTCGACGGCGAAGCTGTCGAGCCCTGCTGCGCGCAATTGACCGCTTGCGAGCGCTTCGATCAAGGCTTCTTCATCGATGAGACCGCCACGCGCGGTGTTGACGAGAATCGCCCCGCGCTTGAACCGGGTCAGCACTTCACGATTGAGCATTGCGCGGTTCTCTGCGGTGAGCGGGCAATGCAGCGAAACGATGTCCGACGTGGAATAGATATCTTCGAGCGACACGAGCTTGACGCCCTCGGGTGTCTCCTTCGCGAACGGGTCAAACGCTTGAACCTGCATGCCGAAAGCGAGACCCGCCTTCGCGACGCGACGGCCGATGGCACCCAGTCCGACAAGTCCGAGCGTGCGTCCTTCGAGTTCGAAGGACTTGTGTGTCGACTTGTCCCAGTGACCCGCGCGCATGCGCACATCGAGTTGAGGAACCGATTTCGCGCATGCCAGGATCAGCGCCCACGCGTGCTCGGCCACGGCCGCGGCGTTGGCTCCGGCAGCGGCGCGAACTGCAATGCCGCGTGCCGCTGCGGCTTCCTGGTCGATCACGTCGATGCCGCTGCCGTGCTTGGAGATGACTTGCAGGTTCTCGGCCGCGTCCATGATGCGGGCATTGACCTTCCCGTACCGAACGATGATGGCAACCGGCTTGTACTGTGCACACAGCGTGACGACGTCGTCTTCCGTCGGCTGCTTGCCGGCGAACACGAGTTCAAAATCGTCGAGCATCTCCAGCGCTTGAGGAGCGAGGTCCGCTGCCGTCACCAGCAGCACGGGCTTGGCAGAATTCGCGGCCATTACAGCACCTCGCCTTCCGCGAGCATGCCCGCCGCGCGGAGTTCCTTCTCGAGCCAGCCGGCACGCGTGTCGCCGTTGCGGATCGCCGCGATACGGGCGGTTTCGGCGTCGAGCTTCTTTTGCGCGAGTTCGACGATGCGCGCAACGTCGTCCTTCGGAATCACGACGACGCCATCAGCGTCGCCGACAATGAGATCGCCCGGATTGACGCTGGCGCCCGCCACCGAAATCGGAAAGTTGACGCGGCCTGCGACGCTTTTGGTCGGTCCGCACGGATTGAGGCCGGCCGAGAATACCGGAAACTCGCCTTGCGCGAGTTCGTGTGAGTCGCGCACGGCGGCGTCGATGACGAAGCCCGCGATACCTGTGGCGTGGGCCTGAGTCGCCATGATCTCTCCGATCAGGGCGCAGCTGACGTCGCCCTTTCCATCCACCACGATCACGTCGCCTGGCTTGGCCACGGCGAGCGCTGCATGGATGGCCAGGTTATCGCCCGGCCGCACTTCGACGGTGACGGCGGGTCCCGCTACCTTCATCGTCGGCGCGAGCGGCTTCACGCGGCCGTTGAGCGTTCCGCGGCGGCCCGCCACGTCGGCGAGAATGGCTGCTTGGAACTTGCCAGCGGCCTCCACGAGTTCGGGGCTCACGCGCTCGACACTGCGGTCGATGGAAGAGTTGGACGTCGTGCTCATTTTGGAAATCACCCTTGGTTGATGTTTTATCTGGTACAACTGTGGTGTACAGAATGAAATTATATTAATCACGGCTTCGACGCGACGCCATCGGAGTTAACCCTTTTACTGTGTGCAACACAGTTGTACTATGTACACCTTCGCCGATAATGTTTTACTGTGTAAAATGCGGCGACGAGACAAGCGACGGGGAGAACAAACGTGGGAAACGAAGGTGTGGCAGCGGTTGAAAAGGCGCTTTCGCTGCTCGATTGCTTCAAACCAGGTGTGGAGTCGCTTTCATTGGCCGCGCTCGCGCAAGCGTCGGGCATGCACAAGACGACTGTTTATCGGCTGATGAACTCGCTCGAACGGATGGGGTATGTCGTTCGGTCCGAAGCAGGATCCTATTCTCTCGGTCATCGGGTTCTGTATCTTGGAAAGCTGTACGAGCAGTCTTTCCACCTCTCCACGATCGTCGAACCGATCCTGCACTCCCTTGCCGTCTCGACGAAGGAAAGCGCGTCGTATTACGTCATCGACAAGACGCAGCGCCTTTGCCTTTTCCGAGTGGAGCCGTCTGAAGGTCTGAGAGAGACCAGGCTTGCGGGAACATCCTTGCCTCTGGATGACACGGCGATCAGCCAGGTGCTGAGATACTGGGGACTTGGCGAGCCGCTTTACGAGAAAGCTCCTTCTTTGCCGCTCTTCACTTCAGGCGCGCGAGATGAACATACCGCCGCGTTCGCCACTCCGATTTTTGGAGCATCGGACAAGTTCATGGCCGCCCTCACGCTCTCCGGACCAGCGTCGAGACTTAACGCCGCTCACAAGTCCGGCGAGTTGACCGCGCTGCAACTCAACGCGGCCTCAGACCTGTCGCGAAAGCTCGGAGCAAGTATCGCGTTCTGCGAGTTCACTTACGCCATCCGCTAAACCGGCGAGGCCCGACAACGCGGCCATGTACTTATCGAGGCGTGTAGATACTGTGGCAGAACGGATGGCTCGCGCCGAGTGCTCGCGAAAGGTTTCGAGACGTTCATTTTGTTGGCGAAGCTGTCTCCGCTTACTCCGCAGGAGATAGAGCTTGCCAAGTCGCTCAATGGAAAGCATCGGCGACGAGTAATCCTTCTTACCGACCGGGAACTGGAGCCGTATCATTTCTACGACCGTACAAGAAAACAATTCAAGGTTGCCGGGCATGGGATTGACGCAGCGGATCTTGCATTGGCTACCGAGTCGATTTATTTCAACCCACAGCCAGCATAGTTGCATAGCATATGCTTCACCTGTCGAAGACTAGCCAACCGCATTCTGAGCGCTACCGTCGAGTGTGAAATTCGTCAACTGCACGATGCTGCTTGACGACTACTCGCTTCCGTGCAAAGTCGCCCTTTCGCTCCGGGATGCGAGGTCATGCCGAACCATAAAACAGAGAGTCGCAGATGTAGGCCCCGCGTTTCCGGAGCGGTGAAGGTGCCAGACGCCATCTGCTTGAAAGGTAGCATCTAATGCATCCGCGACGCGGCCGGTTATTCACCGTGGCGTTGGTCTTGCGGTCGACGGCTTCGGCCGAGAGGTTTCAGCCCACCGGTCATAGCCGGCGACCGTTGCGCGCCGAACCAGCCAACCTGCCCATCGCGGCGCGGACTAGCGATTGCCTTTTCAGGGTCGTCAAGACCTGTCGGCCGTCTCCGGAAGCCGACATTCGACTGCACCGCATCGCGAATGACAGCAATGCTGCGCGCTGCAGCCCCACGGCAGTTGAACGCCGAACGTCGGCTAAGGCCGATGAACTGCCATCCCCCGCCCTCGCGACTTCCGTTTCCTCCTCCGCCTCGTTTCCGAAGCGCGAACGTCCAAGATCGCTTGCCGGCAAACATCGCCGTCGGCCGACTAGAGCCTCTCCACAACCCTTCTCTCCAAAACCCCGCATAGAGCCTTCCCCCCCCTACCCCTCAACAATCCTAACGTCATACTCCTCATCAACAAAAGCAACGATAAACTCCTCAGGCATCAGCCACGAATCGACGCTAACCAGTTTCCCATCGATATCGACATGAACTTTCGCGTCCACATCGACAGTCTTCATCGCATGCTCCAGCGTGGCGACATCTTCCGAGTGAATTTCCTGTTTGACCGAGAATTTCATTTCGCACTACTCCGGTAGTTAAAGAATCGATGCAACCATCCGCATCGCGGATCTACAAACCCAATCTAGGCGCATTCACCCGAGATTTGCACACCCGCACAAGACGAACAGTCTTGCGCCACAAGCACAAATCCCGCGCCGCAGCTCAGTGCCCCCCAGCCCCCGCCGCACCCGCACCCGCGCCCTTGCCCGGCTTCGTCAGCCAGATGAGCGGCACGATCGCGATGAAAATCACCGCGGACAGCCAGAAGATATCGTTGAGGCCGAGCATCGCGGCCTGCGTCGTCAACGAGCGCTCGAAGAACGCCAGCGCCTGCGCAGGACTGCCGCCGAGCGTGCTCTGCACCGAACCGATCGCATCGACGAACGTGGGGTTATGCACGCTCGCCTGCTCCACGAGCTGCGAGTGATGCAGGATGGTCCGGTCATTCCAGCCCGTGCTCGCGAGCGATGTGCCGACCGCGCCAGCGAACACGCGCACGAAGTTCGACAAGCCCGCCGCCGCCGGAATCTTCGAGGGCGGCAGGCCCGACAGGATGATGGCCGTCAGCGGCACGAAGAAGAGCGCGGTCGGAATCCCTTGCAGCAGCGTCGGCACGACGAGCGTGAACGTATCCACGCCGGTCGTGTAGTGCGAGCGCATGAAAAACACCGCGGCAAAACCGAGAAACGCGAGCGTGGCGAGCACGCGGGCGTCGGATCGCGGCATCAGCTTGCCCATCACCGGCGCGAGTATCACGGCGAAGATGCCGAGCGGCGCGGTAACGAGACCGGCATCGACGGAACGGTAGTTCAGATACTCCTGCATCCATTGCGGCAGCAGCACGAGGTTCGAGAAGAACACCGCATACGCAACGGAAATCGCGACCGTCCCGCCCAGAAAGTTGCGTCCCATGAAAAGCTTGATGTCGATCACCGGGTTTTTCTCCGTCAGCTCCCAGATCAGAAAGAACACGAAGCTGATGAGCGCGAACACGCCCAGCGCGACGATCACCGGCGAATTGAACCAGTCGAGGTCCTTGCCCTTGTCGAGCATGATCTGCAGCGACGCCACCCACGCGATCAGCGAAATCAGTCCGACCTTGTCGATCGGCACGCGCTTCGCCGGCGTTTCGCGCTCGCGATAGATCGCCCATGTCACGCCCGCCGCGAACAGCCCGACCGGAATGTTGATGTAGAAGATCCACGACCACGAATAGCTATCGGTGATCCAGCCGCCGAGCGCCGGGCCCGCGATCGGGCCCACGGTCGCGGTCATCGCCCAGAGCGAGAGCGCGGTCGAGCTTTTCTCCTTCGGATAGGAGCCGAGCAGAATGGCCTGCGACAGCGGAATCAGCGGGCCGGCCACCGCGCCTTGCAGAATGCGCGCCGCGAGCAGCACGGGCAGATTCGGCGCGATGCCGCACAACCACGACGACACGACGAACAGCAGGATCGCCCAGACGAACAGCTTGATCTGGCCGACGCGCTGCGTGAGCCAGCCCGTGAGCGGAATCGAGATGGCGTTCGCGGCGGCGAACAGCGTGATGACCCACGTGCCTTCATCGACCGAGACGCCCAGATTGCCCGCGATCGTCGGAATCGCGACGTTGGCGATCGACGAGTCGAGCACGTTCATGAAGGTCGCGAGCGCAACGGCAAGTGTCGCGAGGACGAGCTTGCCGCCTTGCAGCGGCGCAGGTTGCGTGGTCGGGTTCATGGCTTTACCTGATTTGTTGATGACTGACCTGTCAGATATTCAGACGAAAAAATGCGGGTCAACGTGACGTCACGTTTTCCGCGATGATCCTTTCGATCTCCGCGTTCGCCTCGTCGCCGTAGTGGCTGAAGACATCGGTTCGATACGAAGTCGTCGATGCCGCGCCGAGCTGCGTGCCGGACTGGTCGCGCGTCTCCACGTCCGTCTGCATCGACAAACCGATGCGCAGCGGATGCGCGTCCAGATCGCGCTGGTCGAGCCGGATGCGCACCGGCAGACGCTGCACGACCTTGATCCAGTTGCCGGTCGCGTTCTGCGCGGGCAGCACCGCGAAAGCCGCGCCCGTGCCCGCCGAAAATCCTTCGACATGACCGTGGTACTTCACCTTCGAGCCGTACGCATCGGCGGTCAGCGTGACCGGCTGGCCGATGCGCATATGAGCGAGCTGCACTTCCTTGAAATTGGCATCGACCCAGACGCCGTCGAGCGGGACGATCGCCATGAGCGGCGTGCCCGGCGCGACGCGCTGGCCGACCTGCACCGAGCGGCGCGCGACGTAGCCTGTCACCGGCGCGGGCAGCGTGTTGCGCGCGTTGTCGAGCCACGCGTCGCGCACCTTCGCGGCGGCGGCCTGCACGTTCGGATGCCGTTCGATCGACGTGCGATCGGTCAGCGCGTGATTCGACTCGGCCTGCTGCCGGCCCGCGTCGAGCGCAGCCTGCGCGGCGCTCACGGCGTCGCGCGCGTGGGCGATGTCCTCGCCCGAGACCGCGCCGGTTTCGGCGATCGCCATGCGGCGCTTCAGGTCCGACTGCGCGCGCGTCAGATCGGACTGGCGCTGCGCGACCGTCGCCGCGTAGTACGCGTTGTTGACGTACAGGCTGCTCACTTGCCGCACCGTTTGCGCGAGATTCGCCTCGGCATTGGCGAGCGCGACCTTCGCGTCGGCGGCGTCGAGCGTGACGACGGGATCGCCCTGATGGACGATCTGCGTGTCGTCGGCGTTCACGGCGATCACCGTGCCGCTCACTTCGGGCGTCAGTTGCACGAGATTGCCGCTGACGTAGGCATCGTCGGTCGATTCGAAGAAACGGCCCGTCGTGTAGTAATAGCCGCCCCAGCCCGCGCCGCCGATCGCGATCGCCGCCGCGAGCAGCGAGAGCAGCAGCTTGCGCTTGCTGCGCGGTTGGGTCGTCGTGTCGGCCGGCGATTGATTCGCGTCCGTGCGTTCGGTGGTGATGGTGTCGCTCATGTCAGTGCTCCGTTCCGTGTTGGCCGATCAGCGTGCGGCGAGCGCATCGGCTGATGTATCCGTGTAGCCGCCGCCCAGCGCGGCCGCGAGCGCGATCTGCTGATCGCGCCGGTCCATCTTCAGATTCGCGACCGCGCGTTCGGACGCGAGCGCGTTGGTCTCGGCGTTCAGCACGGTCAACTGGTTCGCGAGGCCCGCGCGGTATTGCGTGAGCGCCAGTCGCTGCGCGCTGTGCGCGGCGTCCTGCGCGACGTTGGCATCGACGAGTTGCGCATCGGTCGAGCGAATCTGCGAGAGGTTCGTGGCGACATCGTTCAGCGCGGTGACGAGTGTCTGGTCATAGGTCGCGACCGCGTAGTCGAAGCCGGCGTAGCGGTCCTTGAGTTGCGCTCGCAGCGCGCCGCCGTCGAAAATCGGCAGATGGATCGCCGGACCCGCGGACACGGTGCGGCTCGCCGCCGTCAGCAGCCGGCCGAAGCCGAACGCGTCGAGTCCGAGCGACGCGCTCAGGTTGATGTCGGGGTAGAACTCCGCCTTCGCTTCCTTGATGTCGTGCGTCATCGCGTCGACACGCCAGCGCGCCGCGACGATATCCGGTCGGCGGCTCACGAGATCGGCGGGAAGATTGCCGGGCAGACGCACTTCATCGCCGATGCCGAGTTGCGGACGCGCGATCGACAAGCCACGGTCCGGACCTTTGCCGAGCAGCGCGGCGAGCTGATAACGCGTCGCGACGATGCGGCCATCCAGCGCGGACAGCGCCGAACGGCTCGACGCGAGATCGGCTTCGGCGGTCTTGCGTTCGACTTCGGTATCGAGCCCATTGGCGATGCGGCCCGCGGTGATGCGCACGATCTTGTCGCGCTCGTCGACCTCGCTCTGCGCGATGTCGTGCAGCGCATAGAGCCGCGCGAGCTGGTTGTACGTGCGCGCGATGGACGTGTCGAGCGCGAGCCGCACGGCTTCCGCGTCGGCGCGGCTCGCCTGCACTTGCGACACGGCGGATTTGAGCGCCTCGCGGTTCTTGCCCCACAGATCGAGATCGTAGGAAGCGGACAGCAGCCCCTTGTTCTCCGACTGCCACGACCCGGCGTACGGCGGCGGCACGAGCGCGTTCTCGGAAAATCGCTGGCGTGTGTAGGAGTAGGACGCATCGACGCGCGGCATCGTCCCCGCCTTCGCGGTTTCGCTATACGCCGACGCCGCCGCGATACGGGCGCGCGCCTGTTCGAGCGTCGGGCTGCCGGCGAGGGCTTCGTCGAGCAGCGCGCGCAGTTGCGCATCGCCGAACTGATCGGCCCAGTCGGACGCCGGCCAGCGGCCCTCGTCGGCGGGCAGGCTCTGCTGCGTCGCGTAGTCCTGCGGCTGCGCCGGTTCCTTGTCGCTATGGATGCCTGCGTAGTTCGCACACGCCGAAAGCACCGCGGCGACCATCAACGTGACGCCGGTCCGCGCGAACCGCGAACCGAACGTGCTGCGATTTTCTTGCTTTTTCATTTTCTGACCTGTCAGATAAATGGACGAAAAAAATGCGCGGACGCCGTGCGCCGCGCGCTCAGTCTTCGAGAAACTTGTTCAGCAGCCGGCGGAATTCCTGGAACTCGCTTTTGGTGAACTTCCTGAGGCGCTTGTTCAGCACGACCGGCGCGATATGCGGCAACTCCGCCGCGACTTTCTCGCCTGCCTTCGTCAGCGTGAGATTCACGACGCGGCGATCTTCCAGACTGCGCGTGCGCTGCAGAAAGTCCCGGGCTTCGAGTTTGTCGAGCATGCGGGTCATGAGGCCGGTGTCGATGCCGAGCAGCTTCGACAGTTCGAACGGCGTCTGCGTCTTGCCGCCGCGCATGGACATGAGAATGCCCATTTGCTGCGTGGTGATGCCGAGATCTTTCAGCGCGGCGTCGAGTTCCGCGGCCAGCAGGTTGCGCGCCTTGTTGACCGCGAAACCGACGCTCTGCGTCAGTGTGAAGCTTTCGGGAGTGTAATGGTCCATGCCTGTTCTCCAGTGCGGCGAACTGCCATGGAACGTAACTTTACTGCAAAGTCAGATTTTGTCAACGTCTATTTCTTCACTTAGAGACCCGGCATGATCGGATAGGGAATCGTGTGATCTTCGACGCGCTTCACGCCCGGAATGCTTTCCGACGCGATCCGCATGGCGTCGAGCTGATCTCTCGACCACACCGTGCCCCACAAATGCACGACGCCATCGCGCACGACGATATTGCGCCCCGGAAACGCCCAGCCGCGTCCCGCGAGGTCGCCCATCAGCATCGCGCGGATTTCCGCATCGCTTGCCAGCGCGTCCGGCGCGGCTTCGATGGCGAGCGACGACGCCAGCGCCTGCACCAGATTCGAACGGCTGACGATGCCGACGAGACGGCCCTCGCGCAACACCGGCACGCGCTTGATGTGATGGCTTTCGAGGATCGCGGCGATATCGGCGAGCGACGTCTCCTCTGTCACGCAGATCGGCTCGCGGCTCATGATTTCGCCGACCGTCGGCGCATGCGACCTGATGTAGTCGGCCGCGCCGCCGTCGGAGCCGAGCGTGTCGAGCCACCACGAGCGGCGCTTGCGCTTCTCGGTGCCGATCTCTTCCCGATGCAGCAGATCGCCCTCGCTGACCATGCCGACGACCTGCCCCTCCTGATCGACGACGGGCGCAGCGCTGATGCGATGCTCCACGAGCAACCGCGCCAGTTCATGCACTCTGGTTTCGGGCGTGACGGAAACGACGGGGGAAGTCATTACATCGCGTGCTTGCATCATGTGCTCCGGAAGTCGATTGACGAGGCCGTATCGGCATGCGCGCTTCTGCTCGCGCAAGTCCGGAATCACTTTAAGGATCGCCGTACTTTCAACCGTTGACCTGCATCAAGCATTTCGCTGGAGCACACCTGCGGCCGACGGACGCGGCCCGGCTCAATGCGCGTCGATGAACGCGGTGACATCGGCGAGAACGGGCGAATCCTTGCGCCGTTTCGCCGAAAAAGACTTGACGACCGTATCGTGGCCGTAGCCCGCGTATTTCTTCAGCACGACGGCATCGTGATGCGCGCGCAACGCCTCGGCGAAGCGATCGCTGTTGCGCGGATCGACATCGGTATCCGCCGTGCCCGCGGCGAGCAGCATCGGCGGTTCCTTTCCCGAAACGAACGCGATGGGCAACGCCCCCGCGCGCAATGCCGCCGGAAAGATCTCGTCCATGTGCGGGTCGCTCGTCGGGATGGCGGCGTACGGCCCCGCGAGTCCGATCATCCCCGCAAGCGACGTGTTCGCGATGCCCTGCGCGGCCAGATAGCGCGGATCGGTCGCGAGCAAGGCGGCCATATGCGCGCCCGACGAATGACCCATCAGGAAGATGCGCCGGGGATCGCCGCCGAACTCGTGCGCGTGATCGCGCGTCCAGCGCACGGCTGATGCGGCGTCATCGAGAAAGCCCGGAAAAACCGCCTCCGGATAGATGCGGTAATCCGGCGCGACCGTCACGATGCCGTGCGCGGCGAGCGCCTCGCCGACGTCGCGCGAGTCCGATCGATGCCCGCTCTGCCAGCCCCCGCCGTAGAAGTACACGACGACGGGCAGATTCGCGCGATCGCGTGATTCGGGCGCGTAGACGTCGAGCCGCTCGCGCGGCTCCTTGCCATAGGCGATGCCGTCGGCGCGCTCGGTGCCGTGCTCGAACGCGCGCGTCGCGACCACGCCGCCCACGCATGCTGCCAGCGCGAGCGCCATGAATTTTCTTCTTGCCGGGAAATGCATATTGCCGTCTGTTCTCCAACTTTCCAACTGCCATTAGACGCCGTGCAATTGCGAATGTCCGTACGCAAGATATCGAAAGCTTTTTGCAAGCATATAGTTCGTTCTCCAATCTGTTGCATGGCGTGATGCACGGCATCAAGTGTCATTCATACCGATTCCTGACACGTGCCTGCAACCAGCCGACGACTTTTGTATCTCTCCGCACATTACGACACGATCTGGCTGGATACGCTTCATCGTCGATGACACCGGTCCGCCCGGAATCGGACCTCATATATCGAGAGCGCCCAAGGCGCCGCGCACAACTCAAAGAGTCAAGAAAAATAAGGCAAGCCGTCGGGACTCGGTATTGCCATAACCGCTGAGGGAGCTTCACATGGATCGTTCGGAACCGCCCAACGAGGCGAGAGCACGCCTGCCGATTTTCGACCAGGAACCCGTTCGCACCGCACAGTCTCAGATGACTGCGTTCACCGCGGCGCTGCAGGCACACACGGGCCGGCCATTCACACACTACGACGAACTGCACGACTTCTCGGTCCGGGACTATCGCGTCTTCTGGAAGTGTTTCATGCAATGGACGCAGGGACTGAAGTGGTCGGGCGAAGCGGAGCCCGTGTGCGTCGGCGATATATGCGAGCAAGCGCGTTTCTTCCCCAACGTAACACTGAACTATGCGGAGAATCTGCTCGACTTCGCCGTCGCCCCCGCCGATGCGCCCGCGCTCACCGCCTGCCATGCCGACGGACGCCGCGTGCATCTGACGCGCGGCGAGTTGCGCGCGCGCGTCGCCCGCCTCGCCGATGCGCTCACGCAGTTGGGCCTGCGCGAAGGCGACCGCGTCGCGGGCGTGATGCGCAACGACGCCGATGCGATCGTCACCGCGCTTGCCGTGACCGCGATCGGCGCGACGCTGTCGACCGCCGCGCCCGAGATGGGCATCGAGACGCTGCTCGACCGCTTCACGCAACTGGAGCCGCGTTTCCTGTTCGCGCATACGGCCGCACAGCCGTTCGACACCGGCACGCCGCTCGCGCAAAAAATGGCCTTGCTCGCCGACGCGCTGCCGACGCTCGCGGGCATCGTCAGTCTCGACGGCGATCCTTCGGCCCTGCGCGCCGCGCCGCCCGTCAACTCGCTCGACGCATTGCTCGCGGCCGGCGATCCGCGCCGCGTCGAATGGAAGCGCTTCAACTTCAATCATCCGCTCTTCGTGATGTTCTCGTCGGGCACGACCGGCAAGCCGAAGTGCATCGTGCACGGCACGGGCGGCAGTCTGATCGAGCATCTGAAGGAGCATCGGCTGCACTGCGATCTGGGTCCGGGCGAGCGCATGTACTTTCACACCAGTTGCGCGTGGATGATGTGGAACTGGCAGTTGTCGGCGCTTGCATCGGGCGTCGAAATCGTGACCTACGACGGGCCGATCGCATCGGTCGATACGTTGTGGCGGATCGTCGCCGAAGAGCGCGTGAACGTGTTCGGCACGAGCCCCGCGTATCTGAAGATGTGCGAGGACGCCGGTCTCGTGCCAGCGCGTGAGTTCGATTTGAGCGCCCTTCGCTCGATGATGTCGACCGGCGCGATCCTCTTCGACGCGCAGTTCGAATGGGTCCGCAACAACGTGAAGCCGCTGCGGCTGCAATCCATTTCCGGCGGCACCGATATCCTCGGCTGCTTCGTGCTCGGCAATCCGAATCTTCCCGTGTATGCGGGCGAAGCGCAGTGCAAGAGTCTCGCGTTCGATGTCCAGGCGTGGCGCGATGGCGCGCGTGCGCAAGGCGTCGGGGAACTGGTGTGCGTGAATCCGTTCCCGTCGCGGCCGCTCGGGTTTCTCAACGATCCGGACGGCGAGCGCTTTCACAAGGCGTATTTCAGCGCGAATCCCGGCGTATGGACGCATGGCGACCAGATCGAGTTTCCGCCGGAAGGCACCGCGCGCCTGCACGGACGCAGCGATGGCGTGCTCGTCGTGCGCGGCATCAATGTCGGGCCGGGCGAGATCTACGGCGTGCTGAACGACATTCCCGAGATACGCGAGGGCATCGTCGTTCAGCAGCGCATGCGCGACGCCGCCAGCGCCGATGGTCCGGGCAATCCCATCGGCGAGCGTCTCGTGCTGCTCGTCACGCTGAAGCCGGGCGCGCGGCTCAACGGGACGCTGATCGCGCGGATTCGCCGCGATCTCGTGCGCCGCACGTCCGCTGCGCACGTGCCGGACGTGATCGCGGCCGTCGACGACCTGCCGGTCACGCATAGCGGCAAGCTCACGGAAGCCGCGGTGCGCAACGCGGTCAACGGACTCGACGTGACCAACGCCGCCGCGCTGCGCAATCCGGCCTCGCTCGATGCGATCCGCACGCACCCGGCCCTGCAGCCTCGCTCCGCCGATTCGCCGCAGACCTACGCCACGCGTGAAGAACTGGAACGGCTGCTGCGCACCAAATGGGAGCAGTTGTTCGCCTTCGCGCCGATCGGCCGCGACGACAATTTCTTCGAGCTCGGCGGACATTCGCTGCTTGCGGCGCGGCTGCTCGCTGAATTGCAGCCGGTCATCGGCCGCCCGATTCCGCTTGCGACGATGCTGCGCGCGCCGACCATCGCCAAACTCGCCGACGTGATCGAAAACGGCGCGCTGCCGCAGACATCGGAAGTGCTGGTGCCGATGCGCGAAGGCGACGGCGCGCCGCTCTTCTTCGTGCACAGCGTGACGGGCTCGGTGCTCGAATGCACGCGACTCATCGGGAGCCTGCGCAGGCCGCGCCCGGTGTACGGTCTGCAAGCGGTCGGGCTCGACGGTGAAACGCCGCCGCAACGCCGCGTCGAGGAAATGGCGAAAACCTACGTCGACGAGATTCGCAAGGTTCAGCCAAGCGGGCCGTATGCGCTCGCCGGCTTCTCCTTCGGCGGACTGATCGCGCTCGAAATCGCGCAGCAATTGTTCGGCGCGGGCGAGCGCACGGAATTCGTGTGTCTGCTCGACACCTACGTGCAGGAACGCTGGCTGCCGTGGTTCGCGTTGCTCGAATTCAGGCGCGATTATGCGAGCCGGCTGTTGAAGACGCTCTCCGGCATGTCCCCGAAAGCGCGCATCGGTTTCGCGGCGGCCAAGTTCCACGCCGCCGTGAACAAGGTGGCGATGCGGCTCGGCCGTGTGCCGCAGGCGCAGGCGGCACCGGCCGCCGCCGATCCCATGCCGCCGGTTTTGAGGCGCATGCGCGATACGTGCCGCACCGCGATGAACAACTATCGGCCGAAGCCGTACGCGGGCGGGCGGATCGTCTATGTGCGCGCGGCCTTGCGCGACGAGGACCGGGGCGATCCGCTGCCGCTGTATCGCAAGATCGCACGCGGCGGGCTGACAGTCGCGGAAGTGCCGGGCAATCACGCGGGCGTGATCGAAGAGCCGGGCGTCTACGCCGCCGCCGCCGCGCTCGACAGAGAGTACGGCGTGGAAGACGAGTCGGAAGTGCAGCGCCGCGGTCACAGCGTCATGGTCCGGCGCGCGTAGAAGTGCTGGCAGGATCGTCGGCCGCTCGCCGATATGGAGCGGCCGACGATCCCGCGATCAGTCGTGACCTTGCTCGCTCTTGCCGACATAAGGCGGCGCGAAGCGGGTCCAGAAGAGATAGCAGGCCAGCACACTGGCCGCGCCCACTCCGGTGCCGAGCGGCACGCCCAGCGGACCGTAGAAGCGAATCAGAACCGCATTGGCGGCCAGCTTGGTCGCGAAGCCCAGCACGGAAATGACCGTGATCGCCCTGTAGCGCGCTTCGCTCGCGAACAACTGGATCAGCACGCACATCCCGAACGAGAAAGGTATCTGCGAGAGCCCGAAGCGGAACAGGCTCGTGACCGCGATCGTGTCCTCGCTCGTGAACGCGCCCTTCTGAAAGAACAGCTTGATCGCATACGGCGCGAAGATATAGGCGATCGCGGCGCCGACCGATCCCACGGCCAGCATCACGAACGACCATTTGATGGCCGTGCTGCGCGCCCGCGCATGATCGCCCCGATGCAGGATTTCCGAAAGGATCGGCAAGGTTGCCCGGCTGATCGCGATCGCGCCCATGCTCACGAGCAGCGAGAGGAGGCGGTTCGCGTAGCCGAGCGTCGCGATGGCGCCATCGCCCATATGCGCCATGAAATACTGATCGACGGGAAGCCACAGATTCGCGACCACCGAGCCGATCAACAGCATGCCCATCGAGCGCGTCATGCCCGGCCACTCCTTCGCCCGCAGCGACAGACGCGGACGCGCGGGCACGGCATCGGCTCTCTTCGCGAGTATCCGGAGCCACGCCGCCTGGATCACGATGCCGATCGTCGTGCCCACGATGAGCGGCATGGTCGACGTGTTGTCGCGCGCGCTCAGCACGAAAACGAGCAACGCGATCGCCGGCACGCATTCGAGCAGCGTGTTGATGTGCTTTTCGGAGGCCTGGAGCCGGGCGGCCGAGATGCAGATCGTGAAGGCCAGCACGCCGACCGGCGTCATCCCGACGACCATCTGACGGCACATCTCGCGGGTCGATTCGGCGAGGCTTCCCGAGAAGAAGCCCACCATGTGAGGCCAGAAAAAATAGAGCAGCAACGAAAACACGATGCCGATGGCGAGTCCCGCCCCTTCGAGTTCGCCGAGAAGCTGGTTCTGCCGGGCCTTGTCGTTTCTGAGCGCGACGAGCGCGGGAACGAGCAGCACGCTCAACTGGTTCGTGATCGTCGCGGGCAGCCAGGTGACGAGCGTGAGTGCGAGCTGATAGGCATCGACGGTGCCGCTGATGCCGTATCGGTAGGCGATCGCCATTTCCTTCGATGCGCCGATGAACTTCCCGGCGAGCACGAATAACAGCAGGACGAAAGCGCTCCTCGCGATGCGCTTGTGATCCTGATGAACGCCAAGCAGACGCTCCCTTAGCGATTGCACTGTTGCGGTCAGCACGCTTCCTCCGGCAAATGAACCCGATCCGCGCAGGACCGGCTGGCCGCTTGCGCACCGAGGGAGCGTGCATCAAACGTGACGGGCGGACTGTTCGCCACGCCACCGGCGCGCGATGATGCGGTTTGGCGCAAGCATCTCGCACGCTCGCCTGGTGTGCTACCGGGCAGAAGTCGGCAGCCATAACGTGCGAGAGTTGCGGCTGCGCGACGGCTTACCGAGGCCTCGCCATCGAGAAATCCAAAGCGTGCATGGGATGTCAATGAAGAAATCGATCGTGGTTGGCGTGATATTGATTGTCGTTTCCTTGCTCGTGATCAACACACCCGGCGTAACCAGACACTTTCAGACGGTCTACGCTGCCTGGGACGATGGCCGTCTCCTGGATCGCCTTACATTGCATAACCTCATGCGCTGGTGGCGGCAGTTCAGAGACGAACGCGATAGCGGCGCCCATCGCGCGAGCCTCACCAGTTCGCCGGTCCCGGCGACAGCGAGTTGCCCGGACACTTCCTTCACGCCGCCCAAACTGGTCGATCCGCGCAGCCCGAAGGCGTTCGGCGCCACTGGCAACGGCAAGACCGACGACACCAAAGCATTTCAGGCCGCGATCGATGCCGGCGACGTGCTCGTGCCCGCGGGCACCTATGTGCTGAATCACACGGTGGTCATCACGGCCAGTAACCGCCATATCCAGTGCGAGCCCGGCGCCACGCTCAAGAAGACGGTCCGCGAGGACAGCAACATGTTCAACTTCGAGGGTCCGTCGACGGGGAATAGTCTCGTCGGCTGTAACTTCGTGGGCGCGAATCCGACCCGCATCCGTGACTGGGACAGCCCCGGACATTACGATATTCCGGTGCAGACCAACGGCGCGGTTGACAACTTCACGCTCGCGGGCAACAGCTTCCGAGATTTCTTCGGCCAGTCGATGTTCCAGACCGAAGGGCAAGGCGGCGGGACCGGCGCTGTTCTCGTGTTCAACTCGTTCGCCAACTGCCCGCTCTACGGCATCGCGCTGGTTGGCTCGGTCAAGGGACGCATTGCCTACAATCTGGCCGATAACTGCCGCATGGGCCCCGAGAACAACGACGCCACGCAGGACACCGGCGGCAACGTCCTCGAATGCAACCGCATGATCAACGGCGGCAATATCACGGGCGGGTCCAATGGCGAGGGCGGCGTCGACTATAGCGGGAACGTCGTCCGTCATAACATCCTCGACGGCGGCTATATGCAGGTCAGCCCGCCCGAGCGCGGCAAGGCGGCAAGGTACATCGACAACACCTGCAACGACTGCGGGACTGAATGAGCGCTCATTCTTCGCTCATTGTCGACGCCCACAATCCTTCTCAACCGATGCGTGATCATGCCGCACCGCGTTTCCAGGAGAAGGATCATGAAAAAAATCGGTTATGTCGCCGTCGCTACGCTGCTTGGTGTCGGACTGGTGGGTAGCGCTCAGGCGCATGTGTTCGTCGGCATGAGTGTGGGGATGCCGGTTATGCCTGTCGCGCCTGTCGTGGCGGTTGCTCCGTACGCGCCCGTGATTCCGGTGGCGCCCTTTGCGCCGGTTGCGCCGGTTCCGGTCTATGCGCCGCCAGTCGCTTATTACGCGCCGCCCGCTCCGGTGTATGCGCCGTCTGTCGCGGTGGGTTATTGGGGCGGGCGTCCGGGATGGGGATATCGGCATTACGCGGCTGGATACTGGAGGTAGTCGGCCGATTTTCAGCCGACCTCCGACGGCGCTCGCCGATCAGCGAGTGACTTGCGTCAGTTCCGCTTTGCCGGCTTGCCCATGATCGCGTCGAGCGATTCGCCGATCACCACGATTTCCGTGCGGCGGTTTTTCGCCTGGCCTTCGGGGGTGGCGTTGCTTGCTGCGGGGCGGTCGTAGGCGAAACCCTTCGTGGTGACGCGCGAGGATGCGATGCCTCGCTCTTCCAGCGCGCCCGCGACAGTCTGCGCACGCGATTCGGAGAGCGCCTGGTTGTACTCGTGCGTACCGGTATCGTCGGTGTGACCCTCGACGATCACGGACTTCTTGCTGCGCTTGAGCAACACGACCGCGCGCTGGATGGCGGGTCCGGAATCGCCGCGCAGACCGGATTTGTCGAAGTCGAACAGCACGCGGTCGGGCAGACGCACTTGCACGCCCTCGGGCGTTTGCGTGACTTCGATGCCTACTTGCTGATTGAGGGCGATCTCCTTGTCGCGATCGGGGCCGGTGGCACAGGCCGACAAAAGGGAGATCGAAAGCGCGCACGCGGTGAGAGAGAGGAACTGCTTCATGTTGCTTCCTGCTGTGGTGGTAAAGGGTTGTGGTTCAGACACTGCTCAGTTCGAAAGCAATCCACTGACGCTGCGGGGCACAGCGCTTGCGCTTGCTTTCGCGCTTTTGACTGCGTCGGCCGCGGTGTTCAGGTTCTGCAACGCGGCCTTGCCCGTCGCCGATGCATCCGAGACACTCGATGCCGCCGATGCGGCCGACGCGGCCAAAGCGGGCACGGACTGCTGCGGCGTATCGCGCGTTATGGGCTTTGGATTCGCGCCCTGATAGGCGAGCCGGTTTCCTTGTACCTGAATCTTCACCGGATCTGTGTCTTTCCATTGCTGCTTCGGAATCAACAGCTTCCATACACCGTCACTGTCAGGCGTACGAAAGAACGCCACGACGCCTACGTACTCGGCATCTTTCTCCATTGGCTCGCGCAGACTCGCGCTCGCGCCGGGACGCATGACGACGTCCTTCGTCGCGACGAGGTCCGTCTTGAGCAATTCGAGGTCGTTGTTTTGCAACTGAATGTATTCGAGCTGCGCGAAGGTCTTCGAGTCCTTCAACTGGTAGAACCGCACGACCGTCGAGAGCGGTCTTCCGCTCGTCGTTTCGTTCAATGCGGCGCGCGCGTCGAGATCGACGTTCATCGACTTGACCTGCGTCGTGAAGAGCCATTGGGCCGCGCCGACGGTGCTGTCTTTCGTGGCCTGCCATGCGCCGCAGCCGGCCAGTGTGAGCGTCGCGATGGCGACCGCGGTGGCGAGCCGCACGCGCGCGCACCCGGTGAAATTGCGTGAAGCGTCGAGTCTGTTTTGCATCGTTTCGTGAACCTGCTCTGCTACGTTGTTTTCTGATTGGATTCGCCATGTTCAGTGGCTTCGCACTGAGCGCATCGAGGACGATGGCGCTTGCCGAACATGAACTGCGATGCTGCGCGCTTCTCTCGATGACCGTTCTCGCATTCGAAGTCGTAATGCGTGTAGTAGCCTGACCACGCTTGAGCGAGACAGCGCCATCCGAGCTTCGATGCGTAATCATGCAATCTGACCAGCGCGGGATGGAGCGACGAGTGTGCAGCGGACGCTCTGACGCGACGTTGCAGCTTGACGTCAAGGGCTTGATCCGCGCGAAGCTTCTGACGTTCGTGGGCCGCGCACTTCGGACACCAGGCGCCGTGTCTGATCGATTCCGCACGAGCCTGCCACACGTGGCCCGACTGGCATTCCCACGTCAGCTTCACGTTTTCCGTTCGCGTCTCGAGCGAAAGACAACGTCCATTGCGCGACGCGGCGATTACATGCATCACGCCGAGCGGCGTCTGCCTTTCGATCCGCACACAGGCTTTGCACCAATTGCCCTGCAATGTCCTGGCTGCCGTCTGCTCCCATTCATGTCCTTCGGCGCAGCGAAATTTATAGTAGCTCTGCGGTCCGGTATAAGCGGTATCGAGACATTCGCCGTGGCGCTCGCGGGCAGCGCTTTGGAGACGTTGCAAACCGTCCTGAAGGAGCGCATTCAGCGCGCGCCGCATCATCAGATTCGGGTTGTAGTCCGAAGACGGGACTTCGTTCATTTCCTGGCGGGCTTCGCGTTGTCATTGGATATGTCGAGCGTTCTGTCCGACAAGGTCAGCTTCAGCGGTGCATCGTCCGGCAGCTTCTTCGTCGGTACGATCAGCCTCCACGCTCCCGCCTTGCCGACGTTCTGATAGAAAGCGGCGATCGCGACGAACTTCGTCTCTCGTTCCATCGGCTGCGACGTGCTCGCCGATCCGCCGGGATTGACGACTACCGCCGTACGTGCCTGCACATCCTGCGCGAGCAAGGTGTCGTCGTTGTTGAGGAGATCGTTGTACGAGGCGTCATCGAAACGCTTGCGATCCTTCAACTGATACACGCGCACCGCCACCGATTTCGCATGCCCCGCGTCATCCCGATTCAGGTCGGCGTGGGCGGTCAGATCGATGTCTACCGTTTTGCCACGGTTATGGAATACCGTGTCGTAGGCGTTCACCGTCGAGTCGGATGCGGCTTGCCACACGCCGCATCCCGACAGAGAGAGGGTTATGAACATCGCGGCTGCTGTTTGTGGATTCAACATTTCCTGTATCTCATGCGGCACGCGGTTGCAGATACGGATTGGCCTGCGGCGACGGAAACGCCTCGCACACGCCCAGTTCCACCGTGATGACGCGCTCTTGCTGCGCGGGCAGCACGACGGTCCAGCCAAGACGCGGCGCGACTTCAGTCCGTTGCTGACCCACCGACGGCTCCGGCGCGAAGCGCGAAGACATCTGCATGCGCAGATGCACATCCGCCTTGGTGCCGATATAGATTTTCAGCAGCGCCATCACATCGCGATGCAGCCATGCGCCGGGCAACAGATCTCTCGCCTGCTGCGCGTTCTGTGGCGCGAGCGTCACGCGCACCGCTCGGCTGCGATAGGGCAGACGCTTGCCAAGCACATAGCCGCCACCGAGTCCGCGACGCTTATCGTTTTCGTTCGAGGTTGCTGCGGTCAACGGTTGCGCCTTGCCCGCGCGTTTGGCTACCGGCCAGAATTCATCGACGCGCACATCGATGCCCGGCGCGCCCAGCGCCACCACGCCCGCCAATCCCTCGGGCGTGCGCGTGCGCTGGATCATCAGGCCGAGCAGCGCCAGCGCGCGCGCATCGGGCAAGCCTGATCGGGCGGGCTTGTTACCCCATCCCAGGCCCGCGAGACACAGAAGATTGCGTGAATGCGCATCGGCGCCGCCGTGGCCGAACGTCTCGGGATAGCGGTACTTCTTCCACGCGCGGTACAGCAGGGTGACGATCCGGTGATTGAACTGATCGAGAAACGCTTCGACGGCCTCGTGCCCTTCCTCGCGCTGGACGATATCGTCGAGGTAGTGCGTGGGCATCACCGCGTCCACGCCGTATAAGCCCATGAATGTCGTGCGCACGGTCGGCGCCAAGGGGACGCTGTGGAAGTCGTCGTCGTTGTCATCGAACTCGACGCCGGCGATCTCGCCCGCCGGAAAACCCATGCGCGGACGCGGCCGGAATCGCACCGGCTCGTGTTCGAGCGTGTCACGCTGGCCGAAGCCCGGCTGATCCGGCGCGCGCGCTTCGAGCAGTCTGCACAACTGCATGAAGTTCATGCGCGGCGCACGTGCGAGCAAAGCCGCGACCAGCGGCTCGATGTCGGGAATATCGCGCGGCGTCATAGCGGTGCCCGATGAGTCTTGCTGCGCGGCCAATCGATACGCGCCTGCGTCGGCAGACTCACGATCGCGAGCTTCGTGAACAGATTCACCTCGGCGTACAGTTCGAAGAACCGATGCAGCAGTTCGCCAAAGAGCATGACGTCGCCCTCGCCCGAGAATGCTTGTGAATCGAGCGTTACTTCGATCAGCACACCGCGCTCCACCGCGCCGCCGGTGACTTCTTCGAGCAATTCCTCCGACACGTGCAGGATGCCCGCCAGACGCCGGCGATTGAGTTCGTCATTGGTCCAGTCGTAGAGCGCGAGCGCACCGCGCAGCACTTCCGCGTTCATCATCGACAGAAAGTTCGGCGCGAGATGCGATAGCACGCGCCACTGGAAACGATCGCCTGTCGGTGGATACAACGGCAAGGTCGGCGCGATGAGATTTCTCACGCCAGCGACGTTCGGCGTGCTTTCCGCCAGTTCGTCGAGACGCGCTTCGCGCAGACCCTTGCGCGGCAACATGCCGTTCGTGCCCGTCACACGCAATGACACGCTCTCTTCGGGCAAATCTTCCATGGCTTCCCACGCGTTACCGCCGAGAATGAGCCACGTCTCGTGCAGCCCGTCCATGCCCGGGCGCACGCGCGTATGAAAATACCGTTCAGGCGATTCATGCCGCAACATGCCGCCGCGATGCCGGAAGGTCGCGAACGGCACGTATTCGTATCGCTCGGAGGTGAGGTGATCGAATGCCTCGACCGCATCGACCGAATACGTTTCGACGTGCTCGCCCTGATGCCCAGCCGGCACCACGCGATACTCGGTTTCGTGATGATCGATCACGACCGGCTCCGCATCCAGCTCGAACAGGTTGATGACCGGCGTGCAGAAGAGGCGGACGTTATCCTTGCTGAAGCGCTGATCGGAGGGATACGTCTGATTGAGCACGATATCCAGTTCGAAGTGCGTCGAGTTCTCGGGCAGCGCGTCCACGTCCAGACCGCAAAGATCGACGAACAGGAATTTCTCGCGGAACGTGAAGTATTCGAGCAGCAACTGATAACCGGAGAAAGCGGCGTCCGACTTCGGCCACAGGCGTTCGTCGGGCGCGAAACCCGCCGGTTCGATCGTCAGGCCTTTGAGCGGCAGCGCTTCGCCATCGCGCACCTCGGGGATGCGCCATTCGATCGCATGCACCTGACGCGTGAGCGCCAGATGCATGGCGAATGCCGTCGGCTGATCTGCGCTCAGGTGCAGGCGCAGGCAAGAGAGATCCGTCTCTTTGCGATTGGCCGAGTGATCCAGTTCGAAGGCCAGGCGAATCACCGAGCGGCCATCGTGACGCACGGACGGCCCCGCGCGCAGAAGGCGCAACGGATGCAGATCGACAGGCTGCGTCGTGCGATACAGGCACTGGACGGTCTTCCCTGTCGTGCCGTCGCCCGACTCCTTGACGACCGGAATCGGCGCGGAGCGTACCGCGACGCCCGCGGGCACGTGCTCGGTGCGCTGATGTTTCTCGCCGAGCGGACTCAACTCCACGATCGAAAGCGATGGAATCATCCGCAGGTAGTGTGGCCACAAGAGGCTCACGAGACCTTCGGTGAGTTCGGGCAGCTCGTCGTCGAGCTTTTGCTGGAGCCGGCCGGTCAGGAACGCAAAGCCTTCGTAGAGGCGTTCGACATAGGGATCGCGGTCGCCCACGCGATCGAGATTGAGCATGCGCGCACGGTCCGGATGTGCGCGCGCGAATTCGCGGCCCGCTTCGCGCAGATAGCGCATTTCGGCTTCGTAGTAGCGCAGAACCGGGTCGGGTTGAGCAGCGTCGTTGTGGACGTCGAGCGATGTGTCTTTGTTCATTGGATTTGTTACGACAAGGTCAGGGCGCGCGCCGGATCGAGCACGGTCAGTTCGTTACGCAATTCGTTGATGCGATTCGTCAGGGCGATTTTGTCGGCGTCCTTGCGCGTGGCTTGCGTTTTGAGGGCGCGCATGAGTTGCTGCTTCACCTCGAAGATCAGCGCCGGTTCCCAACGTGTGAGCGGCAGCGCGTTGGCCGCTGTGTCGAGTTCCGTCAGGAGCGCGAGCGCCGTATCGACGCGGCCTGCGTTCTCCGCGATGCGCGCCATCACGAGCCGCTGCAAGTAGCGATGGCGTTCGGTCTTCATTCCGGACAGCGCCTCGAGCCACGCAAAAGCGGCCTCGATGCCTTCGCGCGTCGAGAGATCGCGCGCCTGCGCTTCGATCTCGGGCCAGTCGCTCGCGATGCCTTCGTGATCGGCGGATACGGGCAAGCTCGCCACGCTCTCGCCCGCTTCCAGATTGCGCACGACCGCGTGACGTGCGATCCATTCGAGCGTGGTGTCGTCGGCGAACGGGGTGCCGTCGTTGAATGCAAGACGCTCGATACCAGGAAGGCGCTCCAGAAAGAGAGCGAAGTCGGCGCGCAACAGATCGCGCCATGCGTTGTAGGGTGCGCCCACGTTATCGAGCGCCACGTGCTGGAAGTATTGGAGATCGAACCACAGGTGATTGACGCCTTCCATGAATGCGCCTTCGACGCGTTCCAGCAGCTCGTTCCACTGCTTCTGCAGCACGAGCCGCTTGAACTGCTGACGAATCTCGCTGCGCGGCGGCACGAGCCGCGTGCGCGTACTGGCGTCCGCGGGCGGCACTTCATGCAGCGTGTCCCAGCGGATGCTGCGCACGAGCCGAGTCGATGGCAGATAGCCGTTCTCCTGATCGCGCAGCCACGCGGCCATCGTGCGAGCCTGATCGAGCAGATCACGCGCAGAGGCGATCGGCCCCGACGCTG
Organism: Caballeronia sp. EK; assembly: GCF_014384845.1. Classification (NCBI taxonomy): domain Bacteria; kingdom Pseudomonadati; phylum Pseudomonadota; class Betaproteobacteria; order Burkholderiales; family Burkholderiaceae; genus Caballeronia; species Caballeronia sp. EK. The sequence continues at coordinate 63,807 of NZ_JACSUE010000024.1, forward strand.
GCAACGTCGAGCCGACGGGGATGGGAGCGGTCGTGCTCGGCTCCGCACTCTGGACGGCATCGTCTTTACGTTCGAAGCGCGCGACGAGTGTTTGCAGCGTCGGGCGCGCGGCCTCGTTCCATGTATTCGTGCGCCCGACGATCACATCGAGCGCGGCTATCGCCCGCTCCAGATCGGCGGATGCGAACGCGCCGCGAGCATCGAGCAGATCGAGGATGCGCGCGGTTGCGAGCATGTCGAGCGCACCTTTCTTCGCTTCGGCGCGCGCGGGATGAAGCGCTTCGCCGAAGCGATCGATCAGCGCGGCGGCGAGTTCCAGTCCGTCGGCAAAACCGGCCGCGCCGTCCTGGCGCAGGCGGGCGAACGCATAAAAGCCCGCGACGCGCAGATCCTTGCCGACATCCCTCGTCAGTTGCTCGCACGAGCGGATGATCAGTACGTCATCGATATCGGACAGCTTGCCCGCTTCATCCTTCAGCTCGAAAAAGGCGTCTTCGTAGCCGGGGTCGCGGCCGACGACGGCATCGCCTGCGAATGGCGCGAGCCAACCACTCCACGTTTCGAGCCGCGCACGGTTCATCTGCTCCGCATCGCGCGATGGGAACAACGTCTTCAACAATCCGGCCAGCATCATTTGGTCTCCGGCAAGGGCACGCCGACCTTCTGCGCGGCGGCGAGCGCGCCTGGCGGCAAAGGTGGAGGTGTCGGCCCTGATGGTTTATCTGCGACGGTCTTCGTCACGAAGATTCGCGTGGGCAGCGTGAAGTGACGCAACTGCAGCACATCCAGCGGCCCGGCGTCCGCCTCCGCGCGCAGTTGCACCGAAAGCGGTGCGCTGAGCCCCTGATCGGGCGTCCATGACAGCACGTAGCGCGCGTTGTCCTGCTGCGAAACTTTGGCGCGTTCCAGCAGGCGAATCAGCGCGAAGCGGCCCTGCGCGTACATCGTCGAGCGCAAGCCGCCTTCCTCCGTTTGCCACTGCAACTGAGCGTTGTTGTCGAGTGCCTGACCGGGCCACTCGAACGGCACCCATTGCTCCAACTGGTTGAAGTAGTGCAGTTGCTGGCCCGATGCCACGAGCTTCATGTCGGTGATGCCAGGCGTCGGCACGCCGCGCAACTCGAAGCGCACACGCGCGTCGCCCGTAGGAAAGAGCACGGTCGACACGCGCATGAGCTTGTTGAGCGCCGTGAGGAACGCCGGATCGAGCGTGAGCGTTCCCTGATTCGCACCCTGCGTGGGCACCCAGTGATCGCCTTGCAGTTCGATCACACCGGCAAGCTGCGTCGCGATGAATTTCGCGATCACGCCGTTGTCGATGCGCAGAAAGCGCGCCATATCCGGCAGCGAGGCGTCATTGTCGGAGTCGGCGAATGGATAGCGCCCGCCGAACGCACGATTCCAGTCGGCGACAATCGACGTGCGCCAGATCTCGTTCAAGCTCGATGACGCGGGCTGCACCACGACTTGCCACGTCTGATCGAGCGGCGCTTCGAACAGCCTGCCAAAGCCGGACCATTGCTCGCCGAGGCTCGCGGCGAGACGGCTTGCGTAGTCGCGGCTGTCGGCGATATCTGAGGTCTTGCCCTGCAGCACCGCTTGCGCGGCGGTGCGCGACATCGCATCGGGGTCGGCGCTCTGCATCATCTGCTGCGTCTTCAGGCGCATCGCCGTCACACGCTCCAGATAGCGCGGCAGGCTCAGTTCGCCCAACGCAATCGTTTGCGCAGGTGTCTTGCCGTTTGCGGCTGGCGCCGTTGTGAGATCGGCGCCGCTCAATCGCAGAATCGGACCGAACGCGGTCGCCAATGGAGCCAGTTGTGGCTGCGCTTGCTTAGACGGGTCTTTCTCGTCTTTGCCAACCCATGACTGGGCCTTCGAGATCAGATTGTCCGACAGCGATTGCGTCGAGGCGCCCGCGCTCGCCTGATAGACGATCGCGTTCATGAGCGCGACGAGCGGCGAACGCTGCGGATCGCCGAGCAGCGTCAACTGATCGACCGTACCCGAGAGCGACGACGCGTTCTGCCACCGGATGCTGTTCAGGAACTGCGCCCAGGCACGGGCGTAGTCGTCGAAGTAGCGCTGGCGCAACTCCGCTTTGAGCGTCGAGGGCGCGGTGTTGTCGATCTTCGCATCGGACAGCACCCAGTCGCCTGTGACAGTGCGCTGTTCGCTCGCCTCGTCGATCGCTTTCGGAATGCGTTCGTCCCATGCGGCGCGGGTGAATACGCCGGGAACGGTAGCCGTCGTGTTGAAGAGGCCGCGGCTCGGGTGATCGCCCAAGAGCGTCGCGAGGGTGATCGGCGGGTACTTTGGTTTCGTCTCGTCGATGATCTGCTGGTAGATCGCGTCCGTCGAGTTCTGAAGGCCCCGCACGCCGATGATCGTTTGGCGCGCGGAAGCGACTAGGGATGCGTCGGGCACGATCGCGGGGGTTGCGTCGCGTTTCAGGTGGTTTGCATAGAAGGCGATCGCATGTTGGCGCAGGTCTTCCCATGTGCCCTGAGTGATCGATGCGTTCTTCGGTCGCACTGGTGCATTGGTCGCCAGCAGTTGCGTGGTCAGGAATGCAGCGTCGGCGTACTCGGGATGAGCCAGCATCAGGTACGTCTTGAGCGTGTCGTAGGCTGCTTGCACCTGCGTGTTGCCGCCGCTGGCGATTTCAGCGTCGGAGAGTGATGCGAGTTGTTGCAGCCGTTCTTCGAGCTTGGCCCTGAGCGGTTCGATCAGGGCGCGCGATGCAGCGTTCTGATAGGCCGGCCAGAGAGAGTCGTAGAGGGCGGCATCGTGGTTTAGACCGAAGCGTGTGTGCCACGGTGCGCCTTCTTTGCGGTGGACTTCGAGCGTGTCGAGTTGTTTGTTCATTGTGTCGAACGCGAGCAACGCCTGTGTCGCGGTGTGGGGGGACGAGGCCATTTGCAGCGTAGAGGCCGCTGACTGCATCGATGAGCGGTTGGCAACGCCGGAGATCATCGATCCCAGCAGCCAGAGCGCAGCGGCGGCGCTTGTTGCCCAGGCTGCTGCGGTCGACAATGAAAAGCCGACGCGGTGGCCGTGGACCGTGCGGCTGTGGGCAGCGATGGTGGTCCAAAGCGCAAGCTGCGTGTGTTGTTCATCAGCGGATGCCGGGACGTCCGCTTGTCGAGCCAACTGAGTGACCGCGCCTTTGACTGTCAGCGGCGCGAACAGTAGTCCCTGCACTGAACTCCGTACCAGGCGCGACTCGCTCGCCCGCGCAACCAGATCGCACAGCGCCGCGCGGGATTTTTCGATATGGACAGACAGTTCGGCGAGGTAGCGGTCGCTGGCATTCTGTGCCAACCGTGCTACGCCAGCATTCGCAAGACGTCCAGCGAGTTTATGCAGGGACTGCGCCAGTTCACCCGATTGATACGTCCGCCGCCACGTCTTGCCCACGATGTCGACGTCGTGAAACGCATCAACGTCAGAGTCCGTGACTTCGATCAGATAGACCGGCGCGGCCCATCGCAGAGTGCGCGCGTGACGGGTCAGCATTTGAGCAAGAAGCTCCCCGTTCGCGGCACCGCCGAAGTTAGGGGATGTGTGCGTGAGCGCAGCAATCGCATCGACAGGACGGCGCCGACGCAGCTGCCGGATCTGCCTCAACCAACCCGCGTCGAGGTTCTCCCGGTCTTGCTTCGCGTGAATAAGCACGGTATCGCCGGCGATCACATAGCCCGCATCGACGAGTCCCGGCACCACGGATTTGACGCGCGCTTCGTCACCGACCACTGCGATCCATCGCGTCAGAGATCGCCAGCGCCATCCATAACGATGGCGTAACGTAGACTCCAGATCGTAGCGCCGGCGTGCCACGACTTCGCCTGCGTCACTATCGGTCGTCGTCGCACGCGCAGACGCGTCTCGTTCATATCGCCTGGCATCGTCGCGTGGAGTTTTACGCACGACGGTGCGCCACAGGCCTGTTAGGCGAGCGCGCGCCGTCAGCGCGAACATGCCGATGAAAGCAACATATCCAACACGTTTGAGAGGCGAGGGATCAATACCCTCGCCATGAAACCAGGCGTACAAGGCAACGCCGATCGTCAATGCAACGACGAGAACCCAATAGCCCGAAGGCTTGCGAAAAAACTTCATGCGTTCACTTCTTTCACTTCTGATTGATGGGGCCGAACGACAGGCTGCACGACAGCGAAATGCAACACACCTTCTCTCCATGCCGCTAACTGTGGCTTATCTGTTTTCACCGCGTGTTCAAGGCTCAACGCAAGCGCAAGCCACCCCGACGCGCAGCCGGGTTGACCCAGCGCCAGATCGATGTCGTGGACTCCGCTTAAATCATTTCCGCTCGACACGCCGATCTTCAGGTCCGACATGATTTGATTCACCGCGCCTTTGTCGTCCTTCTCAAGACCGGCCTGCCATAGATCGCCGATTTCTGCAGCCGTGCTTCGGCCCCACTGCAGCGCTGTCGACACGCAGGACTTAAGATCCTCGCGCTGCCCTTGCACCGGGCGATGCAGCGCTCCGAGATAAGCGATCTCTTGCCGAGAAAGCAACTGAGGCCAGCCGACGAGCACGGCGCTCGCCACCTCCGCGCTGTTCCGAGGAGGCACATCGTGCAGCTGGACGGCGACGAAAAGAAGCACGTTCTCCAACGCGGGGCCACCGTGACAGTCGAGCCATTCGTCTAGCGCCATGATGCCCTGCTCGTTCGGCACGAGCTTCGCCTCGCAGCGGCGCATCGACTTTTCGTCCCAGCATGTCTGCCAGGTCTGGCGTAGTGTTTCCCTATCGACGTCTGCTGGCAACTGCAAGCGCACTCCGAAGGGAACGTCCAGCGGCAAGCCGCGCACCGTCCTCTCCATGGATGCGATCAACCGGGCGAAACAAACCCGATAGCGGGATGGATTCTCGTCGTCGCTCGCGAGATCGAGCGCCGAGTGTCGAACTCCCTCTCGTCCGTCGATGGACGTGCGCGCCTCCAGCACGCTCGCGCCTTGCAGGATATTGGCGGCCAATCCTGTATCGCCTGCGCCGGTGAGGTAGGCGCAAGCCATGGCGGCTAGCGGTTCGCTCGCGTACTGCAGCGCTCTATCCCGTTCCTCGCGCAGCACCTCATTCACCGCGTCGAGGCGCTCGCTTTCCTGATCGAAATAGATTAGACGCAGCCCCAGCGCGACGCCCCACAAGAGCACGGGGCGGGCTAACAGCGAAAGCCAGAACTCGAGCGTGCCGGTCGACTCGCCCTTCGGCCACGTGACGAGGGTGATGACAACACCTGCCACCATGAAGGCGAGCAGCAGACCAAGCCAGACAAACGGATTGGCCGGTCGCGGGCGAAGCTCTGGCGACTCAACCGAAGGCAATACGACAGGCATGTGCAACGCTCAAATGAGGCTGGAGATCAGATGGCAGCCGCACATCGCGCGATAGCCGTGGCGAGCGACGGGCATGCCATGGTCCATCGTCTCTTCATCGCCATCGATGATCAGATTGGGCTTGATGTCCGGGTGCTTTGGACAGGTCACCTCATCGCCCTTGCGGGCGACGGCTCGACCGTCATAGCTCATAGTGGCCGACGCGGTGATGACGCGGCCACCGTGGTCGGTGGCGTCGCCCAGACGGATTAGATTGATCACTAGAAGGTCCTTTATTAAACGCGGAAGCCGCCGGGGCCGTACGTTGGCAACACCCTAGCGATCTGTTTCTTAGTATTCGTGCGTCGATACATCGGATATCGGATATCGCGCATAGAGAAGCTGATTTTCCTCAGTAAAAGTCGATATCGAATTTCTTCTCCTTCGCGCACCCGCCAGCGATTATGGGAGCTTTATCTACAGACACGCCGGCGTATCTGGGCTTTTTAGACTCGACATCCATGATTATCGTGACGTCGCCTCCGATACCTTTCCCTCTGAAGATGTTCGTCTTTACGACGTCGCCGTTACGCAAGAAGGCAGAATCGTCTCCCATCTCGTCCTTCACAGCAGATAGAAAAGCCGAACCTTCTAATATCGAACTACAAGTCGACGAACGCAGCGCAATGCGATAGGTAAGCGCGCGCTTGCCAACCGAGTTCCGTTCGTTATCGTGCAACACGATCGTTCCCTCGTATGGCTCGACCGTTGATGCTTCCGATGCTCGATACGTCTTGAGCGTCGTCGATGCCGACGCACTCGCAATCGAACTGGAAACAACTACTACTGTCATTGCGATAGCCATTGGAAATGATTCTTTTCGCATATCGAAAAAATGAAAAACGTATGAAAACGTCGGCCGTGCCTGACCTGCCCTATCACGTCGAGTTTGGCATCCTACGACCGAAGGACCGTGCGTTCCGTTACAAGGTCCAACGCGGCTTATCGTCTGTCTCATCGTTATATCGCAGGCCAGATGCCGGGGGCATCGAAGCGGCGTAGCCACAAATCAGTCAGCCGCCGGTTGAAGCGTAACTCGCCCGCGTTTGACCCCAGTCCCATCGATCGGATTTCGGTCGTTCTGGCAGGGAGGACGGCCCGGTTGACGGCGACGTACAACGGCGGAGCACCTCGTGCAACGTCTCCCATTTCCGGACCATCGCCCGCGCGGATCACCAAGCCGCCTTCCGCAAACTCATAGAACCGGAATGCTGGGTCGGCGAGTTGAGAACGGATCGTTCGGATTCCACCCAGTTTGTGCACATAGTGCCCACCCAGCACCGTGTACCAATTGATTGCTTTGATACCGCGCCAATTCTGAATCATGCCGATCGTGTTAATCGGATTGTCAATTTCTATTCCGTAGTATTTTTGCGCAAGCTCCAGTTCGTAAGGCTCCCAACGGGCGTATTCATGTGGCAATGCAAGCGCGAAACCTGCATAGCCTTGGGTAGCATTGAGCCGGTTACAGCATGCGAGCACAAAATCATGCAATGGAAAGGACCCGCCATCCCATTGGCCGTTCTGCACCGCGTCACACGCCACCCAGAAACTGAGGTACGAGCTGTCCCTACCAATTGACTGTTCCCAATCTGGGCGGGTCAAACATTTGATCCCATAATCGCCCACATAGTGGGGGTTCAGGCTGCTCACGAAACCGAGGACCATACCGTCGTCAGCCTTGATACTTGTGAACGCCTCATTTGTCAGGTCGATCAGTTGCTCGTCGAAATGCCACGGCGTCGGTTCATTCTCAGGCTGCGGATCCCAGCCCCACTGCAACTCATTGCCATAGGCAGCGAAGTACTCGTCGAAGCACGCCTTTAGCGCTTGCCGAATCTTTGGTGTATGTCCATCCCTAAAAAACAACGTAGCGCGCAGCACAAGTTTGACCACATAGCGATAGTCAGGCTCATGGCTGTCCGGCGCAAGATAGCTGCAGTCGTAAGCGTAATCAGAAAGCTCTTTGGGCGTCATGGGATATCCTTGAATCAGGGAGCAGCCAGCAGCAATAGCGAGCCGCCGCCAGTTTCGGGTGCCGCAGCAATCGCGACGATAACTATCACGCCAACCAGAACGACTTCCCAACCGGACACCTGACTGGTCTGCGTAGCAGCCAGCGTTTCATTAAGCGGGCGCATCCCTTGCGAGCCCGGCGCGGGCTCGGATTTCGTCGGGGCCGGACGCCTTGCGGTGATACGAGCGGGTACGGGTGCCGGTGCGAAAACAGGAACGTCGCGAGTCGGGCGCCGCTTCTCCTTACACTGACAGCCCAACTCGGAATCAGCGTGCTCGGGTTGCAACTGATTGAATTCAGCGCCACCAGCGATGTCTTTATAAGCGAGCGCTTGAAATTCGTCGAGAAAATCACCTTCGAATTTGACTTCAACGATGCGCTCAATATTTTTCTGCGCTGGGATGAAGTGCCGAATGTCTGCTGCGCCGGCTTTCATTTCTTTTAGCAGTTCAGGTGAGCATTTGAGCACGATTACATCGGGGATGCGCAGACGCTTGCCACCTGCTGCCTCGAGTTCCCGTCGAGTAAGTGGATCGCTCGCGGTATCGGCCGCCGTTTCCGCCGCCACGTGGGCGGCGCGATTGGTCGACTGCATCCCCGAAAGCGGAAACGTACTCGGCCGCGTTTGATCGCTGGCAGACATGATCGGGGCGGGCGGCTCCTTGGTCATGTCATACCCGACCTCGCCCTTGTAGCGCCAATATTGCTTCGCTAACATGTTGTCGGCCCATATTGAACGAGTCACCGTGCGCTGGTACATTGGATGGCCCAAGCGGTTGATCAGTGGCTCCCGAAGCGCAGGACAGCACTTACCGCAGAGGTAGCTTTTATCGAGCGGATTAGCAAGAGGCATCACCGGTGTGGTGGCTTCCAGCCTGGTCGCGTCGGCACCATACTTCGGTTCTTCAGCATTTTTTGGAGCCCGTGGTCCCATTTCTACTCTCAATAGAATGTGTATCAGATGATGCGATTGATAGCGTTGTCGCCATTGCAGACCTTATTCCCGTAGGCGTCGCAGTAGTGCAGGTGGTAGTCATCGGCATCTGCGGCCGCGGCCCGAATCTGAAGTCGTTCAGCCGGACTAGTAACGGTCAACCGGGTCACACCAGCATCTGAAGCCCGACCAGAGAATAATCCGCCACTCGCCGTCCTGATCTGATAGCGAGCGCCTGCAATTGCGATACCATCTGAATGGCTCACAACTTTGAAGTTTTGCTCGTAAAGGTTGCCGTCGGGTAAGTTGGGAAGAGTGAGCTGCATCGATGCAGCTTCTTGCTTGCCCCAGAACGAACACTTCTCGTAGATATCACCGGGCGTCCCATACTCGATTCGATTGGCATTGATCTTGATGTAAGAACCTCCGGCTCCGATCCACACTTCCTTGGCCGCCGAGAGAACAAGGCGGCCACCTACACTCGAAATGCTCAAATCCTTAAGTGCCGAAAGAGCCATTTCGTCGCTCTGCGACTGAACCTCCACTTTCCCCTTTGCAAATAGTTTTATCCCCATGCGCTGCGCGAACATCGAAATCGCGTCGCCCGCCGCGACGGTGAATCGCCTAAGCACGCCAATGTCCGCGCTACCGCCCGCTGTTGCGATTAGATTCTGGTTCGCGCTGAACTGCATATGCGAGCCCGACACGAGACCGACTCCATCTGGAGCGCTGACCAGCACGCCCGCCTTCTTCAGTTGGGTCAGAGTCTCGTCGAGAAACTGCTTCTGCTTCTCATAATCCGCTGCGATCGCCTGAGCTGCCTTGGCCGCTTCGGAGAGCGACTGCATCTGCTGATACGCCTGTTCGAGCAGACCTTGAGCAGGCTGCATGTCGAGTTGCTTGCCGTTCGCTGCAAACTGAGCATCGGCGGAGATGAACACGCCCTTCGCTGCGCGCACCGCCACATGCTCGTCCGAGCGCAAT